>JAJYSZ010000023.1 GCA_021793315.1 Bacillota bacterium | reverse complement strand
CCTCGCGGCCGAGCTTGAAGATCGACTTGCCCTCGAAGAGGACGTCGCCGGACGTCGCGTCGTCAAGGCGCAGCATGACGCGGCCCGTCGTGGTCTTGCCGCAACCGGACTCGCCCACGAGGCCGAACGTCTCCCCCTGGTAGACGTCGAAGCTGACATCGTCGATCGCGTGCACGTGCGCGCGTACGGTCGAGAAGAGACCTCCGCGCACCGGGAAATACTTCTTCAGGTTCCTGACCGAAACGAGCGGCTCGCTCACGATGCCTCGACCTCCCTGCGCTCGCCCGGCGGGATAATGCAGCGCGCCACGGCGCCATCGCTTGCGTCGATCAACTCCGGCGGAGCCGCATTGCAGCGCTCCTCGGCGTAGGGACAACGCGGTGCGAAGCGGCAGCCGGGTGGCAGATGGAGCGGATTCGGCACGATGCCTTCGATGGTGTGCAGGCGACCGGCCGGCTGGTCAAGCCGCGGGATCGAGTTCAAGAGCCCTTCCGTGTACGGGTGGTACGGCCGGCGGTACAGCGTCTTGACGTCCGCCTCCTCCACCACCTGGCCGCCGTACATGACGACGACGCGCTGCGCCATCTCGGCGACAACGCCGAGGTCGTGGGTGATGAAGAGGATCGACATGCCGTACTGGTCCTTGAGCTCCTTCATGAGCTCGAGGATCTGTGCCTGAATCGTCACGTCGAGAGCCGTCGTGGGCTCGTCCGCGATCAGAAGTTTCGGCTTGCAGGCGAGCGCCATGGCGATCATGATCCTCTGGCGCATACCGCCGGACATCTGGTGCGGATATTCGTTCACGCGCCGCTCAGGCAGCGAGATGCCTACGCGCCGCAGCATGTCGACGGTCTGGTCCATCGCGTCCTTCTTGCTGATGTCCTGGTGGATCAGCAAGGTCTCCGCGATCTGGTCGCCCACCGTGTAGACCGGGTTGAGCGACGTCATCGGCTCCTGGAAGATCATCGAGATCTCATTACCGCGGAGATGGCGCATTTCCACATCGCTGATCTTGGCAAGGTCACGGCCACGGAACATGATGGATCCCGAGGCGATGCGGCCAGGCGGCTGCAGAAGCCGCATGACGGAGAAGGCCGTGACGCTCTTGCCGCAGCCCGACTCGCCCACAATGCCGAGCGTCTCGCCCTCGTCAATCGAGAACGAAACTCCGTCTACAGCCTTGACAAGCCCATCGTCCGTCGGGAATTCGGTGTGGAGGTCCGTAACCCTTAGGAGCTCCGCCAAACCTGTTCCCCCTTAACTAGTGCACAACGAAAAATCACACCAAGATTGGACTATTCGCCGGGTCTAGGTCAATCCCTTTCTTTAGCCAGCCCCGGTCACTGCTCCAAATTCCGCTTCGCTCACTGTCCGGATGCCAAGCGAGCGCGCCTTTTCCAGCTTCTGACCGGCCTCTTCGCCCACCACCACGAGGGTCGTTCGGCGGGTGATGTCGGACTCAACGACCGCACCGCAACTGCGGGCGATCGCCTGCGCCTCGCTGCGGGGACGGGAGAGCCGACCCGTGAAGACCACAACCTCGCCGTCGAGCGAACCTGACGCCGTGCGGGCGGGGGCCTCGGGCCGGAAGCCGAGCTCCGCCAGCGAGCGGAGCAGACGCTGCCCGACAGGGCCCATCATGAAGCGCTCGATCTCGGTCGCGGTCGTCTCGCCGATCCCCACCACCTCCGCCAGGTCCCCGAGGCTTGCCGAGGCGATGGCGTCGAGGCTGCCAAAGCGCTCCGCCAGGGCCTGCGCGGACCGCTCGCCGACATGCGGTATGCCGAGCGCGACGAGCAGGCGGTCGAGGGGCCGCGCCCTGGCCGCCTGCAGTGCGGCGACCAGCTTGCCCGCAGACTTCGCGCCGAGGCGCGGCAATCCTTCGAGATCGGTGAGCGTCAGTCGGAACAGGTCCTCCGGCTGATGTACGAGGCCCGTCTCGAGCAGAATGTCCACCGTCTTGGGACCGAGGCCGTCGATGTCGAGGGCCACGCGGCTGCCGAGGTGCAGCAGCCACTCGCGCAGCTTCGCCGGACAGCTCGGATTGCTGCAGCGCCGGACCGCCTCGCCCTCCAGCCGCAGCGCCTGCGCGCCACAGACGGGGCAGACGGTCGGAAAGGCGTAGGGCGGGCGGGCGTCGTGTCCCTCCCCGGGCACGATGCCGATGACCTCGGGGATGATCTCGCCCGCCTTGCGCACCCGCACCAGGTCGCCGATGCGGATGTCCTTCTGGCGGATGAGGTCCTCGTTGTGCAGCGACGCGCGCTGGACCGTCGTACCCGCCAGGCGCACCGGCGACAGCACGGCGGTCGGGGTCAGGGCGCCTGTCCGCCCGACCTGCACCTCGATGTCGAGCAGCGTCGTCGCCGCCTCGTCGGCCGGGAACTTGAAGGCGATCTGGGCCCGCGGCGCCTTCTGGGTCGCACCCAGGCGCCGCGTCAGCTCCAGGTCGTCGAGCTTGACGACCAGTCCGTCCACCGCGTAAGCGAGGCTGTCCCGCCGCGGCGCGAACTCCTCCGTCACGGCGATCACGTCCTCGATCCCCCGGCAGGACCAGCGGAGCGGGTTGACGGGCAGTCCCCACGCGGCCAGCAGCTCGAGCGCCTCGCTCTGCCGTCCCGGCGTGGCGCCGCTGCGCAGTTCGTAGCAGAAGACGCCCAGCCCCCGGCTCGCCGTGACGCGCGGGTCCTGCTGGCGCAGCGAGCCCGCCGCGGCATTGCGCGGGTTCTGGAAGAGCGGCCTGCCCTCGGCCTCGCGCGCCTGGTTCAGGGCCTCGAAGCTGGCGACCGGCAGGTAGACCTCGCCCCGCACCTCGAGCCGCTCAGGCGCGCCCTGGCGCAGCTCCTTCGGCACGGCGGCGATCGCCATCAGGTTCGGTGTCACGTCCTCGCCCGTCTGCCCGTCGCCGCGCGTCGCCGCGAGCCGCAGGCGCCCGTTCTCGTAGTGCAGGACAACCGTCAGGCCGTCGATCTTCGGTTCGACCACGTAGGGACCCGCTGGCCCCGCGAGGCCATCCCCCGCGGCCTGCGCGATGCGTCGGTCGAACGCCCGCAGTTCGTCTTGGTCCATCGCGTTCATCAGGGACAGCAGCGGCGGCTCGTGGCTGACCGAGCGGAAATCGCCGCGCGGCGCGCCGCCGACGCGCTGGCTTGGCGACTTCGGATCGGAGAGTTCGGGATGCCGCGCCTCCAACTCCACAAGTTCGCGCATCAGGCTGTCGTAGACGGCGTCCGAAACCTCAGGCTGGTCCTCGACGAAGTACGCCCGGACAAAACGGCTGAGAGTATCGCGCAGTTCCGCGATGCGCTCGGCCTCGTCCATCAGCCCACCACCTTCTCAAGTCCCGCGTAACGCAGCAGCAGCCGTCGCAGCCCTGCTCCGGCGAACGCCACGGTGACCTCGGTGTCGTCGCCGTTCGACTTCACCTGCACGACGGTGCCTTCGCCGAACTGCTGGTGGCGCACCCGGTCGCCGGGCCCCACGTCGGCGCTCGGGCGTCCAAGGTAGCTTGCGGCCCGCAGGGGCCGATGCGGCGGCAGGAGATGCTCCTGGCCCGTCTTCGGCACCACCTCCTGCAGGACGCTCGGCGGCAGGTCGGCAAGGAACCGCGAGGCGACGCTCGGCACGGTCTCGCCGCGGCGCTGGCGCCGCAGGGCGCGCGTCAGCCAGAGCTCGAGCCGGGCACGCGTCACCCCGACGTAGAAGAGCCGCCGCTCCTCCTCCATCTCGCGCTCCTCGAACACCGCGCGGGCATGGGGCAGGAGTCCCTCCTCGAGTCCTGTCAGGAAGACGACGTCGAACTCGAGGCCCTTGGCCGCGTGCAGCGTCATCACGGTTACCTTGCCCGTCGGTGCCTCGGCCTCGTCGACATCGCTCAGGAGCGCGACGCGCGCAAGGAAGTCGCCGAGCACGTCCGCCTCGGCCTCGATCTCGCCGAGCTCCGATACCCGCGGCGCCGCCTCGGACTCCGCCTCGCGCGCGCGGCTGATCAAGGCCTCGACGTTCTCGATGCGGCTCTGGGCCTCGATCGTCCCCTCCAGGCGCAGCGCCGGCAGGTAGCCGGAGCGCTCCGCGATCTCGGCCACGAGCCGGGACAGCGGCCATTCACCCTTCGCCGCCTGCATCTCGGCGATCAGGCCGAGGAACGCCTCGAGCTGCTCACCTTTGCGCCTGGGCAGCTCCTGACGGACGCTATCGGCTGCAACAAGCAGGCTCTGGTGCTCGTGCGCCGCAACCTCCTCGATGCGCTGCAGCGTCTGCGGGCCGAGCCCGCGCTTGGGCGCCGAGAGCGCGCGACGGAACGCGAGGTCGTCGCGCCCGCTGTGCACGAGCCTCAGATACGCGAGCAGGTCCTTGATCTCCAGCCGCTCGTAGAAGCGCAGGCCACCCACGAGCCGATAGGGGATGCCATGGCGGATCAGGGCCTCTTCATGGCTGCGGGACTGCGCGTTGGTGCGGTAGAGCACGGCGATCTCGCTCAAGGGCTTGCCCTCGCGCCGCAGGTCCTCGATCCGGCCGGCCACGAGCTCGCTCTCCTGCCAGTCGTCCTCGGTCACCGCGAGCCGGATGGGATCGCCCTCGCCGAGACTGGACCAGAGCTCCTTCTCGCGGCGCAGACGGTTCGGCCTGATCAGGGCGTTCGCCGCGGCCAGGATGCGGCCGGTGGAGCGGTAATTCTCCGTCAGGAGCACGACTTTTGCCTGGGGGAAGTCCTTTTCGAACTCCAGGATGTTGCGGATGTCGGCGCCGCGCCAGCCGTAGATGGACTGGTCCGGGTCGCCGACGACGGCGATGTTGCGCCGCTCTCCCGACATGGCGCGCACCCAGCGGTACTGCGCGAGGTTCGTGTCCTGGTACTCGTCGACGAGCAGGTGACGGAAGCGCTCCTGCCAATGCTGGCGCACCTCCGGGTCTCCCTCGAGCAGCTCCACGACCCGGCCGATCAGGTCGTCGAAGTCGAAGGCACCCAGCTCATGCAGGCGCTCCTGGTAGGCCGTGTAGACCTTCGCGACCTGCTCCTCGTGGAAGCCGCCCGAACTGCGCAGCCGCTCCGGGTCCCAGAGCTCGTTCTTGGCTTGCGAGATGCGGTGCAGGACGCCTGCGGGCGGGTAGCGCTTGTCGTCGAGGTTGAGGCGCCTCAGGACCTCGCGCAGCACCTGCAGCTGATCCTGCGTGTCGTAGATCGCAAAGTCGCGCGGATAGCCGATCCGCTCCGCCTCGCGGCGCAGGATGCGCGCCGACGCCTGGTGGAAGGTCATGATCCACAGGCGGTCGGCAGCGGCCGGCACACGCTTTGCGACGCGGTCGCGCATCTCCTGCGCGGCCTTGTTCGTGAACGTGATGGCCAGGATCTCGCTTGGCCGCGCCTGACCGCTCTCGATCAGGAATGCAAGGCGCTCTGTGAGGGCGCGCGTCTTGCCGGAGCCCGCGCCGGCAAGAATCAGAAGCGGTCCCTGACCGTGCGACACGGCCTCCTGCTGCGCGGCGTTGAGCGGCGTCGGTCCCGAGGCAGCGTAGTTGTCCATACGTTTCAGTATAAGGCCAATGGGCCGCGCTGCGGGGGCTTGGGCTCGCCACATGCAACGGCGTGCCCTGCGCGCCTAGGCGGGATGGCCATGTTAAGGTTCCCTGAGATGGCCGCAAAGGGGCAGGTCCCCCGCCAAGGCCGCACGAAAAAGCATCCAATGGTGCAAGCTAACGGCAGCATGGAGGAGGATTTCGCCTGCACGCGATCGAGGTCGTCGTTCTTGCCATCATCCAGGGCCTGACGGAGCTTTTCCCGATCAGTTCCGTCGGCCACAACGTGATCATCCCGCGGCTTCTGGGCTGGCATCTCAACCAGACCGGCCCGACCTTCCTGCCCTTCGTCGTCGTGCTCCACCTCGGCACGGCCGTTGCCCTGCTGGTCTTCTTCTGGCGCGACTGGATCGACGTCATCCGAGGCATTTTCGGGCGCGGCGACGACGTGGAGGCCAACCGCCATCTCTTCGACCTGCTGCTCGTCGGCACGATCCCGGCCATCTTCCTCGGCTTCTTCCTGGAGAGCTTCTTCAAGTCGCTGTTCGGCTCGCTCGCGCTTGCCTCGGTGATGCTGATCGTCAACGGTGTCGTCCTCTACGTCGGCGGCCGCACGCGCCGGGGCGGCCACAAGACACTGAAGGACATCGGCTGGCGCGAGGCGATCGTCGTCGGACTTGCCGAATCGGCCGCGCTGATCCCCGGCATCTCGCGCGACGGCGCCAGCATGGTTGCGGGCCTCGCCTACGGCCTCAAGACGTCCGAGGCGGCACGCTACGCCTTCCTGCTCGCCTTCCCCGTCATCCTTGGCGCCGGCGTGCTGGAGGTGCCCAAGCTGACCGCCAAGAGCATCGCGCCGGGCATGCTGCCGCTCGCCGTCCTCGGCGGCGTGATCGCGGCCATCGTGGCCTACTTCTCGGTCGCCTTCCTCACGCGCTACTTCCGTCAGCGCCAGGGCGACGCCCTGCGGCCTTTCGCCTATTACTGCTGGCTCGTCGGACTCGTCGGCGTGCTCGGCGCCGCGCTCCACTTCTGATCCTGGCCGCCCGACGCCCGCTCGCCGCTCCGGGGCTGGCGGGCGTCTGCACGGGTGCTGCAAACCGGCACCTCTAGGCCCATTTCCCAGGCTCGCGCCAGGTCCTTGGCGACAGGCTAACGGGCATGATGCAGCGACAACTACAGCTCCTTTTGCTTCTCGCGAGCCTCTCCCTCGTGCCGCAGCCGCACGCCGCGGCCGCCTTCACGCCCCTGACGCCCGAGGAGCAGGTCGTCAAAGACACCCTGACAGCCCTCGTCCGCCAGGAGGACGAGGCGATTCTGTCCGGGGACGACCGGCGGCTCGCCGCCGTCTTCCTGCCCGGAGCCCCCTCGCGCGACGCGCGCGAGGAAGCCAAGGAGCGTCAGAGTTTCCTCCGCGCCTGGGTGGACGCCAGGGGTCTTCAGGTCACATCCGTCGCGGTGTCGCTGCGCACGCCGCACATCACGTTCCGCACACCGGATCGCGTGCAGGTCTTCGCCGTCGTGTCGGAGGCTTACACCTACCGCCACAATGACGACAACGTGGTGCACCGCTTCGGCCTCGGTGTGCGCCACGACTACTTCCTCGTGCGCGAGGGCGGGCGCTGGTATATCCGCGCCGACTACTTCACGGACCCGCTCGATCAGGATACGCGCATCCCCCAGCCGGCGACGCCCGACGTCGGCGCGGCCGCCATCGGTTCCACGGAGGCGAAGGCCCTGGACGCCTCCGGCCAGGGTGCGGCCGCCTATGCCGACCGGTACTGCGGCGCGGCACCGGGCTGCGGCAACCACGGTCTCTACAACAGCCACTACAACAACTACAACGGCGACGGCGGCGACTGCACGAACTTCATCTCGCAGGCCCTGAGGGCTGGCGGGCTGCGCGAGAGCGGCAGCTGGAGCTACGACCGCCGGCGCGGCGAAGGCAGCCGCGCGTGGTCCAACGCCGAGGGCCTGCGGGACTACCTCGACGGCTCCGGGCGGGCCGAGATCTTCGCCCGCGGGCCTTTCGTCGACGTGACCCGTCCGAGCCAGCGCTTCCCCCAGGGCGCCGCGCACGCCCTCGAGGTCGGCGATCTCATCACGTACATCGAGCGCGGCAAGGCCGTCCATACGGGCATGGTGGTCGCCTTCGACGACCGTGGCGTCGCGCTCGTCGACACGCACACCAGCGACCGCTTCCACGTGCCTTGGGATCTCGGCTGGGACCGCACGACGCGCTACCTCTTCTGGCACGTCCACTATCCCCAGCCGAAGCCCCCGGCGGCCCCGGCGGCCCGCTCCAGTTGAGCCCACCGCGCGAAGGGAGCGGAGCCCGGCGGCTCCGCTCCCCCTCTGCCTAGCGCCCGGTGAACTGCGGCCTGCGCTTTTGCAGGAACGCCATGACGCCCTCGGCCGCATCCTGGGTCTGGGTCAGGCGTTCCATCGCCTCGCCCTCGCTCCTGTGGCCGGCCACCGGCCCCGCCTCGGCCCAGGTGCGCAGGGCCGCCTTGGCGGCCGCGAGCGCCAGCGGTGGCTTCTCGGCCAGGCGCCGCGCCAGGTTGCGCGCCTGGTCCCTCAGTTCCTCGTCCGGATAGCTTTTCAGCACGAGCCCCGCCGCCTCCGCCTCCTCCGCCCGCATCAGCCGGCCGCTCAGGATGAGCTCCGTCGCGCGTTGCTGGCCGATGGCCGCGGGCAGGCGCTGCGTGCCGCCCCAGCCCGGGATGATGCCGAGGTTGATCTCCGGCTGGCCGAAGCGGGCGCTCTGGGCGCAGATGCGCAGGTCCGCCAGCAGGGCGAGCTCAAGCCCGCCGCCGACGCAGAGGCCGTTCACGGCCGCGATCACCGGCTTCGGGAAGCCCCAGAGCTCCTGGTAGGCCTCGCGCCCGCGGCGCATCAGGGGCAGCGGCCCGGTCTGGGCGGCAGACGCCAGATCCGCACCTGCGGAGAAGATGGCGCCCTCCCCCGTCAGGACCACCACCCGTGCCGTCTCGTCCTGCTGCAGGGCGCGGAAGCTCTCGAGCAGCCCCTCGAGGACGTCCTGCGAGATGGCGTTCACAGGCGGGTGGCTGAGCTGCACGGTCGCAACCGGGCCCTCCCTGGTCACGCGCACCATCTCAGTACTCAAGGAAGCCCCTCCCCACCGCGACGCCCGTGCGCCCGGCCTGCACCAGATCCCTCAGGCGCCGCGGCGGGGCAAAGCGCTCGCCCCAGCGTGCCTCGAGTTCCTCGAGGCGCTTCAATACCGCGTCGAGTCCTGTCTTGTCGGCCGCCGCCAGGGGGCCTTCAGGCAGGCCCGCCCCGGCGCGCATCGCGATATCGATCTCGCGCGCGCTCGAGACGCCCTCGTCGAGGCAGCGCACTGCCTCTAGCAGCACCGCGTAGCGGAAGCGGTCCAGAAGTTCCTGCTCCTTCTCGTCTGCCATCTTTACGGCCTCCTCAGCCTGTGTAGGTGTAGAACCCCTGGCCGCTCTTGGCTCCGCGCTTGCCTTCTGCGATCAGTCCGGCGATGCGCTCGCCGAGGGCGAAGCGTTCGCCGTAGGCGGCCTGCAGCGTTTGCGACACCTCCTGGGCGATATCGAGGCCGAGCGCGTCGGCCAGGGCATACGGGCCCATGGGCGCGAGGCCCGAGGCGGCCACCGCCGCGTCGATCCGCGCGGGCTCGAGACCGAGGTCCCGCTCGGCGCGGAACACCTCCGCGAGGCCCGCCATCAGGACGCGGTTGACCAGAAAGCCCGGGCACTCCTTGACGCGGACCGGGATGCGGCGGATGCCTTCCACGAACTCGACGCCGGAATCGATCGTCTCCTGATCCGTCGCCTGGCCGCCGATCACCTCGACCAGCCGCATGACGGAGGCCGGGAAGAAGAAGTGCAGGCCGAGAAAGCGCGAGGGCTTCTCGAGGCCCTCGGCGATCTCGCTCACCGGCAGGGCGGACGTGTTCGTCGCGATGATGGCCGTGCGCGGCAGGTTCGCCTCGATCTCCCGCAGCACCGAGCGCTTGAGGTCGAGCTTCTCGGGTACGGCCTCGATCGCCAGGTCGACATCGGAGAAGCCCTGGTAGTCGAGCTGGCCCGTCACGAGCGCGAAGTGGTCCTCGGCCTCGCGCTCCGTCATGCGGCCGCGCTGCACGCGGCGGGCGTAGATGCCCTTGATGTGCTTCAGGCCGCGCTCGAGCTGCTTTGCGTCGACGTCCTTCAGGATGACCGGCAGCCCGGAGAGCGAGATCACCTGCGCGATCTCCGCGCCCATCGTGCCGGCGCCGATCACCGCCGCCTTGAAGACGTACATCAGTCCGTCACCTCCAGGATCACGCTGGCTCCCTGGCCGCCGCCGACGCAGAGCGTCGCGAGGCCGAGGCGCACGCCCCGCCGGCGCATCTCGTGCACGAGCGTCGTGACGAGCCGCACGCCGGTCGCGCCGATCGGGTGGCCGAGCGCCAGGGCGCCGCCGTTCACGTTGACGATGCTGCGGTCCCACTGCATCTCGCGCTCGACGGCGAGGTACTGCGCCGCGAAGGCCTCGTTGATCTCGATCAGACCGATGTCCTTGAGTTCGAGCCCGGCCCGCTGCAGGGCCTTGCGCGTCGCCCCGACGGGGCCGAGGCCCATGCGCTTCGGGTCGAGGCCGACGAAGGCGTAGCTGACGATGCGGGCCAGGGGCCTAAGTCCCTCGGAACGCGCCCAGTCCTCGTCCGCCAGCACGGTCGCGGCGCCCGCGTCGTTGAGCGGCGAGGAGTTGCCCGGGGTCACCCGGCCCCCCTTGCGGAACGTCGCCGGCGCGGTCGCCAGCCGCTCCACCGAGAGGCCCGCCAGGATGCCCTCGTCCTGGCGCAGCACCTCCGCCTCGCCCCGCTTCGAGGGGATTTCCACCGCGGCGATCTCGTCCTTGAAGATGCCCGAGCGGCTGGCCTTGAACGCCTTCTGGTGGCTCTGCACCGCGAGTTCGTCCATCTCGCGCCTCGAGATGTCGTAGTCGTCCGCCAGGATCTCGGCCGTCTCGCCCATCACCATGCCGGTGTAGTAGTCGGTGAGGCCCTCCCAGATGCCGTCGCGCACCTCGCCATGCCGCAGGCGCATGCCCCAGCGCGCCCCGTAGAGCAGGTACGGCGCCGTGGACATGCTCTCCGCGCCGCCCGCGAGCACGAGCCGGGCCTCGCCGAGCGCGATCTGCTGCGCACCCGAGACGATCGCCTGGATGCCCGAGGCGCAGTTGCGCTGCACCGTGAAGGCCGGCACCTCGACCGGCAGGCCGAGCGCGAGGCCCACCTGCCGACCGAGGTTCGCCTCGGCGATCGGCATGCCGCCCGAGCCGAAGATGACTTCGTCGATCTGCTCTCCCTTGATGCCGGCGGCCTCGATCGCGGCCGCCCCCGCCACCTTGCCGAGTCCGGTCGCGTGCACGTCGCGCAGGGCGCCGCCGAAACTGCCTACAGGTGTCCGCTTGGCACTGAGAATGACTGTTGCCAACGCTACTCCTCCTTCTTCTGCTCGGTCGCCTCCGCCACCAGCACCCGACGCAGCACCTTGCCGATCGCCGTGCGGGGCAGCTCCTCCCTGAGTTCGAACTGGCGAGGCGTCTTGTAGCCGGCGAGGCGCTCGCGGCAATACGCGTGGAGCTCCTCCTCCGTCGGCCTTCTGTCGGGCCACGGCACGACGACCGCGCGCACCATCTGGCCGCGCCGCTCGTCGGGCACCCCGACGACCACCGCCTCACGCACCCCCGGATGGCGCAGGAGAACCTCCTCCACCTCGCGCGGGTAGACGTTGAAGCCGCTGACGATGATGAGGTCCTTCTTGCGGTCCACGATGCGGCAGAAGCCGTCCTCGTCGATCGTGCCGAGGTCGCCCGTGCGCAGCCATCCGTCCTGCAGCACCGCGGCCGTCTCGGCGGGCTGGTTGTAGTAGCCGAGCATCACCTGCGGCCCCTTGACCGCAAGCTCCCCGACCTCCCCGGGCCCGAGCTCCCGCGTGGGGTCCTCGGGGTCCAGAATGCGCTGCAGGGTATCCGGGAAGGTCCTGCCGACCGTACCCGACCGCCGCTCGCCCCTCAGCGGGTTGCAGTGCGTCACGGGGCTGGCCTCCGTCAGGCCGTAGCCCTCGACGAGCACGCCCCCCGTCAGACGCTCGAAGCGCTCTTGCAGCTCCGCGGGCAGCGGCGCGGAACCCGAGATGCAGTAGCGGACGGAGCGGATATTCCAACGCTCGACGTGCGGCGAGTCGGCCACCGCCTGGTACATCGCCGGCGCGCCGGGAAACAGCGTCGGCTTGAAGCGGCGCACTTCCTTCGCCGTCTCCTCGGGATTGAAGCGCGGCACGAGATCGATCTCGGCGCCGGTCAGGATGCCGAGGTTCAGCGCGACGCTCATGCCGAAGACGTGGAAGAAGGGCAGGACGGCGAGGACTCGCTCCTGTCCCGCCTGGTAGCTCGGCATCCACGCCTCCGCCTGCATCGCGTTCGCCACCAGGTTGCGGTGCGAGAGCATGGCCGCCTTGGGCACGCCTGTCGTGCCGCCGGTGTACTGCAGCACAGCGACCTCGTCCGCCGCCGCGGGCCCCGGCAGCCGCGCCGCGCCGCCCATGGCGAGCACCCGCTCGAGCGGCAGCGCCGTCGCGGGCATGTCCGGGGCTTTCTCGCGCAGCCCCTGCAGGAAGCCGAGCAGCGGCGGCAGGTAGTCGCGGATGCGCGTCGTGACGAGCGTCGCGTCGCCGATCTCGTCCTTGAGGCGCCCGACCACGAGGTCCAGGGCGACCACGACGCGCGGCTCCGCGTCACGCATCTGCACGCCGAACTCGCGCGGCGTGTAGAGGGGGTTCGTGGGCACCACGACGGCGCCGGCGCGCAGGGCCCCGTAGTAGGCGATCACCATCTGCGGCGCGTTCGGCAGCACGAGCGCCACCCGGTCGCCGGGCCTGACGCCCGCGGCCGCGAGGCCGCGCGCGAACTGCTCCACGGCCGCCAGGAGGGCCCTGTAGGTCGTGCGGCGGCCGAAGAAGCGCAAGGCGGGGCGATCGGGGAAGCGCTGCGCCGTCCGTTCAAGCACCTGCCAGATCGCGAGGTCGGGATACTCGAGGTGCCTGAGCCAGGGACTCTGCTCCTGAGCGGTCGCGAGCACCAAGGCCACTCACTCCCTTCAGCCTTGTGCCGTCACCTCGGGTGCAACCTGCGCCCAGAGGATCTCAGCTATGTCCTCCACCTCGCCGCCGCCCTCCGCCTTGACGCCGTCCGTCAGCATGCTGAGGCAGAACGGACAGCCGGTCGCGACGACCTCAGCGCCGGTCTCCACCGCCTCCTTCGCGCGCAGCCGGTTGACCCGCGGCGCACCTTCCTCGCGGAAGGCCCAGCCGCCGCCAGCGCCGCAGCAGAACGAATCGCGGCCGTGATGGGCCATCTCCACGAGGTCGCCGCCCGCGGCCTTCAGGACCTCGCGGGGCGCCGCGAAGACGCCTTCGTAGCGGCCGAGGTAGCAGGGGTCATGGTAGGTGATGCGCCGGCCGCCGGCCGCCGTCTTCAACCTTCCGGTGACGAGCGCCGTCTGCAGGTATTCGCTGTGGTGCACGACGAGGAAGTCGGCGCCGAAGGCCCGGTACTCGTCGCGCAGCTGGTGCAGGCAATGCGGGCACATCGTGACGATGCGTTTCGGCGCCACCTCCGTGAGGGTCTTGACGTTCTCCTCGGCCTGCATCTGGTAGAGATACTCCTGTCCTGCTCGGCGCGCGGGATCGCCCGTGCAGCTCTCGCGTCGGCCGAGCACCTTGACGTCCTCACCCATCGCCAGCAGGAGCTGCGCCAGCGCTCTGGCCACCTTCTGGGCGCGCGGGTCGAAGGCGCCGGCGCAGCCGACCCAGAGCAGGGTCTCGCACGCCTCGCCAGGCTGCCATTCGCGGATCGGCAGCCCCTCCATCCAGCTGGTGCGGCTCGACTGGGCGCCGCGGAAGGGATGGCCGCGCTCCTCGATGCCCTGCACCGCCTCGGCGAGGCCGGAGGGCAGTTCGCCCTCCTCCATCACGCGGAAGCGGCGCATGCCGACGATCTTGGGCACGTGCTCGATGTCGACGGGGCACGCCTCCATGCACGCGCGGCAGGTGGTGCAGGCGAAGAGCGTCTCGTCCTTGATCGCCGCGGTCAGCGGCTCCTGGGGCCTCAGGTGCGCATGCTCGCGCAGGTCGAGGATCAGGCGTTTCGGCGAGAGCGGCTTGCCCGACGCGAAGGCGGGGCAGACCTCCTCGCAGCGCCCGCACTCGGTGCAGGCGTCGAGGTCGATGAGGTCCTTGACCGTCAGGTCCGAGAGCAGGTTGGCGCCCAGGCGCTCGGCGTGCTCGAGGTCGAGCTTCTCCAGCGACGTCGCGCCGTCCGGATCGGAGAGCAGGATCGCCACCGGGGCCATGAAGAGGTGGAAGAGCTTGCTGTACGGGATGGCCCCGAGGAAGCTGAACGCGAGCAGCAGGTGGAACCACCAGAGCGAGCGGTGGATCACGAGGGCCGCGGGGATCGAGAGGTGCCAGTCGCCGTAGAGCGCGCTCAGCCCATAGCCGACGAAGCTGTAGGCGCCCCAGGGGTCATGGGTCGCGTAGATGCGCAGCGACTGCAGCAGGAATCCCGTGATCAGGATGATGAGCAGCGTGAACGGCACGAGGAAGTCCGCCAGCTCGCGCCCCAGCGCCGACGGCCGCATGGCGTAGCGGCGGACGAGGAAGATCGCGAGCGCGATGATCCCCGCAAGGCCCGCCGCGTCCAAGGTCGCCGACTCGAACCAGAGGTAGAACGCCCCCTGCATCACCGGCAGGCCGAAGTCGGCCTTCAGCGCGACGACGCACGTGCCGATGAAGAGCAGGCCAAAGGCGACGGCCAGGGCCGCGTGGGCGTAGCCCTGGAGCGGGCGGCGCACCACGCGGGACTGCAGTCCCGCGTGGCTCAGGAGCCGGCGGACGCGCGGGCCCAAGGGGCCAAGCGGCGTCCGCCGCCCCATCGCCCAGACCCGCCAGCGCCGCCAGACCCCGTAGAGGAAGACGACGAAGAGAATCGCAAGCGGCAGGTACATCCAGGCGTGGCCCGGCACGTTCCAATAGACGACCCGATGCGGAATACCCACGGACTAGCCCTCCAAGGCCTTCTGAAGGTGTGGCCAGATCTGGTACCAGTCCGCCACGACGCCGATGTCGGCCGCCTCGAAGATCGGCGCGTGCTCGTCGCGGTTGACCGCGATCACGAGCCGGCTGCCGGACATGCCGCTGAGGTGCTGGCTGGCGCCTGAGATGCCGATCGCGAGGTAGAGCTCGGGCGCCACCTTGCGCCCCGTGATGCCCACCTGCTGCGAGGGGCTCGCCCAACCCTCGTCGACCGCGGCCCGCGAGGCGCCGAGCGAGGCGCCGAGCAGCCCGGCCAGGGGCCTGAGACCCTCGTAGCCCTCGCGGCTGCCGAGGCCGCGCCCGCCTGAGACGATCACCTTGGCGCGGCCGAGGTCGTCGCCGGAGGTGTCGCGCACCGTCCGGCGCTCCTGCCCGCCCTCGGGCAGCGAGCTGATCTCCTCGACAACCGGCGTCTGCGGCCCGACGTCCGCCGCCGGGAACGCCCCGGCGCGCAGCCCCGCGACGACGCCGGCCCGCGCCCGCAGGCGCACATTGGCCTTGCCGCCGTAGGCGCCCTTGCGCAGCAGGATCTCGCCACCCTCGGCCCGCACCTCGTCGACGTCGCGCACGGCGCTCATGCCGAAGTGGCCCGCCAGGCGGGCGCCGATCATCTCGAAGAGCTGCCCCTCGGGCAGCAGCAGGAGATCCGGGCGGCTATCGCCGATCAGGCGCAGGGCAGCCCCATAGGTCATCTCCGGATCCGGATCTTCGAGGCCCGGGTGGACGCCCAGGCGCACCTCGCCGAGCGCGGCCACCGCCGCCACCGCCGCAGGCGCGAGAATCAGGCTCTGCGCCTCGCCGCCCAGGGCGGCCATCAGCCCCATCGCCTCGCGGACGGGGGCCTCGCCCACGTCCGCGAGGCGCGCAAGCACCGCGATGCGCATCAGTTGCCACCTCCCGTGACCAGGAACCGTCTCAGCTCGGCCGCAAGGCCTGCGGCCTGCGCGGCGGCTTCGCCCGTGATCATGCGGCCCTGGCGCGTCACCTGCGCCTGCTCGATCTCCGCGAGCACCAGGGTAGGCTCCACGTCGGCGGCCTGCAGGACATCGATCGGCTTGCGGTTTGCGAGCATGACATCCTTCACCTTGGGCAGGCGCATCAGGGTGCCCGGGCCGTTCGTCACGCTCCACACGAGCGGCGGCGTGCGCAGGCTCTCCTCGTAGCCTCCGGCGATCTCGCGCCGGAGCCTGAGGCTGCCTCCCTCCAGCTCGGCCTGCTGCACCAGCGGGACGAACGGCAGGTCCATGAGACCTGCGAAGAGGCCGGCCGTGACGCCCATGTCCCAGTCGCCAGCCTGGCGGCCGAACACGTAGACATCCGCGCCTCCGACCGCCTGGGCAGCGGCCTGAAGGCGCCGCGCGACCGCGAGCGGATCCTGGAAGCCCGGGGCCAGGTCGACGCGCACGGCGCGCTCCGCGCCGAGGGCCAAGGCCTTGCGCAAGGCGACGTCCTGCGACGCGTCGCCCATGGCGACGGCGGTGAAGCTGCCGGACGAGCCTTCGGCCAGCTGGACCGAGAGTTCGAGCGCGTTGCCTTCGAACGGTCCCAGGACCGTCGCGACGTCGCCGCTCTCCACCGTGCCCGGAAAGCGGATGGCGCCGGGCGGCGCCTCGGGGTCGAGGATCGCCTTGAGGAAGCAGAGGATCCGCATCAGAGTCCCACCTTCACGCCGATTTCGTCGAACAGCCTGCGTGCGATGACAAGCCGTTGCACCTGCGCCGTCCCCTCGAAGAGGTCGAAGACGCGGATGTCGCGGAACCACTTCTCGAGCAGGGGATCGGGCTCCTCGCCCGAGTCCACGGTCAACTCGAGCGCCTCGCGGCAGATCTGCACGGCCTGGCCGCCGGCGTAGGCCTTGGCCATCGACGCCGCGCGGCTCTGCGGCTGGCGCACATCGGCGAGATACGCGGACTTCCAGGTCAGAAGGCGCGCCGCCCGCACCCGACGGTCCATGTCGTCGAGCGACTCGAGGATGGCGCGATAGCGCGGCAGGGCGCGACCGAGCATGTAGCGGTCCTTGACCAGCTCGCGCGCGCGCTCCGCGGCCGCCCGCGCGATCCCGACCGCCATCGCCGCCACGAGCGGCCGCGTGGAGTCGAACGTGGCCATGGCCACCTTGAAGCCTTCCTTGCTCTGCTGCCGCTCGTAGTGCGCGCGGCCGCCGAGCAGGTTCTCCTCCGGGACGAAGCAGTCCTGAAACACGAGCTCCGCCGTGTCGCTCGCCCTGAGGCCGAGCTTGTGGTGCCGGCGGCCGACGCTGAATCCCTCGCGCCCGCGCTCCACGACGAAGGTGCGGTGGCCCGCGCGGCCGAGCTCGGCGCCCAAGGTGGCGAACACGACCACCCAGTCGGCGCGGCTGCCGTTCGTGATGAACGTCTTGGTGCCGGTGATGCGGAACCCGCCCGGCACCTCCTCGCAGCGCGTGCGGATGCCGGCCACGTCCGAGCCCGCTTCGGGCTCCGTCAGGGCGTAGGCGCCGAAGTGCGGCCCGCTCTTGTCCTGGAAGATCCTGAAGAAGCGCTCGCGCTGCTCGGGCGTGCCGATGAAGCTCACGGGCGGGCCGCCGAGGCCCGGCCCCGGCAGCGAGAGCATAAAGGACGCGTCGCCCCACGAGAGCTCCTCGGAAGCCATCACCGCGGTGCGCAACGTCTGATGCTCGCGCGGCGCGTCGCCCGGCTGCGCCGGACGGGGTGCGCCGGGGTCGCGCGGCATCATCTCGGTCGAGATGCCCGCGCGGTCCAGAACGCTGTAGAAGTCGGGCTGGATGTCCGCCATGCGGTCGGCCTCAAGGCTTCTCGGGCGGATCTCGCTCTCGGCGAAGTAATGGAGATAGGCCCTGATCGTCTGCTCCTTAGAAGACTCCGCGAAGTCAGGCAATGCCTTCGGCCTCCTCTCGCGTCTCGATCGCGATCCCCGCCTGCGCCAGGGCCTGACGTTGGCCGCTGAGCGCCGACAGCGTCTCGACGTCCCTCAGCCAGCGCTCGGCCGGGTGGTCATCGACGAAGCCGTGACCGCCCAGGGTGCCGACGCACGTGTTGACGGCCAGGAACGCGGC
Organism: Bacillota bacterium; assembly: GCA_021793315.1. Classification (GTDB taxonomy): domain Bacteria; phylum Bacillota; class Sulfobacillia; order JAJZYS01; family JAJYTV01; genus JAJZQO01. The sequence continues at coordinate 19,530 of JAJYSZ010000023.1, read as the reverse complement.
GTCCTTGGCCGCGCGCAGGGCCTGGGCGGCGAGCACGAAGGCGTCCTCGCCCTGGCCATGGCGCCAGGCCGCCTCCTGCCAGAGGAGCTCCGCCGCCTCGCCTTCCATCGCCACTTCGGCGAGCGGGAAGGCGATGCCCTGGAAGCTGCCGATCAGCCGGCCGAACGCCTTGCGCTGCGCGGCGTAGTCGCGCGCGTAGGCGAGTGCGGCGCGGGCGTAGCCGTGGAAGAAGGGCGCCTGGTAGAGGAAGAGCGCCGTGCGCTCCATTGCGGCGCACGCTCCCAGCGGCTGCGCGTCGCCGCTGGCCCTGAGCCGGAAGCTGCCCATCGCGCCGAGGCCCATGGCCGACGCGGGCGACAGTTCGACCGCCTCGGCGCCGACCCGGCAGAAGCGGTCGCCGTCGTCGCCAGCGGCGATCAGAAGATAGGCCGGGCTGGCTTGCCCGACGGCCGCGAAAGCGACGCTCCCGTCCACCCTGGACCCGGCCAGGCGAAGTTCGCCCGGCCGGCGATAGCCGAGGTGCCCCTGCCCGCCATCGGCGAAGCCGACGCCGGGTCCTTCGCCGAACAGGGACGCCGCCTCCGGCAGCAGCAGCGCCGTGCCGATGCCTGGCGCCTCCGCGACTAGGCTCGCCACGGCGTGGCCGACGGCAAGCGCCGGCAGTCCGAGCCCGCCGTGCTCCGCGCTGCGCGCGAGATCCAAAAGGCCGAGATCCTTGGCCTGCGCCCTGAGCCCGTCCGGCACCGCGCCGCCCTCGGCGGCCGCCCGCTCCTGCGCCGCGGCGCCGCGTCCGAAGTCCCGGGCAAGTTCCGCGACGGCCGTGCTGTCGTCATCCCAGTCAAAACGGAACATGTCTACTCGCCTCTCTTCCGCAGTCCCTCGAGAAACGTCTGGGCGTACTGTCTGCCGATCTCATCCGGCAGCAGCCGGCCGTCCGCCTGGTACCAGCGATGCGCCCAGTTGAGCGCGCCGAGCAGCATCAGAGCGGCGACGGCAGGGTCCGTGGGCTGGAACTCGCCCGCGTCGATGCCTTCGGCGATCAGATCTGCGACGAGGTGGTTGTAACGGCGCGTCATGCCGCGCACCTCAGCGGCGAGATCCTCCGGCACGTAGTGTGACTCCCGCACCAGCACCGTCACCCGCTCAGGCGCGGCGCACAGGCGCAGCACGTGCGCCCGGATGATGCGTCCGAGGCGCTCGGACGCGGAGCCGCCTTCGCCGGCAATGCGCTCGCCATCCGCGAGGTAGCCCGCAATCGTCTCCTCCGCGAGCGTCTGCAGCAGGACCTCCTTGGCCGTCACGTAGTGGTAGAGGCTGCCTTTCTTGAGACCCACGGCGTGCGCGATATCGTCCATCGTCGTCGCGTGGTAGCCGCGCGTGTGGAAGAGGTCCGCGGCTGCCCCGAGGATTTCCGCGGCTCTTGCCACCGCACCACCCCCTTCAACCGACTGGTCGGTCGAACATTTCCGCGCCGCTTCACGCGAATCCTTCCGCGGTGGCAAAAGAATTTGCTCACAAGGTCCATGTGGCCGCCCGCTATGCCGGGCCGGCCTCCGGCCCGCCCGGACGCGGCCCGAGGGGCGCCGCCAGCGCCGCCGCCGCTTTCTTGACATCCTGCTCGAGGCGGCAGAGGTCCGACAGGAGGGCCCCCGCCTCGCGCAGCCGCGCCGCGCGCCCCACGTCCGGCAATGGCCGCAAGGCCTCTTCATTCCGCTGCCTGAGCCTCGCGAGCGCCTGGCGCAGTTCCCCGCTCCCCGCCCGGCTCGGACGCTCCACCTCGCGCACGAACGCCCGTACGGCCGCTCTCGCCGCCTCGAGCGACATCTGCACGAGCGGCTGCAGCGCGCTGCGCTCGCCGTCACGCAGGCTGCGGCCCATGCCCCGCACCTCGATCGCCACGCGCTCCAGCGCCGCGAACGCGATCTCGAGCCGCCTCGCGTCCTTGGCGCGTCCGCGCCGCAGCGGATTGAGACGCAGGCTCTGCCGCGCGAGCGTGACAGCCGCCTGGGCCTCGCTGGCCTGGCGCACCAGGACGAGAACCCGGCCCGGCTTGGCCGGCTCCCGGTCTGACGCCAGGTGGCTCAGTTCCCCTTCGATGGCGCGGCCGAGCGCCGCCACCGCCTGCAGGGCCGAGGGCGTCGGGTCCGGCGGCCAGAGCAGGGCCTGCACGAGCACCCCGACCAGCGCCCCCAGCACCGTCTCCATCAGGCGCGCCGCCGCGTACTCCGGCTTGCCGCCGAGCGCCAGCACGAGGAGCCCGGACACGCCCACCTGCGACGCCGCCCGCGCGCGAAAGCCGAGCAGGCTGGAGACGGACATGCCGAGGAACACGAGCACGGCCACCGCGACGGCGCTCGCCTTGAGAAAGTGCACGAGCGCAAGGCTCAGGGCGATGCCGAGCACCACCCCGAGGATGCGCTGCGCGCCGAACGCCAGCGTCTCGTAGACGGTCACCTGCAAGGAGAGGATCGCGGCGAGCGACGCGAAGTACGGCTGGTGGCTGCCGAAGCTCAGCACGGCGAGCCACCAGGAGAGTCCCGCCGCGATGGCCGCTTTGGTGGGTGCGATGGCACGGACCGCAAGTTCGCGCAGGGGCACGGCGTTCACCCGCATCTAAGGTGCCGCCGCCACGGCCGCGAAATGCCCCGGACCCGGCCCGCCCGGCAGCCCTTTCCCGCCGTCAGCGCAGCCACTTGCGCCGGGCCGCCCAGACGAGCGTCAAGCCCGTCAAGGCCACCATCAGGCCGAGAGACCAGGCGTAGCCCTGCGGCCAGCCATACTCGGGGATGCGGAAGTTCATGCCGTAGATCGAGGCGATCAAGGTCGGCGGCAGGAAGAGCAGCGAGACGATGGTCATGACCTGCATGACGTGCGTCATCTCGTTCGATTGCACCGACGTGTAGGCCTCCACCGTCTCGCCGAGCGACTCGCGCACGGACTCGATGTCCGCGTAGGCCCGCGCGATGCGCTGGCTGATCTCGCGGCAGAGCCGGTCGGCGTCGCCGCCCCACTGCGCCGGCAGCTCCCCGGCCAGCACGGCGAAGATGGCCTGCGCCCGCTGCACCGCCTGACGCAGGGCGAAGGCCCGCCTCCGGACCCGGTAGGTGATGTGGCCGAGCCCCCGCTGTGGTCCGACCAGAACGCGTTGCGCCACCTGCTCCGCGGACGCCACCGTCGCCTCGCTCGCGGCCTGGTAGCCGGAGACGATGTTCTCCCAGGCCTGCCAGAACGCGGCGGCGGGTCCGCCCAGTTCCTCGGCGCCCTCCATGAGCTCCCTGGCCGCGGAAGACTCCTGCTGCGCGAAGATGTAGAGCCTCGTCGGCAGGCAGAGCATCGCGAGCGGAGCGGCCTGCTGGTTCTCGTCGATCTCGAAGGCCCGCAGCGCCACCCGCCCGCCGCGCACCCGCACCTCGACGCGGCTTTCGCCGCTCAGCACGTCCAGGTCGGCGTGGTGCTCCCCTTCGGGCAGGAGGCGTCTGAGCTCGTCCGCGCCAGTCGGCAGATACCAGATGACCTCCGCCTCGCCGGCGCCAGGCAGGCGCCGCCGGCCGTACGCTTCGCCCTGGGTCATCCCCTGGCCGCCTCTGGCCTGCGCCTCGTGAGCAGGTACGCGAGGAGGAGCCAGCTGGCGAAGACGAGGATCACGGCCGGGGTGATCACGTTGCGCAGGGCCGACTCGATCGACGCCTCGGCTCCGCCCAGCCATGCGTAGACGAGCACGAGGGCTGTCGCGATGAGCGCCACGGCGGGCCGCACCCCCTGGTTGCCGACGGCGATGCAGGTGTACTCGGTGGCCGCCCAGAGATGGATGGCGGCGAAGGTGAGGACGAAGGCGCTCCAGCTCAGCACGACGACAAGGCCGATCCGGTTCAGGACGAAGCTTCGCAGCACGAGCGTGCGCAGGGCCGAGACGACAGGCCAGATCTGCGTCAGCACGTAGCCGGGCCCGCCCGTCGACACCGCCGCCACGTAGGCGATGACGACGAGCAGTCCGAGGACGATGGTGCCGCCCACGACCGCCGGCATGCGATGCGCCGGGCGATGCGACGGCAGGAACGTGACAATGGTGGTGACGCCGGCATAGAGCACGACGCTGTCCATGGCACCCAAGAGGATCGGGCCGGCCCTGAGGTGCGGTCCGGGCAGCACGGAGGCCAGTTGCTCGGAGCGTGCCAGCAGGAGGAAAAAGGCCCCCAGGGCCAGCAGGGCCGCGAACACGAAGCTGACGTAGACCGTGCGGGATAGTCCCTGGATGCGGTGGCGCGCGGCGGTGAACGCGGCAAGGCCGATGACGACGGCGATCGCGGGCCGGGAGCCGCCGGGCAGGATGACGGCGGCCGCCATCGTGGCGTACTGCTGCACCACCGCGCCGGCGAGCAGCAGCTCGAACAGCGCCAGCAGGAGGAGCCACACCCGCCCGAAGGCGCCGCCCTGCGCGGCGAGCGCCAACGGCAGGTTGCGCCGGTCCAGGCGCCGCGACCGCCTGGCGATCAGTCCGGCCCAGCCGATCGCCGCCAGCGAGACGGTGAGCAGCGCGAGGATGCCGGCGCGCCCGGCGTCCGCGACGAGCAGGCGCGGCACGATGAAGACGCCCGCGGCGAACGACGCTGCGGCCGTCAGGACCGCCATCTCCGCCCCGCCGATGCTGCCGTCCGACGAGGTCATACGGCAATGCCCTGGTCGGGCAGGTTCACGTGCACGTTCACCGCGACGACCGCCTTTTTGAACGCCTGGGAGAAGTCACCGAGCGCTGTGTACGCCTCGGGGTCCGCGAGGTAGAGCGCCTGGCCGAAGTAGAAGGCGTCCACCCCGGACCGCTGCGCCCGGCCGATCGCAGCCACGAGGTTGCCGGTGAGGGCCTCGGCGCAGGACTGCCGGACGACCGCCAAGGCCTCGGGCGTCAGGTGGAGCACCCGCTCGGGTCGCTGGGCCACGAGGCCCGTATAGTTCACCGTGACCGCCACATGCAGGCGACCGTCCTGGCCGATCGCGGCACGGCGGGTCACCTTCGCCTGCACGCTGCGCACGCTGGCCGAGCCGAGCGGCGTCGGGAAGTCGAAGCTGCCCTTGCCGAGCTTGCCGCGCAAGGCCATCACGCTCACGGTCTCCGCCGGCGTGAAGACGAACGTCGGAGAGCCGCGGCGCAGGGCCGCGACCCGGTTGATGCTGATGTTGCCGCCCTTCGCCGTCGCCACAGGCACCACGGCGACGCTGCCTGGCGAGGCGAGGTCCGCCTCGACGCGCCAGGCCGGTACGCCATAGTCGACCGCCTGGCAGCCCTGACAGTTGAAGTGGGTGCTGTAGAAGAAGGCCGGCAGCCGCTCCTGCAGGGGCGGCGGCGTCAGGAGCTGGGCGGCCTTGCCCTCGGCCAGCACGAACCACTCGGTGTGGTCCGTCTCGCCCAGGCGCTGCTCCTCTGCGATCAGCCTGTCGCGCGCGAGAGGCGGCAGATCGAGCGCCAGAATGAGGACATGCAACTGGCCGAGGTAGATGTCCCGGCTCGTCTCGTTCTCCATCTGGCTGATCGCTCCGTCGAAGCTCCTCGCCGCAGCCTCGACGGAGTAGAACTGGTTGCCGCCGCCCGAGCTGCCGCTGAGCGACTGCGGGCTCGGGATCTCGAGCGTGTACTTGACCTCGCCTTGACTCGCCTTGTCCGCGGCGGCCCCGAGCACGAGTGCCCGGTCGTCGATCGGCTTGACGCCAGGGCCGGCGCCGCAGCCGGCCAGCCCCAGCACGGCGAGCGCGACGGCTAGGAGGCCTTTGGCCCTCATCGGCCCAGCGCCCGGCTCAGCCAGTGCAGGCCGAGCGCGTCGAAGACCGACCCGCGGTCCTGCTTGCGCATGGGACCGAGCGTCCGATCGGGCAGACGCACGAAGGAGTCCTCCAGTTCGGCGGCGGGGCTTGGCACGAGCGGTGCCAGGTACGGCCGGCCCGCCACCTCGAGCGACGCCAGGCTTGCGACGACGGCGAAGCTGAGCGCGATGATGCCGAGCATGCCCCAGAGCGCCGCGGCAAAGGCCATCGGCCAGAGCAGGATGCGCCAGACCGACGTGATCTCGAACGAAGGGGCGGTGAAGTCGGCGACGGCGGCGATCGTCGCGATCACGATCATGAGGTCGGAGATCAGCCCTGCCTTGACGAGCGCCGTGCCCACCACGATGGCCCCGACGGTGCCCAAGGTGGCGTTCATCTGCGAGGGCATGCGCAAGGCCGCCTCGCGCAGGAACTCGACGATCACGAACATGATCACCACCTCGACGATCGGAGAGAACGGCACGCCCTCGCGGGATCCCGCCACGACGATCGCGAGGCGGGTTGGCATCAGGTCTGGGTCGACGGTGGTGGCGGCGACGTAGAAGGCCGGCAGGTAGAGCGCCGTGAGCGTCGCGAGAAATCTCAGCACGCGGATGTAGCTGGCTTCCCAGAAGGTCATCATGTAGTCCTGCATCGTGCGGTAGAAGTCGCCGAGCGTGGACGGGTAGATCGCGACGGTGGGATCGCCGTGCAGGATGATCAGCATCCGGCCCGCCAGGGCGGCGCGGGTCGCCTCGTCGACGCGCTGGGTCATGCGCAACTGCGGAAAAAGCGAGTAGGGCCGCTGCTCGAGAAGCCCGGTGACCATGGAGATGACCTGCACATCCTTCGGCTGCGCCTCGGCGATCGTGTCCTGCACCGACGTGACCAGCTTCGGATCGGTGACCCCCTCGAGATGCAGGACCGCCACCTGGGTCTTGGTCTCGCTGCCCATCTCGCGGTGCCAGACCTTGAGCTTCGGACTGCGGATGCGGTCGCGGATCAGCGCGAGGTTGCTCTTGATGTCCTCGATGAAGCCCACCTGCGGCCCCATCACCGACTGCTCGACCTTCGGCGCGCCGAGGCTGCGCTCGGGAATCTTCTTGAGGTCGAAGGAGAGAGATCCTGGTGCGCCGTCGATGAACAGGAGGACGTGTCCCGCGACGAACTCCTGCGTAAGGGCGGTCCACGTCGTGACATGCTTGTAGACAAGCCCAGGCAGAACGGCCCGCGCGAGCTCCTTGAGATCCGTCAGCTCGTCGGCGGAGGCCGCCTGCACCGCCTGCACGAGTTCGCGCTCGACCTCCTCGCGGTCGACCGCCCCGCCGTAGTAGACGATGGTGGCCGCGTGCCCCGCCAGGGTCAGCTTGCGGCTCACGGCGGGAAAGGTGTCGAGGTAGTTGGCCTTGAGCCATTCCTCGTTCACCTTTAGACGCGGCGAGATGGCATCCGAGAGCCCGCCACCGAGCCAGCCTGAAAGATCGTGCAGCATCTCCCCGCTGTGCTGCTCGAGGTCCTTGAGCACCTGCTTGCCCGAGGCCATGAGGACCACCTCCTGCCTCGAGTAGGCTTCGATGCCGGGCCACCCTTCTATGCGCCGCCCGCCCAGCACGGCTACACTGGATGCGCGGCCCTGGCGGCCCGATCCTCCACGAGGGAGTGGTTCCTTGCAGCCTGAAGAAGTCATACGAGACCTGATGGACCTTCTCGCCGTGCCGTCCCCCACCGGCCATGCCGAAGCCGCGGCCGACCTCTGCGCGCAGAAGCTCGAAAGTTTCGGCCTCAGCGTCACGCGCAGCGCACGCGGCGCCGTGCTCGCCAGGATCGCCGGCACCGCAGACGCCCGTCCGCGCGCCCTCACGGCGCACGTCGACACGCTCGCGGCGATCGTCGCCGAGGTGATGGCGGACGGACGCCTGCGCCTGAGCCCTGTCGGCGGCCTGCCGGCACCGTCCTGCGACGGCGCCTACGTCGAAGTCTGGAGCCAGGCAGGGCCGATCAGCGGCACCATCCTGCCCGACCTCGCCTCCACCCATGTCTTCGGACCCCGCTACGACGAGCAGAAGCGGACCTGGCAGGAAATGCGCCTGCGCCTCGACCGCAGCGTCAAGAGCCGCGATGACGCCCTCGCCGCGGGCGTGCGGCCTGGCGACTTCGTCGTCCTCGACCCGCGGGCGCAGGTTACCCCGAGCGGGTTCGTGAAGTCACGCTTTCTCGACGACAAGGCCTGCGCCGCGGCGCTCCTGGCCGCGGCCCGCGAGGTGACCGAGGGCCCAAGGCCGCTCCACACCACCTACCTGCACTTCAGCGTCTACGAGGAAGTCGGACAGGGGGCGCCAGCCGGCATCCCCGAGGACGTCGACGAGATCGTCGCCGTCGACATGGCGGCGGTCGGGGCCGGGCAGGCCTCGGACGAGCACCATGTCACGATCTGCGCCAAGGACAGCGGCGGCCCATACGACTGGAGCGTGCGCCAGCGCCTCGTGGCGCTCGCGCAGGCCGAAGGCCTGCCCTACGTCCAGGACATCTACCCCTACTACGCCTCCGACGCCACCGCCGCGGCCCGCAGCGGCCGGGACGTCCGCATCGGCCTCTTCGGACCCGGCGTCGACGCGAGCCACACCCACGAGCGCACGCACGAGGACGCGCTGCTGGCGACGGCGCGCCTGGCGGTCGCATACCTGCGCGAGGCCTGATCCCACCGACGCCCCGCACAACCAAGGGCCGGCCCTCGCGAAGAGGCCGGCCCTTCATCGTAGCCTGAACCGTGCGAGGACGCGCCGCGCCCCGCGCCCTACGAGAACTGGATGCGCGGGTCCGCCAGGGCGTACAGGAGGTCCGCGAGGAGGCTCCCAAGCGCCGTCACCGCCGCGATGACCAGCACGAGGTATCCCGCCATGCCGTACTGCAGACCCCAGACCGCGCTGACGAGCGAGCTGCCGAGCCCTGCCATGGCGAAGACGAGCTCGATCGCCACGACGTTGTTGAACATCGTCGGCAGCGACATGCCGACTACAGTGATGACGGGCAGCGCAGCCGGCCGCAGCGCGTGCCGCCGCAGCACCTGCCCTTCGCTGAGGCCCTTCGCCCTGGCCGTACGCACGTAATCCGAGCGCAGGGCCTCCTCGATCGCCGCACGGAACAGGGTCGACCAACTGGCGACCGTGGCCAGAACCAGCGTCAGCACGGGAAGAATCATGCGCAGCCACCAGTGGGCCACACTCTGCCCGGCGGGCTGCGGACCTGTGGCGGGCAGCCAGAGCAGCCAGTCGGCGAACCACCAGAGCAGCATCAGCCCCACCCAGAACGAGGGCAGCGTATAGAGCACGTACGCGGCGATGCCGATGCCACGGTCCAGGCGGCTGCCCCGCAGGCGGGCCTGCAGGCTGGCTACGCCGAGCGCGACGACGAGCGCGACGCTGCCGGCGATGCCGAGGAGTTCGAGCGTCGGCACCGTGAGGGCCCCGAGGCCACGCAGGTCCGACGGCGAGACGAGCAGGGCGAGCCAGCGGATGTACTGCACCGGCCAGGGCTGGTCAAGCCCGAGCAGGCGCGTGAGGGACCGGACGCGCTCCGGCGTCGCCTCGCGACCCAGCATCTCCTGCGCCAGGTTGCCCGGCATGGCATGCACGAGGGCGAACGTCACGAGACTGACACCGAGGAGCGTGAGGACCACCTGCAGCACCCGTCCCGTCAGGAAGCGCAGGAGCCCGCTCACGACAGGGCCTCAGGCCGGTTCCGCAGCTCGGCCTGAGGGTTGAACGCGGCGCGCAGTCCCTCACCGATCAGGTACACGGACACGACCAGCAGCGCGAAGAGGGCGCCGGGCAGGACGATCAGCCACCATTGCCCCGACAGCAGGGCGTTCTGGTTCTCGTAGATCATCGAGCCCCAGTTCCACGGCGCTCCCATGCCGGCGCCGACGAACGACGCGATCGCAAGCACGAGCACCGCGTTGGTGAACTGGGTCTGGAAGGTCGCGACGAGCGCGTCGAAGAGGTTCGGCAGGACATGTCGCAGCAGGACGCGCCAAGACGGGGACCCTCCCGCCCGCGCCGCCTCGATGAACGGCGTGACGCGCAGGGCCAGCGTTTCGGCGCGCAGCAGCCGTGCCGTCAAAGGCCACGCCGTCAAGGCGAAAATCAGGACGAGCAGGCTGGCGTGGATGCCGAAGATGCTTTCCACCAGCAGGATGGCGACCACTTGCGGCACACCGAGCACGCCGTCGGCCAGCCGCATCGTGATGCTGTCCATGAGGCGCCCGCCGAAGCCGCCCGCGATGCCCACCGCGGCCCCCAGCACGGTAGCGGCGAAGGCCGCGAGAAAGCCGGACCAGATCGGCAACTGGCCACCGATCATGAGCTCTCCGAGCTCGTTCTCGCCGAGGGCATCGGTACCGAGAGGAAAGGCGCGGCTCGGTGGCATGAGCATCTGCGAGACATGGACAGTGTTGACGTCCTTGTGGTAGAAGACAGGCCCCAGGAAGGAGAAGAGCAGCAGGAACATGAGGAGCAGAAGCCCGCTCCAGACGAGCGGGTGGTGCACAAGACGACGCCAGGGCGCCGAATGCGGCGTGGGCGCGGCCTCGGACCTGGGAAGCGGCTCAGGACGCGCCAGCAAGAGACGACCTCCGTTTCCTGATGGCCAAGCGGACCGAACATATTGCTTCTTGTCCGAGCCGCAAAGCCCCTGCCGGCACACCGCGCAGGATGTGCCTCGACGGCTTGTGCCCCGCAGGCTGGCCCGACGGACGAAAACGCCGCCCGTCAAGCGGGCGGCGTCCAGGGCAAGCGCAGGTCAGAGCAGGTTGCGCGCCGCCTCGAGGGCACGGTCGTAGTCCGGCAGGTTCGTGAACTCGGGCACGTACTCGACATAGCGCAGGATGCCGTCCTGGTCGAAGATGAACACCGAGCGGGCCAGAAGGCCCATCTCCTCGATGTGGACGCCGAAGCAGTCGCCGAAACTCCGGTCGTAGACGTCCGAGAGCACGGTCATGTTCTTCGCGCCTGCGGCGCCGCACCAGCGCCCCTGCGCAAACGGCGTGTCGACGCTGACCGTGTAGACCGCGACCTTGTCGCCGAACTTGCCCGCCTCCTCGTTGAAGCGCTTGGCCTGCAGATCGCAGACCGGCGTGTCGAGCGACGGCACGACCGAGAAGATGCGCACCTTCGGCGGGGTGTCCGCAAGGCGGACGGGGCCAAACGACTGGTCGAGGAGCGTGAAGTCCGGCAGCTTGTCCCCGGGCTGCAGTCTCGGTCCGACCAGTGTGAGCGGCTTGCCCTTGAAGGTGTGCTCCCCCTTGCGTACGATGGCCAAGCAGATCCCTCCTTGATCGAACATGGCGCAGGACGGCTGAGACCCGCCTGCCGGAGCCGGAGGCCAAATTGCCCTACTTGCAGGAAGTAATCCTCTACCTGGATCCCGACGACCCGGACTGCCGCGCCGCGCGGGCGTTTCTCCTGCAGCACGGCGTCGTCGCGCGCGAACGCGACGTGCGCCAAGACCCTGCACTCCGGGCCGAACTCGCGGACATGGGCAGCGAAGCGCTGCCCACGATCGTCGTCAACGGGGTAGCCGTGATCGGCTTCGACCCCGGGCTGCTGGCCGAGGTGCTCGGACTCTAGCCCAGGCCCGCCGCCACGAGTTCGCCGATCTCTCCGTCGTCCGGGAAGCGCTGCTCGTCGGCCTTGCGGAACAGCACCCACTCGCCAAGGGCTATCTCGAAAATGCCCCCGTGCGAGGGATGCAGGGTAATCGCCTGCAGTTGCTCACCGAAACGCGTCGCCAGTTCTTCCGCCACACGGGCGGCATGCGTCGCGTAGCCTCACGAGGTGCAGAACGTAACGTGCACGCGGGACTCTGCCATGGTCTCCCACCTCCCAGCACGATCTGGCTCCATGATAGCGGACGACCCAGGCAGGTCCAAATCAGCCGCGCGTCACCTTGACGACGCGCGTGTCGAGCAGCATGTCGTGCAGCGCGAGGCGGTCCCGCGCGGCGAGCGCCACGAGGAAGCCGCCGCAGAGCAGTGCGAGTTCGACGATGTAGAGCACGGGCCGCAAGAGCACCTGCCAGAGGCGCAGGCCGCCGCGCTCGGAGCGCTGGCCGACGACCCGCAGGCGCAGAAGGATCTTGCCGGGCGTGCGGCCGCGGAAGATCAGAAGCGACAGGGCCGTGTAGCCGATCCCCAGGACGGCCCAGATCAGCACCGGCCAGCCGAGCAGGTGGCCGATCACCGCCACCAGGAACAGATCGACCAGAAAGGCGAAGAGCCGCTCGCGGAAGCGCGCCGTCCTCACGCCATCGCCTCCTCGGCAAGGATGGACTGAAAAAGCTCCGGGGCGATATTGCGCCCGCTGATGACCACGGCCGTCTCCCCCTGGGACGCGAGTCCCTCAAGCAGGGCCGCCACCCCGACCGCCGCCGATCCCTCGGCCACGATCCGGTGCTCGCGGAAGAGGTAGCGCATCGCACGCCGCACCGCGGCTTCTGTGACCTCCAGGACGCCATCGAGGTGCTCGAGCACCAGGTCGACCATCTCGGGGGTGGTGTCGCCGTGCAGCCCGTCGGCGATGGACGGGCCATACGTCACTGCCACGTGGCGGCCTGCCTTGTAGGATGCCACAAGAGGTGCGGAAGCCTCTGTCTGGACGCCGTAGACCCGCACCTGGGGCATGAGCGCTTTCAGGGCGATCGCCGATCCCACCGAAAGGCCGCCGCCGCCCGCCGGGATCAGCACCTGCGCGAGCGAGGGCCGCTCGAGCGCGATCTCGAGCCCCACGGTTCCCTGCCCGGCGATCACCGCCGGATTCATGAACGGATGCACGAGCGTGCGGCCCGTCTCCTGCGCCACGGCAGGCCATGCGGCCTCCGCCTCGTCGTAGTCTTTGCCGATCAGCCGCACGTCGGCGCCAAGTTTGCGCACCCCTTCGATCTTGACGCGCGATGCGGTCTCCGGCATCACGATCAGGGCGGAGATGCCCGCCTCGCGGGCCGCCAGGGCCAAGCCCTGCGCATGGTTGCCGGCCGATACCGCGAGAACCCCGCGCCTGCGCGCGTCTTGGTCCAGGCGGCTGATCGCGTGCATCGCGCCGCGCACCTTGAAGGAGCCGGTGCGTTGCCAGCATTCGAGCTTGAGCCAGACGGGTGCACCATGGCTGCGCGCAAGTCCGGGCTCGGGCATCAGCGGTGTCGGCCAGATGCTGGCGGCGATGCGCTGTCGGGCGGCGATGACATCGGCGGGAACGATACGCAAGAGCCCTGCACCTCCGGGACGAAGTATTCGCCATGCATTCTCGGCCTCACGCCCCGATCCCTTTCTGCCCGCGCTGCAGGAGGCCCGCCATCGGCAGATGAATTAGTTCGACGAACAACCCTGAGGAGGAGATCCGCACTTGGAGGCTGACGTTCGGCTCAGCGATGTCCTCGCCGCGCAGGCGAGGCTCGCGCGCTATCTGGTGCCGACACCGCTTCAGCCCTCGGTGGCCGCCCGCGAGGCCGTCGGCGGCGATGTCCTCCTGAAGCTGGAGATGTTCCAGCCCATCCGCGTCTTCAAGATCCGCGGCGCCCTGAACCGCATCCTGCACCTGCGCGAAGAGGGCCACGTGGACGGCGTGGTCACGGCCTCGGCCGGCAACCACGGCATGGCCGTCGCCTACGCCGCTGAGCGCTTCGGCATCCCGGCCACGGTTTGCGTGCCCGAGAACGGCAATCAGGCCAAGGTGCGGGCAATCCGCAGACTGGGCGCGCGCATCGTGACGCAGGGCGAGGACTTCCAGGCCGCCACCGAAAACGCGGACCGCATCGCCCGCGATGAGCATCTGACCTTCGTCCATGCCTACGACGACGTCGATGTCGTCGCCGGCCAGGCGACCCTCGGCATGGAACTGCTGCTGCAGTCCCAGCCGTTCGACTCCGTGCTGCTGCCGATCGGCGGCGGCGGTCTCCTGGGCGGCGTCTCGCTCGCCATCAAGCGCCATCGCCCTGACGTCAAGGTGTACGGCGTCGCGATGTCCGGCGCCGACAGCATGGTGCGGTCGCTCGCGGCGGGTCACGTCGTGGCGCTCGACCAGGTCCGCACGATCGCGGACGGCCTTTCGCCGCGCCGCCCGTCCGAACTCACCCTGTCGCTTGTGCGCCGCTACGTGGACGAGGTCGTCGTCATCGACGACGAGGATCTCTACGCGGCGCTTCATCTCCTGCTCTTCGAGGAGCATCTCGTGGTCGAGCCAAGTGGCGCCGCCACGCTCGCCGCGTTGATGCGCTTCGGCGCCGGTCGCTTCGGCGAGCGGCCGGTCGCCGTGCTTTCCGGCGGCTTCTGCGCGGACGAGGTCGTCCGCCGGGTGGTCCACATGGACACATGATGGTCCATTTGGACGGTGCCTTAAGTCCATTTGGTCTGTTGCTACGTTATCCTGAGCGCCGTACTATGGATTCAAACGGTTGGCGGCCAAACGGCCGCGGCCGGAGGCGCGCAAGGAGGCGGACCACTTGGCGGTGCAGTCCATTCTGAACCAGCCCGACGTGACCTCGATCGTGCCGACGTTCCGCGACCTCCCTGTCGAGGCGCGCCGCTCCCTATCCGACATCGTGTCCGTACGGCGGTACCGCAAGGACAGCTACATCTTTATCGAGGGTGAGGAGTCGGAGTTCGTCTCGTTCCTGGTCGACGGCGCCGTGCGGACCTTCCGCACCTCGGCGGACGGCCAGGAGCAGACCCTGCGCATGGTGAGGCCGGGTGAGGTGCTGGCGCTCGCCGGGCTGCTCGGCTCCGATCCCTACCCGGCTTCGGCCGAGGCGACCGAGGCTGCCACCATCGCCTTCATCCAGACGCGCGCTCTGCGGGCTCTGATCCAGCACCGCGCCGAGATCGGCTGGGCCTTTCTGCAGATCTACGGCCAGCGCCTGCGCGAGTCCCAGGAGCAGATGGCCGAACTCACCGGCCGCGACGCGAGCCAAAAGCTCGCTGCAGCCCTCCTGCGGCTCGGTGAGGAGAACGGTGTTCCGGACGGGCGTGCGATCTTCGTGCCGCAGCACTTCACCCACCGACAGCTGGCCCAACTGATCGGCTGCTCGCGCGAGACCGTCACCCGGGTGCTGAGGGAGTTTCGCCTCGACCGCAGCGTCGACCTCGACCCGGAGGGCCACCTGCGGATCGACCCGGACCGCCTGCAGCGCCACATCGCCTGACGGGTCAAAGGCCCAGCATGGCACCCGCGACGCTCTCGCCCAACACCTGAAGCCGCGCGACGCGGTTGGCGAGAGCCGTCGCCGCCATGAGCTCGAGCCCGCGCGTCAGGCCCGCCAGCAGACCAGCCGCGTGCGCGTCCCCGGCCCCTGTCGTATCGCGCGACACCCGCTCGCCGCCGGCGACCGCCGAGACTTCGCCCCCCTGTGCGACATAGGCGCCCTCGGCCGTGCTCACGACAACGTTCCCTTCGCGCCCCAGCGCCGCGGCGGCCGCCGCGGCGCCTTTCTGTCCGCTGCGCCGCTCGGCCTCCGCCTCGTTCAGGCGCACGACATCCGCCCTGCGCCACACCGCCTGCAGCTTGCCCGGCCACGCGCCGCGCGGGCCGGGATCCAGAAGCACGAGGACATCGCTCGGCAGGGCCGCGACCGCCGCCTCGAGGTCCGGGGAGGCAATAAGCTCGTAGCCGGACACATAGAGGGCCCGTGCCCGGCGCACATCGGCCGGCAGGTCCTCTGCCCCGACCGAGCCTTCGGCGCCCAGCGCCGACACGAGGCTGCGCTCGCCGCTCGGCTCGACCAGCGTCACCGTGACGCCGCTCGGCTTGCGGCTGCGCCTGCCCTGCACCGAGAGGCCCAGGCGCGCCAGTTCGCGGACCACCATGCGGTCGAACGGTCCCTCGCCCCGGTGGAGCACCAGGAGCGGGCTGCAGCCGAGCGTCTGCAAGGTTCGGGCGACGTTGACGGCACTACCGCCGACGCGCACCTCGAACCCGTGCGCGAGCACGTCCCCGCCCGACCTTGGCAGCCGGTCCACGGCGAAACGCAGTTCCAGAAGAGCCGCGCCGACCACGACGACGGTGCCGGCCCCGACCCCCGCGCGCGGCATCGTCAGCTGAGGAGGCGCCTCAGGTAGCTCGATTCGTCGAGCTCCCCGGCGCCAGCCTCGGCGTGCGCCCTGTAGCGTTCGAGCGCCGGGACCGCCAGCGGCAGGTCGACGCCGGACGCCTTGGCCATCTCCACCGCCAGCCGCAGATCCTTGAGCCGGTTCTGCACGCAGAAGCCGGGCAGCCAGGCGTCGTCGCCGTAGCGGTCGAGGAGCTTGCGCACCTCGAAGGACTGCGCGGACGAGTTCGGCAACACCTCGTTCAGGAGGTCGAGCGGCAAGTCGAGCCGGAGACCGAGCGCGATCCCCTCGGCCGCCACCATCAGCGTCAGGCCCGACACGAGGTTCGCGACCAGTTTCATGGTCTGGCCGGCGCCGGCCTCGCCAATGCGGACGATGCGCTTGCCCATCGCCTGCAGCAGCGGCAGGGCCAGCTCGTAATCCTGTGCGCGGCCCCCCGCCATGATGGTGAGGGTGCCATCGCGGGCGCCGATGTCGCCGCCCGTCACCGGTGCGTCGAGGTAGCCGGCGCCGATCGCGCGCGCCTCCTTGGCGACGCGTCGCGCCGTCTCCGGCGCGATCGTCGACATGTCGACGAGCAGCGACCCTGCAGCGAGCCCGGCAAGCACTCCGTCCGGCCCCTCGCTGACCGCCAGCACTGCCGCGTCGTCCGTCACGATCGTGATCACGGCGTCGCGCCCCAGAGCCGCCTCGCGCGGGGACGGAGCCACGCTCGCGCCCATCGCGGCCAGCTCATCCGCCCGCCCTGGCGTGCGGTTGTAGACCGTCACGCGATGACCCGCCTTCACGAGATTTGCCGCCATGTACCTGCCCATCACGCCGAGACCGACAAAACCTACTTCCATGCCGCGCCGGCCCTCAGGCCGGCCCACCTCCCTCTTGGTCGGGAACCGCTCTCGTCTCGTCGGCCACCGCCACCGCGCGCCCGGCGGCCGGCGCCTGGCGCAGGAGATCGCCGGGTGCCCTGCCCTGGGGCAACCAGAACATGACGCGCACCCGCGCCGCGAACACCTCGTCGAGCACCTCGCCGGATGCCGCCTTCACGGCCCGCTCGAGGGGCAGCCGCTCGACATGGGCCACGTCCGCCTCGTAGCGCGTGCCAGGCACGAGGCGGCCGCACGTCGCCGCGTCGAGCGCCGCAACACCCGCGCCGAGATACGCTCGGTAAAGGCCGGGCCGGCCGAGCTTGCGTCCGCCGTAGTAGCGCACGACGCAGATGACGCCTTGGTCGATTTCCCAGCGGCGCAGCGTCTCGAGCAGCGGCAGACCTCCTGTGCCCTGTGGCTCCCCGTCGTCGCTCTGACGTTCCTGCCCGGGCCCCGCACGGTAGCCGAAGCAGTGGTGGCTCGCCTGCGGGTGCGCGGCGCGGATCTGCTGCAAGGCCTCTTCCGCGGCTGTCTGATCAGCGGCCGGCAGCGCGTAGCCGAGAAAGCGTGAGCGCTCGATCGTCAGGCTCGACTGCCCTTCGCCGAGAATCGCCCGGCGCACCTTTTCCTGCATGATTTCCGAGTTCGCCGTCCGTGGCCCTGGGCCTTCTCGCCACATCCGGTCCGCCTCCGGGTCTCGTCGCGGTAGTGCGGCCGGCGTCACGTTCCAGGCGGGCCACCCTTTGTCATGGTAAGGGGTCCATGGACGCGGCCAACCGAACAGCTCTCCCCCGTGGAACATGAGGACGAGGGGAAACGGCCCGCCTCCGGCCGGCAGGTCGCGGCGGCCCCGTACGCGCGCGCCGTGGCTCCAATCGTGCGCAGGCTCAAGATGGCTCCGGGACACCAAAGCCGGAAAGCGGGCCTGCGGTACCCCCACGACAAAGGCGGCTTCCCGCGTCGCCCGGGCGGGCGACCTGGCGGCGAGCGCGGGCAACGCTTTGGAAGCCACAGCCGCCGGCCAGCAGCATGACCTTCGTCGCAAGCGTTCCCCACCAGCCTGAGAGCTTGATGCCTGAGCCCCCGACGTCTGGCCTGACCATGCTGCCCCGCCCGAGTTTGGGGCAAGCAAGTTTGCGTCCAGCCGACTTGCCCATTTGGCTCCTCAATTTCGTCAGAGCGCAGCCTGGTTTCGAGCCTGTGGAAGGCGTCCCTCTGGGTCGCGGAAGGCCCCTCCCATACATCGGGAGGGGCCTTCCTGGTAGACTTGCTTAGTGGACCGTGCGCTCGATCATCTTGTGGAGCACCGAGCTCATCGCGTGGCGCTCGTCGTCGGTGGCGCTCTGCCACATCTGCTTCAGGAGAACCTGTTCTGGCGACTGCGGCTCGGTCTCCTTGAGCAGCCAGTCTGCGATCCGCTTCGCGGACAGGTCGATGTGCTCCTTGGAGAGCCCCATCTTGTTCGCCACATCGAGCTTCTGCTCAAGTTCCTTCTCGAAGTGCTGGAACGATTCCGTAAGCTGCGCCAACTTAAACCCCCCTTTTGCCGTTCTCCCAGTATCCTGCGGTGGCGGTCCGAATCTCATGCAGAGGGAGGCACCGAGGTGCCTTTCGCGACGCGGCTCGCCGCAGCTGTCGATCTTCTTCCCGATAGAGGCGTCCTCGCCGATGTCGGCGCCGGCGACGGTCTCCTCGCTCGCCGCCTTGCCGAACAACCGGATGTGTTCATGGTCTTTGCGACGGAGTTCGGCGAAGCTCCCTTCAGGCGCCTCGAAGCTGCCTGCGCGGGTTCCGAAAAGGTCGCCGTGCGTCGCGGCGACGGCCTGGGACCTCTTCTCGGCGAGCCGCTCGACGGCGTCGCCGTGCTGGGCATGGGTGGTCGGACCATTCTGCGCATTCTCGACCTCGCCCCCGCCTTTCCGGACGCGCGGTTCGTCCTTGGTCCCATGCAGTCTGCCGCCGACCTGCGCCTCGGCCTTGCGGCTCGCGGTCTCGCAATCGTCGATGAGCGGCTGGTGGTGGAGGCGGGCAGGCCATATCCGCTGATTGTCGCACGACTTGGTGCCGCTACGCCGCTCATGGCCCTCGACGCCGTGCTGGGTCCCGTCCTGCGTCGCACGCGTCCTGCCGGATTCCGCCTTCTTCTTAGGCGACATCGTCATCTGCTCGATGCGAGGCTGCGCGGCGCCGAACCTGGCCTGCGCCAGGAGATCCTGAAGGAGATCACTGCCTTGGAGGCCGAGGGCGATGGAGACATCTGAACTGCTGGAAGCGCTGCGGCCCCTGCTCCATGACTCTCTGGGCGATCTCAAGCTGGTTGGCCGGCTGCCGCCAGCGGTTGAAGAGATCCTGGTCACGCTCCGCGAGCCTTCGAACCTCGATCCCCGAACGCTTATCGTGACGCCACGCGCAACACTTGGACCGGCGGCCGAGATCGGCGGCGCGGCTCTGGCGCATCCGGATGGACTCCTCGCCGATCTCTTTGCCGCCTTCGGCGCGCGGCGCGAGGAACCGCTGGCCTGCGGCCGCACAGGCCTGCGCAAGCTCACCGTCTTCGTGCCGGAAACGCATCTCGAGCGGCTCAGGCAGGCGATCGCGGCGGCTGGCGCGGGTCGCATCGGCCGCTACAGCGAGTGCTCGTTCGCAGCGCACGGCGAGGGGACGTTCCGGCCTCTCCAGGGCGCGACGCCCTTTCTCGGCAGCGTCGACAAGCGTGCGTTCGTCGAGGAGGCACGACTTGAAGCGGTCTATGCACCGTACCGGGAGCAGGAGATCGGA
>JAJYSZ010000022.1 GCA_021793315.1 Bacillota bacterium | reverse complement strand
CGAGCAGCTGCGGTAGGTCGTCGATGCCGAGGGCGCCGGAGGCGCTGCCGATGAAGAACTGGTCCGGACCGAACGGCAGGCCGGCAAGCCAGCTCGGGCTCGGCATGCCCGGCCGACCCACCACCAGCGCCCCGGGGCCGAGGCTGCGTCCGATGGCCTGGCGCACGGCGTCGCCGCGCCAGACCTCGATCGGCCATCTGCCCGGCCCGGGCAGCCGCCTCGTGTCTGGCATGGCTAGCCGATCGGGAACGCGTTGTGCTGGCGCTCCCACGCGACGCTGGTGACCGGTCCGTGTCCGCAATAGATCCGGGTGGCGCCGGGCACCGAAAGAAGGCGGCGGGCCGTCTCGAGCAGCACGGGGTAGTTCGCCGGGGCGTCGGCGCGCCCGAGCGATCCCGCGAAGATCGTGTCGCCGACGAAGGCGAGCCCGGCGCCGACAAAGGCCAGCATGTCCGCGCTGTGGCCAGGCGCATGGCGCACGCTGAGGCCGAAGACCGCTTCGCCGTCCTCGAGCGGGCGGGCGCCCGCGATCCGCCGGCAGAGCTCGGGATGGGCATACACCGGCACGCCTGGCGGTAAGGCGGCAAGACCGCCGACATGGTCGTGGTGACCGTGGGTAATCAGGACTCCGTCAGGCGTGCGGCCGAGAGCCCGCACGAGCTCGTCCGCCGCACCGCCGCAGTCGACGAGGAATGCCGCGTCCGGGCCCTTTACAGCGTAGGCGAAGGCGCCGACGTCCCCCGCGAAGACGGCCCTGACCGCATAGCCGGCCGGCTCGGCGGCCGGCGGCGGCTGGGCCGCCCCGGTGGCGATCGCGCGCAGCGGCCCGGGCCTCAGCCCGAGCACCCCGGCGATGCGCTCCACCTCGGCGGCTGTGGGCATCTGCCCCGCCTCGAGCGCCTCCAGGCGCAGAGGACCGAGGCCGGCGGCCGACGCCACATCGGCGACGCCAAGCGTCTGGCCCCAGCGCGCCTTGCGGATGATATCGCAGAAATCGTCCTCCAGCGGCATCAAGCGGGAGGCTCCTGCACGAGCTCGATCTCATAGCCGTCAGGGTCGTCGATGAACGCGAGGGCCGATCCCCGCTCGCTGAAGTGCGGACCGTCCGTGAAGGGAATGCCCCGCGCCTGCAGCCTCTCGCCCACCTGGCGCAGATCCGGAACGGCCAGGGCGATGTGGAAGATGTCCTCGGGGAAGGTGAACTCCGGTGCGCCGGGCTGGAAGCAGAGCTCGATCTCGTGCCCCGATTCCCTGTCGCGTACGAAGGCGAGCTGGTTGCCGCGGGGAGAGGTCTGTCGCCCGGCCTCCTCGAGGCCGAGCACGTCACGATAGAAAGCGATGGACCGCTCGAGGTCCCTCACGCGGATGCGCGTGTGCAGGATGCGCAAAGGCTGATTCCTCCCAGGCTGGGCTTGCGGAGGCCGCACCCTCTCATTCTTCCCAACCTGCCCGGCTCCTGCCTTCTGTCCGCCGCGATCAGCCGACGCGGTAGCTCAGGCGCTCGACGGCAAGGAACAGCACCGCCGAGAACAGCAGGAGCATCAGCCCATCCACCAGCCAGACGTAGGGGGTCGCCTGGCCCGTCAGAAGATGGAGGAGCAGGCGCACGCCGTAGGTGGACGGCAGGATGTCCGATAGGGCGACGAGCGCCAAGGGCAGCCGGCCTGCCGGGATGATGCCAAGGAAGAGGACGGCCATCATGACGAGATTGCCCGTCAGCCCCGCGAGTTCGCCGTCTCGCGACGCGATGCCGAGCAGGGCGCCGATGCCGGAGAGGGCGACGCCGGTCCCGAGGATCGCCGGCAGGATGCCGAGGGAGATCACGAGGTGCACCCCGTAGAAGAGCGCCCCCACCGTGAGCACCACGGCGATGCCCGGCAGGGCGAAGAGCAGGTAGGCGACCAGGATCGCGAGGATCACCGCGGAGTTCGACACCGGCAGGGTGTGGTAGTAATCGAAGGTGCGGTTCTGGCGCATCCAGGCAACCTGCTGCGCCAGCATGGCGATCGCCGTGATCGCGACGGACAGCACGACGTTGCCGCTGATGATCTGCAGCGCCAGGGCCTCGCCCGGATGGCTCGTCATCGCGCGCAGCAGGATGGCGATGCCGCTAGGCATCGCCGACGAGACGATGATGTACTGCCGCCAGCTGCGCCTGGCACGCGCGAGTTGCATGCCGAGCAGCACCCCGAAGGCGGACAGGGACGAGGGCGCCCTTAGGACTCCTTCAGCGCGCATCGCCTTGCGCCTCCTCGCCGTGGTACGAGAGATAGACGTCTTCGAGCGTCGGGCTCGTGATGCGGAGATCGTCGATCTCCGCGCTCGTCATGGGCTCGGCCAGGCGCCTGAACGTCTCGCCCAGGCGGCCGCGCTCGAGCGTCAGGCTCCAGCGGCGCTCGCCGATCTGCCTGCCCCGCTGCAGCCAGTCCTCGGCCTGCGGCACTCCCTCGCGCAACGCGACCTCCAACCGGACGCTGGCGTGCAGGCGCTCCTTGAGCTCCCCCGGCGTGCCGATCGCCACAATCCGGCCGCGGGCCATGATCGCGACGCGCCCGACGACGCGTTCCGCCTCGAGCACGTTGTGCGTCACAAGGACGATCGTCGTTCCCTGCGCGCGTCGGCGCATCAGCATGTCCCAGACCCGGCGCCTTGCGACCGGGTCGAGCTCGTTGGTGGGCTCGTCGAGGATCAGCACAGGCGGGCTGCCGATCAGGGCCGTCGCCATGCCGACGAGGCGATGCTCGCCGCCGGAGAGGTTGCCGACCAGGCGGTCTTGGCGATCCTTGAGGCCGATCTCCGCGAGCAGAGCGTCGGCTTCGCGCTCCGCCCCCGGACGGCTGAGACCCCGCAGGCGCCCCGTGGCGACAACAGCTTCCCGCGCCCGCAGATCGTAGAGCGCAAGCGGTCGCTGCGCCAGATAGCCCACCTGGCGACGGACGCGGCGATCGTGAGGCTGGATCGGCTGACCCTGCAGCAGGATCTCGCCGCTCGTCGGCACGCTGAGGCCGACCATCTGCTGCACGAGCGTCGACTTGCCCGCGCCGTTGGGGCCGAGGATGCCAAACACCTCGCCCGCCTCGATCGCAAAGTCGAGGCCGTTGTTCGCGCGCACCTGCTGCCCGTACGTCTTGTGCAGATCCCGGATTTCGAACGCCAGCATCCGTAGGACCCCCAATCTCCAGTGCCCATTCTGGCCGAAAGGACCCTATGGCGGAACGTGACCGCGCACATCGGAATTGTGCCTTGCGTCACATCCCGGAGGTACCTGGGCGGCGGCGTGGAACTCTTTTACGCGTCGCTTCTCGTCGAAGGGGGATGGGCTTGACGGCGCGCGACTTCCCTCCCGAGTTCCTGTTCGGCGCCGCCACGTCGGCCCACCAGGTCGAGGGGCGGAACGACAACTGCGACTGGTGGGCGTGGGAACAGCGAGGCGGATCGAAGGATCCCTCGGGCGATGCCTGCGACCACTATCGCCAGTATCCCGAGGACATCGCCCTATTGCGGGATCTCGGCCTCAACAGCTATCGCTTTTCGGTCGAGTGGGCGCGCATCGAACCGCGCGAGGGCCAGTTCGATCCCCTCGCGCTCTCACATTACCGCGACATGGTCGAGCGCTGCCGCGAGCTCGGCGTGGAGCCGATCGTCACCCTGCACCATTTCACCCTGCCGAGCTGGCTCAGCCAGCGGGGCGGCGTGCTGGCGCCGGACAGCGCGCAGCTGTTCGCGCGCTATTGCCGCAAGGTGGCCGAGACCCTGAAGGGCCGCGCGACTTGGGTGCTGACGATCAACGAGCCGATGATTCTCGTGCTCATGGGCTACGTGCAAGGCGCGTGGCCACCGGGCAAGCGGCCTGCGGCCGAGGCCGTGCGCGCAGCCCGGCGGCTTGCGGCATGGCACCGCGAGGCCTTCGCCGCGATCCGCCAGGCGGACCCCGACATGCGCCTGGGCATCGCCAAGCACTGGATCGACTTTCGTCCGCTCGACGCGGGCGATCGGCTCCACCGTCTGGGGAGCAGGCTGCAGCACCATCTGTTCAACCGCTGGTACCTTGATCAGGTGAAGAGCCATTGCGACTTCATCGGCATCAACTACTACGCGAGGCAGTACACCACCGGCCTGCTGCGCCAAGTGCCCTTGGCGGCGCAGGGCGCGCCCCACACCGAGATGGGCTGGTCGATCGTGCCGGAGGGCCTGCGCCTGGCTCTTGTGGAGGCGGCGAGCTACGGCCTGCCGCTGATCGTGACCGAGAACGGCATCGCCTGCCAGGACGACCTTCAGCGCCTCAGGTACATCACGAGCCATCTCGCCGCTGTGCGGCAGGCCATGGCGGCGGGCGCCGACGTCCGAGGCTACCAGTACTGGTCGCTGCTCGACAACTTCGAATGGGCCGAGGGCTACCGCCCCGAGTTCGGGCTAATCGCCGTCGACCGGCAGACCCAGAGTCGCACCGTGCGAGAGAGCGCCCGGCGCTACGGCGAGATCGCCAAGACCGGCTTATTGCCTGAGGCCGCCGACTGAACTCATCATCCGTAACCCGAGGAGGTCCAGACCCCGTGCCGCCAAGCAATTTCCGCTGGGACCCGGACGGCCGAGCCAGTTTTGCCGGGGCTCCTGTCAGTGGGCTAGCATCCGCCTTCGGTACACCGCTCTATCTCTACGACGAGACCGATCTTAGCCAGCGCATCGAGACCTACGTCCAGGCATTCGGCGCCGAGAATATCGCCATCGCCGCCAAGGCCTTCCTCACGGGGCGCCTGCTGCAGCTTGCGCAGGAGGCTGGGCTGGGCCTCGATGTGGTCAGCGAGGGGGAACTCGAGTTCGCCCTGCGCCTCGGCTTTCCGGCGGAGCGCATCATCATGCACGGCCTCTACAAGCCCCCGTCCGCACTGCGCACCGCCGCCCGGCAGGACATCGGCTTCGTGGTGGTGGAGTCCCCCGGCGAGGTCGAGGAGCTCGTCCGCATCGCACGGCAGGAGAAGAGCAAGGTCCGTGTGCTGCTGCGCCTGGCGCCGGCGGTCGACGTGCACACCCACCCATCGCTCGCGACAGGTGCACCCGCAAGCCAGTTCGGCGTGCCGATCGCCGACGGACAAGCCCTCGAGACTGTACGGCAGCTCATCGCCGCGGAGGACGCGATCGACTTCAAGGGTTACCACATGCACGTCGGCTCGCAGATCGCGATGCTCGACCCCTTCATCAGCGGGGCGGCGGCCGTGGCGGACTTCGCCCGCACGGTCTGGAGCGAGACGGGCCGCTGGCCGGAGGTGCTGGACCTCGGCGGCGGTCTCGGCATCAGCCCGGACTCCCCTCCGCCGAGCGCCCTCAGGGAAGCATACGAGACAACGCTCGCCGGCATCCTGGCCGACGGGCCCATGCCGCGTCTGATGACGGAACCGGGTCGATTCATCGTCTCGCCGCCGGGCGTGACCATCTACCACATCGTCCAGCGCAAGACGGCCGCCGACGGTCGCACCTACCTGATCGTCGATGGCGGCATGTCGGACGGACCGCGTCCCGCCCTCTACGGCGCCGAGCCCGAGGTGGCCGTCTCCCCGCGACGCGGCGGCGAGGAGGTCGTCGACATCGCAGGCATGCACTGCGAGAGCGGAGACATCGTGCGCCGCGACGTCCGGGTGACCCGGGCAGAGGTGGGAGACCTCCTGATCGTGTTCGACACCGGCGCCTACAATCACTCGATGGCCTCGCACTACAACCGCGTGTCGATACCGCCCGTGGTGTTCGTGAAGGACGGCGTCGCGCGTCCCGCCACACGGCGGGACAACCTGAGCGACTGGCTGCGCCTGGAGGTCCGCTGAAGGTGGAAACGCCTCGGGTTCTGGTCGTCGGCCCCGCGTATCTGGATGTGGTGGCGGCACCGCTTCCGCGCTGGCCGGAACTCGGCGAGGAGGTTTTTACCGAAGGAGTCGAACTTACAGCTGGCGGGTTCGCGATCGCGGCCGTCGCCTTGCGGCGCCTGGGCCTCGGCGTCGGACTCGGCACGGCCTTGGGCCCGGACGGACCCGGGGCCTATCTCGCGAGCCTGCTGGCGGCGGAGGGCGTGGAGCGCGTGGGCCCGTCGATCGCGCGCACGCCCGTGACGCTCGCGCTCAACCGGCAGGGCGACCGTGCCTTCGTCACCGCCGGTCCACCGCATGGCGAAAGCCTTTGCGAGGCTGGCAGCGAAGCCCTGGCGCGGTGGCCCGACGCCAGCTGGCTTCACCTGTCGGGGCGCGGCTCCTGGGCGACCGACGTCGCGCGGCAGGCGCACGCGCGCGGCCTCTTCGTGTCGCTCGACTGCGGCACGGACCTCGACTGGCTCCCCAGCGCAGCGTTCCGCAAGGTGCTGGCCCAGGTGGACCTCTACCTGCCGAACGTGCGCGAAGCCGCTTGCGTGACCGGCCAGGACGATCCCCTGCGGGCGGCGGTCGCGCTCGGCGACCTGGTTCCGCGCGTCATCGTGAAGCTCGGCGCAGACGGTGTCCTTAGCTGCGAGGGCCACGTTACGCGCCACCATCCGACGAAGCCGCGCAAGGTGATCGATGCGACTGGTGCCGGCGACGTTTTCGACGCAGGCTACATTGCGGGAACGCTCTACGGGTTTTCGGAGGACCAAGCGGTAGAACTTGGCCAGTTCGCCGCGGGCGAGGCTCTCGGGGCCCTGGGCGGGGCGACCGCCGCACCCGGGCGTGTGGCCTGCGAGGCCGCGCTCGGCGATCTGCCCTGGCCTCGAACATGAGGAGGTTTGAGAGCGTGCGTACGGTGGAGAAGGTCTCGGTGATCGGTGGAGGCGGCGTGCGCGTGCCGCTGCTCCTCCATGGACTCCTTCGCCGCAGCCAGCAGCTGTCGCTCGAGGAGATCGTGCTCACGGACACCGTGCCCGAGCGGGCGCGCCTGATGGCTGCCCTAGGCGAGGCGATGCGCGACCACCTGGGCTCACGGACTCGGATACGCGTCAGCGAGGATCTCGACGAGGTGTTCGAAGGGGTCGCCTTCGCGTTCTCCGCGGTGCGCACGGGCGGTGCCGCGGCAAGGATCCAGGACGAGCGCATTGCGCTGCGTTACGGGCTGATCGGCCAGGAGACGACCGGGATCGGCGGCATGTCGATGGCCCTGCGCACGATTCCCGTCGTGCTCTCGTTGATCGAGCGCATGCAGCGACGCGCCCCGAACGCGTGGTTTCTCAACTTCACGAATCCCTCCGGGCTGATCGTCGAAGCCCTGCACGAAGAGGGCTACGAGCACGTCGTCGGGCTGTGCGACGCCCCGTCCGGGCTCAAGAGCGATCTCTGCCGCTACCTCGGCATCGACGAGGACAAGGTGGCCATCGCCTACCAGGGACTCAATCACCTCGGCTTCATCCAGTCCGTGCGCATCGAGGGCGTCGAGACCCTGCCCGCTCTGCTCGAAGGCGCCGAGGACCTCTGCGCGGGCGTGCGCACGCTGGGCTTCTTCGGCCCCGAGCTGATCCGTGGCCTCGGCCTGCTGCCGAACGAGTACCTTTACTACTTTTACCGGCGCCAGGCGGCCTACGAGCGGGAACTGCAACTCGATGAGACGCGCGGCGAGATGGTGCTCGGCTGGAACGAGCGCCTCTACAGGGAAGTGGGCGAAGCGCTCCAGCGCGGCGACGCGCAGGACGCACTCGCGTGCTACCGGGCGATCCTCGCCGCGCGCCGCAACTCCTACATGTCCGAGGTCACCGCAACGCAGCACGACCGCGGCATCACGGCCGACACGATCTTCACCGAAGAAGGCTACGAAGGCCTCGCGCTGCGCGTGATGACGGCCCTCTCCGGCCAGGGCGATCAGGAGCTCCACCTCAACGTGCCGAGCCGCGGCACCTCCGAGGTGCTGATGGCGGACGAGGTCGGGGAACTCACCTGCGACGTCGACGAGCACGGCGCGCATCCCCGACCGACCCTGCCGCTGCCGTTCGGTCCGCGCGGTCTGGTGCGCCAGGTCAAGGACTATGAGCGCCTGACGGTGCGCGCTGCCCTGCACGGCGATCGCGAGGCCGCGTTGCAGGCTGCGATGGCGCACCCCCTGATCGGCGACCGCGCCGTGGCGGCGGCCTGCCTCGACCACCTCCTCGCCGCCCACCGGGAACACCTGCCGCAGTTCTCGTGAGCTCCGCTGCGCACCACGCAGGAGTTGATCCACGCATGCTCGTGATCGGACCCGAGGTGCAGGCGGCGCTTCGCTCGGGCGGCGCGGTCGTGGCCCTTGAGACGGCGGTGCTGACGCACGGTCTGCCGTCACCCACAGGTCTTGAGACCATGGGCCGCATGGCTGATGCGGTGCGGCACAAGGGGGCGGTGCCCGCCGTCGTCGGCGTCCTCGGGGGACAGCTGACCGTCGGCCTCGCCGAGGACGCATGGCCCCAGCTGCTCGACGCCCCCTGGAAGTGCTCGCTGCGTGACCTCGCCATCGCTGCGGCCATGCGCCGCAACGGCGGCACCACCGTCGCGGCCACGGCCTTCCTGGCGGATCGCGCGGGCCTCAAGGTCTTCGCCACGGGCGGGATCGGCGGCGTGCATCGCGGGTTTGCTCAACACCTCGACGTCTCTGCGGACCTCAAGACGCTCGCTGGGGTTCCCCTCGTCGTGGTGAGCGCCGGAGCCAAGTCCGTGCTCGATCTGGCGGCCACGCTCGAGGTGCTCGAAACGCTGTCGGTCCCGGTGCTGGGCTTGCGCACCGACGCGTTCCCGGGCTTCTATGTGGCGGACTCCGGCCTCAGCCTCGACCACGTGGCGCAAAGCGCGCGGGAGGTCGCAAGGGTCCGACGCGCGATGGATGCGCTCGACCTGCGCCAGGCCCTGCTCTGCGTGCAGCCCGGGCCGCGGCCGCTCGATCCGGGAATGGTGGAGCGGCTCGTGGCGGAGGCCGAGGCGGAACTCGCACGGCAGGAGGTACACGGCAAGGCGGTCACACCGTTCCTGCTCGACCATCTGAACCGCCAGAGCGGGCAGGACCTGATGCGGGCCAACATCGATCTGCTGGTCCACAACGCAGAGCTCGCCGCCGACATCGCGGTCGAACTGTATCGATGAGCGTCGATCTCCTGGCCGCTCGCCTGGCTGAACTGGACAAGGGACCGCGGCATCCCCGTGGCCGCGGTCCTGTCCCTCCGGATGTGGCGGGAGCGTTCGTCCCCTACGTCTCCCGACTCGCCTGGCTCTTCGGCAACGAAGCCGAGCAGGGCGACTCTACGGCGCGGGCGACTGCCTGATGGGTAGCCTGCTCGGAGGCCTCGCCGTGGGAAGGGATCTCAAATCCGCCTTCTCAGTCGCCATGGAAAAGGACGCGGTGGTGCGCCGCAGGCCTGGATCCCTGCCGGACCTCGGCCAGCGGCCCGCGCCCGGGCCCCGCTGAACCTGGGCCGGCATGCGCCTGCGCTGCGGGCTTAGAAGACGATGAGCAGTCGTCCCCGCACCCCGCCTGCCGTCAGCCGGCGGTGGGCTTCGCCGGCCTGCTCAGGCGGGTAGGTCTCTGCCACGCGCAACGTGATCAGCCCCTCGCCTGCCATGCGGGCCAGTTCCTGCAGCGCCGCCGCGTGGTGGGCATATTCCGCCACGAGCACCTGGTGGATGCGGATGCCCCGCTCGACCTTACCACGGAAGGCACGGACCGCGGCCACCTGACCGCCGTCGCGGATGGCCGGCAGGACGAGACCGCCCTGCACGGCGGCGTCGATCACGGCGTCCACTCCTTCGGGCACGGCGCGGCGGATCGCCTGCGCGACTGTGTCTCCACGCGGCACGACGATGTCGGCGCCCAGTCCCTGCACAAGGGCCTCATCCGCAGGTGCCGCATCGGCCACGATCCTGAGGCCAAGCCTCTTGCCGATCTCGATCGCGTAGCCGCCGACGGCGCCCGCGGCGCCCGTCACGGCGACGGTGGCGCCCTGCTGCAGCGCGAGCAGATCGAAGGCGCGGCGCACGGTCAGCCCGTTCATCGGCAAGGTCGCGGCAGACTCGAGCGTCATGCCCGCGGGGACCGCCGCCAGCGCATCGCAGGGAACCCGGACAAATTCCGCCTGGGCACCCCCCTCGGGCCGCGTCGGCAGCACGATGGCCATGACGCGGTCCCCCAGGGCGGGCCAGTTGACGCCTGCCCCCGCCTCGACGACGACGCCTGCCAGGTCCATGCCCGGGATGTACGGCGGGGGGAGGTCCGGGCGGCGGGCGCCGGACCGCAGCGAAAGGTCGGTGGGATTGACGGTGGCCGCCGCCACCTTGACCAGCACCTCCTTGGGACCTGGCTCGGGCCTCGGCAGCTCCCTGACCTCAAGAACCTCGGGACCGCCGAAGCGTGCAATGGTCACCGCCTTCATGCGACCGTCCCCTTCCCTGTCCTCTGCCCAGACGCCGGGCAGACCGTATTAGTGCATACGGTAGTCCGCGAAGGAGCGGCGGATGCGCTCCGCCTCCTCCTGGTCCAGAGCCTTGGGCTCCATGCCGCGCGTCAGGAGAAAGTGCTGCGCCGCCTCGTCGGCCGCGATCGCGCAACTGTACGCCTCCATCAAGTTGCGGCCCACGGCGCAAAGGCCATGATTCCTGAGCAGGCAGGCGCTCGCCTGCCGGGCCTGCAGCAGCGCGGCCGCCTCCTCGGCGAGCATCTCCGATCCTGCCGGCCTATAGGCCGCCACCGGCAGACTCGGGCCTATGAGGCCATGCCCCTCGCCTGTGAAGATCGGCACCTCGTCCGCCACGAGCGCGGCCGCCACCGCGAAAGCGGCGTGATCGTGCCATACGGCGCTGGCGTACGGCAGGCGGCGGTAGATCGCCAGGTGCAGCTGGGTCTCGCTGGAAGGCCTGCCCGCCTCGACGGTTCCGTCCAGGCGGACCAGAGCCAGGTCGACCGCCCGCAGGCGCAAGTAGTCGCTGGCCGTCGGCGTGATCAGGAGGCGGTCGCCGAGGCGCACGGAGACGTTGCCGAACGTGCCGCGCAGCACCCCCTCGCGGGCCCCGCGCCGCACGAAGCGCAAGAGTTCCCTGCGCGCCGATTCCTCCTCAGGCGGCAATGCAAATCCCTCCCAGTCCAAGGCAGGAGTCTCTTCGGCACTGCGGAAACCTGACCCGAGGTGGTCTCGGTGGGCTACGCGACGCTCGATCTCGACGCCCTGCGGTGGCGGCTCGATCCGGAAAGTCTCGGCTTCGCGACGACGGATGAGGTTTTGGTCCAGGAGCGTCTCGTCGGTCAGCCGCGCGCGGAGGAGGCCATGTCGTTCGCCATCTCCCTGCGGCGCCACGGCTACCACATCTATCTTTCCGGTCCGACGGGCACCGGACGCACGACCTACGCGCGCCGGCGCCTGCGCGAAGCGGCGGAAGCCTTGCCGCCTGCCCGCGACTGGCTCTACCTGCCGAACTTCCTGAACCCGTCCTCGCCACGGGCCGTCGCGGTGCCGCCTGGCACCGGGCCTCGGTTCGCCGCAGCCTTGCGCCAACTTCGCCGAAACCTTTCCGAGCGCCTGCCGCAGGCTTTCGACTCGGATGAGTACCGTTCCGCGCATGACGAGGTGCTGCAGCAGGTGACGGAGGCCACCGAGCAGGACTTCGCGTCGTTCCAGCATCAGGCGCAGGACCTCGGCTTCGCCGTCAAGCCAGGGCCCGCGGGCCTGCAGAGCATCCCCTTGAAGAACGGTCAGCCGCTGGACCCTGAGAGCCTCCAGAGCCTCCCGGCGGACGAGCGGGCAGCGATCGCCGAGGCGTCCCAGCAGGTGGCGAAACTGGGGGAGGCCTTCGTGCGGCGCGCGCACGAGCTGCAGCGACACGCGCAGCACGCGCTCGGCGACCTCGCAATCCAGCGCGCCACCTACGCGTCCACGCCGCTCTTCGCGGAGCTGTCGGCCGAGTTCCCTGATCCGGCCCTGAGCCGGCATCTCGCCCAACTGCAGGAGCGCATCGGGGAATGGCTCCCGCTGTTCGTCCCGCCCGAAGGTCAGGAGGCTCCGCCAGACCCGGGCTGGTTCGCGGTGAACCCGCTTGTCGTCCGCGAGAGCCCCGAGGCGCCAGTAGTCTACGAGCCCAATCCGTCCTACTACAACCTGATGGGTCGCCTCGACTACGAAGGAGGCGAGGGAGGCCTCCTGCACACCGGCTTCCACCTGATCCGGGCGGGAGCCATCCACCATGCCAACGGCGGCTTTCTTGTCATCCCGGCACGCGAGCTGGTGCAGAACCCCCTGGCGTACGAGGGACTGAAGCGCGCCCTGCAGCATCATGTGGCGCGCATCGAGAACGTCGTCCAGCAGGAGCGCCCGATGCCGACGTCGGGGCTCAGGCCCGAGCCGATCCCGCTGGACGTGCAGGTGGTGCTGGTCGGTCCCGAGGCCGCCTACCTGCAGTTGCGCGAACTCGATGAGCAGTTCCGCAAGCTGTTCAAGGTACGGGTGGACTTCGCCGCGGATATGGAGAACACGGATGAGAACCGCAAGGCGATGGTCGGATTCCTCGCGGCCCTGGGCCGCAACCATGGCATCCGTCCGTTCTCGGCCGACGGCGCGGCCCGCATGCTCGAGGAGGCGGCCAGGCTCGCAGGCGGACGCCGCCGTCTGTCGACGCGCATGTCCGAGATTATCGAACTGGCGGTGGAGGCCGACACATTTGCGCAGAAGCGCGGCGCCCCCGAGATCGACCGCGATGCGGTGCGTTCGTCCCTGGCTGCCCGCAGGCAGCGGGCTGGCCTTTACGAGGAACGCATGCTGGAGATGATCGAGCTAGGTACGATCCGCATCGAGACGCAGGGCCGACGCGTCGGTCAGGTAAACGGCCTCACGGTGCTCACGGCCGGCGAACTCTCCTTTGGCCTTCCGGCGCGCATCACGGCGCGCACCTACGCCGGATCGACAGGCGTCGTGGACATCGAGCGCGAGGTCCAGCTCTCCGGGCCGATCCACTCCAAAGGGGTGCTGACGCTTTCCGGCTACCTCGGCTGGCGCTTCGGTCAGCAGCGGCCGCTGGCCCTGGCGGCGAGCCTGACGATCGAGCAGAACTACGGCGGCATCGAGGGCGACTCGGCCTCCTCGACGGAGCTCTACGCGATCCTTTCCGACCTCAGCGGACTCGCCATCCGCCAGGACATTGCGGTGACAGGCTCGGTCGATCAGGCCGGGCGGATCCAGCCAATCGGGGGCGTCAACGAGAAGCTCGAGGGCTTCTTCGCCGTCTGCCGCGCGCAGGGTCTGACGGGCAGCCAGGGCTGCATGATCCCGCGCCAGAACGTCGAGGACCTCATGCTGTCGGACGAAGTCCTCGCTGCGGTGCAGGCGGGACAGTTCCACATTTACGCGATCGAGACGATCGAGCAGGGCATCGAGCTGCTCACCGCAGTGCCGGCCGGAGCCGAAGGCGACTCGTTTGCCCAGGGCAGCGTGTTCGCGCGCGTGGCGGAACGTCTCGCTACCTATGCCGATTCGGTCCAGGGCATCGTTTCGGCGTCCAAGTCGTCCTAACCGGCGCACCTTTCGGGTCGTCCCCGTCGTGCCCAACTGCACTTGCCCCTTGGCGCGCCAAGGTGGTAGGATGGCGTAGCCAATTACATAGTGCTTTGATCCTCCTTCAGGGTCCGGTGCAATTCCGAACCGGCGGTGATGGCCTCTGGCCGAGCCCGCGAACCCCAGGAAACTGGGGCCGACCCGGTGTGATTCCGGGGCCGACCGTTAAAGTCGGGATGGGAGAAGGGGCTTCACATGGCTTGCCTATGGCCCAAGGAAGGAGTCCCTTCCTTGGGTGTTTTCTTTGTTTGAGCAGGAGTGATGGCGTGCCACTGCGGGAGGATGCCTGGTACCTTGCGAGGGCCTTCGAGTTGGCCGATCAGCCGGTCGGCCGCGTGTCGCCGAACCCCAGGGTCGGGGCGGTCCTGGTGCGGGATGGCGCCATTGTCGGCGAAGGTGCGCACCTTGGCCCTGGAACCGCCCACGCAGAGGCGGCCGCCATCGCGGCGGCCAAGGACCTGGCGCGGGGCGCGACGCTCTATGTCACGCTCGAGCCCTGCTGCCACTACGGTCACACGCCGCCCTGCACGCAGGCCATCATCGCGGCGGGTGTACGGCGGGTGGTCGCGCCGATCGAGGACCCGAACCCGCAGGTGTCGGGAAAGGGCTTTGCCGAGCTGAGGGCGGCCGGCATCGCGGTCGAGGTGGGTAGCGGCGCCGCGCAGGCGATCGCCCAGAACGCGCCCTATCTGCACTGGCGGCACACGGGACGTCCGTTCGTGACGGCGAAATGGGCGCTTTCGCTCGGTGGGCAATCTGCCGCCCGGACAGGCAAGAGCCTCTACATGACGGGTCCGGCCGCACGGGAGGAGGCCCATCGACTGCGCGCGGCCAACGACGCCGTGCTCGTCGGCATCGGCACGGCACTGGAGGACGACCCCCAGCTGACTGTGCGCGACGTGCCGGGCACCTCGCCGCTCCGGGCGGTCCTCGACACGGAAGGCCGTCTGCCGCTCTCCGCGCGCCTGCTGGCTGCCGGGGGGCGGACCATCGTCTACGTCGGCAGGGGCATCGCCGAGGAGCGCATGAAAGCGCTCTCCGGCCTGGCCGAGGTGGTGCCGATCGGTCAGGGTCCCAGGCTGCCGCTCCTCGACGTGCTCGAGGACCTCGGCAGGCGCGATGTCACGTCGCTGCTCGTCGAGGGCGGCGCCACGGTGCACGGAGACTTTTTCGACCAGCGTCTCGTCGACCGCGTGGCGGTGTTCGTGGCACCGCTCGTGCTCGGCGGCAGCGCGGCGCCGCCGGGCGTCGCGGGCCTGGGAGCGGAGAGCCCCGCGGCGGGGCTTCGGCTGACCGCGCGCAGTTGGCGGATCCTCGGCGAGGACGCCTATTTCACGGCAAGCGTGGAGAGAGGAGCGAAGTGATGTTCACAGGCATCGTGACCGATCTGGGGCGCGTCGCTTCTTTCCATGACCATCCCGGCGGCGCCCGGATCACCGTCGCGACGACCCTCGGTCCCGAACTCGCGCCCGGCGAGTCCATCGCCGTCAACGGCTGCTGCCTCACCGTGACGTCCTGCGACGACCAGGGCTTCTCGGCGGACCTCAGCCTCGAGACCTTGAGCCGTACTGCCTTCAGGCAGCGCGGCCAGGGGCAGCTCGTCAACCTTGAGCGACCGTTGCGCCTCTCCGACCGCCTGGGCGGACACCTGGTGCAGGGCCACGTCGACGGGCTCTGCCGTCTGGCAGCGATCGAGCCTGAGGGCGACGGACAGCGGCTGGTGGTCGAGATTCCGGCTCCGCTGCGCCGCTACGTAGTCGTCAAGGGATCCTTTGCGCTGGACGGGATCAGCCTGACAGTGGCGGAATACCGCGACGGCCGGGCGCAGGTCGCCGTGATCCCCCACACGTTCCAGCACACCAGCCTGCTTGAAAGGGCGCCGGGCGATCCCCTCCACCTGGAAGTGGACGTCCTCGCGCGTTACGTAGAAGCCCTGAACCGCGCCGAGGAGGCCTGAACCATGTTCTCGAGTGTCGAGGAAGCTGTCGCAGAGATTCGCCAGGGACGCATGGTGATCGTGATCGACGACAAGGACCGCGAAAACGAGGGCGACCTCGTCGCGGCCGCCGAACTGGTGACCCCGGAGGCGATCACGTTCATGGCCACGCAGGGGCGGGGGCTCATATGTCTGCCCCTTGCGAGCGAGCGCGTGCACGAGCTGAAGCTGCCGCCTATGGTCTCGGAGAACACCGAGCACTGGGAAACCGCGTTCACGGTGTCCGTCGACGCAAAGGGCGTCTCCACCGGCATCTCCGCCGCCGACCGCGCCCTCACGGCACGCCAGGCGGCGGATCCCAAGGTGGGTCCAGAGGGCTTTCTGCGCCCAGGACACATCTTTCCGCTCGAGGCGCAGCCCGGCGGCGTGCTGAAGCGTGCCGGCCACACGGAAGCGGCAGTCGACCTTGCGCGCATGGCAGGGCTCTATCCGGCAGCCGTGATCTGTGAAGTGATGAAGGACGACGGGAGCATGGCCCGCACGTCGGACCTTCTTGCCTTCGCCGTACAGCACGGACTCAAGGTGGTCACAATCGCGGACATCATCCAATACCGGCGCCAACAGGAGCGCCTTGTGGTGCGCGTCGGCGAGGCCGAGTTGCCTACACGCTACGGTCACTTCCGCGCGATCGCGTTCGAGGACGTCCTGAGCCACAACCAGCACCTCGCACTGGTCAAGGGCGATATCGACGACGGCCAGCCGGTGCTCTGCCGCATGCACTCCGAATGCCTCACGGGCGACGTCCTCGGTTCGCTGCGCTGCGACTGCGGCGACCAGTTGGCGGCCGCCCTGAGGCGCATCGACGCGGAGGGACGTGGCCTGCTGATCTACCTGCGCGGGCACGAGGGCCGCGGCATCGGGCTGGGACCCAAGATCCAGGCCTACGCCCTTCAGGACCGGGGCCTTGACACGGTCGAGGCGAACCTCAGCCTAGGCTATCCTCCTGACCTGCGCGACTACGGCATCGGCGCCCAGATCCTTGTCGATCTCGGCGTGCGATCGCTGCGCCTGCTGACAAACAACCCACGAAAGGTTGCCGGTCTCGAAGGCTATGGCATCGCCATCGTCGAACGGGTGCCGATCGAGATCGAGCAGCGGCCCGAGATGGCCCGCTACCTCGAGACCAAGCGGACGAAGCTCGGGCATCTCCTGACAAAGTGAGCAGGCTGGAGGCGGAAACGGTGCGAGAGTTGCGCGAGAGGCCACAGGGCAGCGGTCTGCGCGTCGGAATCATCGCGGCGCGCTACAACGAGATGCTGGTGCAGCACATGATCGACGGCGCGCACGAGGCGCTGCTTGACGCCGGCGTCAAGGACGAGGACATCGTTCTGGTGCGCGTGCCCGGAGCGTTCGAACTGCCGGCGGCAGCGCGCCGCCTGGCCGACACCGGACAGCTGCACGCCATCGTGGCGCTCGGCGTGGTGCTTCGGGGCGAAACCTACCACTTCGAGGTGGTGGCGGACGCCTGCGCGCAGGGGCTGCAGCAGGTTGCCCTGCAGGGCAAGGTGGGCATCGGGTTTGGCGTGCTCACCGTGGACACGATCGAGCAGGGGCTGGCGCGCGCCGGCCTGAAGCAGAACAAGGGCCAGGAGGCTGCTTTGACGGCCCTTGAGATGGCCAGGCTGCTCGCCACGATCTAGACGGGGCCCCGAGCCCGCGGGCCCCCCGGCCGACGCCAGCGAACCTATCCCTTCGGTCCGCTCGAGTCTTTTGCCCTCTGCGCCCGGTATCATGCAAACGGCGGGATCGCGGCCAACGCCGCAATCCCGCCGCTCGTCTCTTGCTCTAGCTTACGCGTATCGCAGCGGAGTTGAGCTCTGCCGCACAGGTGCGGCAGACGTTCTTGCCGTGGAAGTGGATCATGTCGGCCGCGTTCCCGCAGAAGATGCAGGCAGGCTCATACTTCTTCAGGATGACCTGCTCGCCATCCACATAGATCTCCAGGGAGTCCTTCTCGGCGATACTCAGCGTCCGCCTGAGCTCGATGGGCAGAACGACACGGCCGAGGTCGTCGACCTTGCGCACGATGCCGGTGGACTTCATCACGGCTCGGCTCACCTCACTCCTCACTGGACTTGGCTTTACACTATCACAGTCCCCAGCCCATGTCTCTAATAGAAAACTTAGATAGAATAGTTTCGCGGATCAAAGCACCATTTTGTGCGTCAAAAGGTATGCCGTCACCACTGCCGCCGCCAGGGCCACGGCTACGCCGGCAGCCACGCCGAGCGTCGGACTCGGCTGTCCGTGAACTGCACCATGGGCCTCGCGCCAGTACCGCAGCACCGAAAGGATGGCGAAAAGTCCGCCGATCCCGGTCAGCATGGCACCGAGCAGGCTACCCGCAGCCGACGGCCGCCGGTGCAGGAAAAGGTCGAAGCGGGCCACGACGAAGCCGAAGGCGAGCAGGGAGATCGCGGTCCGGAGCCACGCCAGCAGGGTGCGTTCGGCAGCCCAAAGCGCCCGCGCGTTCGGTCGGTGCGAGGGTGGCACGCCCCTTACCACGGCTTTCGCGTAGAGATTGGGTCGCCCGCGCCGAGCGGCCGGCCCTTGGTGTAGATCTTCCCCCTTTGCCCGGACATTTCACCGCGCGGCTGCCGGCGTTTCCACTCTCACCTCAGGAAACGCAGGAACTGGACGTACCGGCGTCCAATCCACCACATCGGACGTAGGCATTACGTCCAAGACCAGCCTGTCACGAAGGGAGAGGTGTACCGTGCAGGGAGAGCCCAAGGCCAGTCGCCGGAGCGGCCGACGCTGGTGGTATCTGGTGCTGATCATCCCGTTCATCGCCACCTTGTTTCCCCAGTTCTATAGCTCGAATGCGCCAACGCTCGGGGGCATGCCCTACTTCTACTGGTACCAGCTGCTCTGGGTGATCATCACGGGGTTGATCACCATCGTGGTCTATTACCTGACAGTTTGACACCGGCAGAGAGGAGGCCCTAAGAGTGAACGCGACCGCCGTCATCATCTTCCTGATCCTCTTCCTGTTCGTGACGGTGCTCGGCTTCTATGCGTCGAGATGGCACAAGGCGGACCTTTCTCAACTCGCCGAGTGGGGCCTGGCAGGACGCCGCCTGGGTACCTTGCTGTCCTGGTTCCTGATCGGCGGCGACCTCTATACCGCGTACACCTTCATCGCGGTACCGGCCCTCGCCTATGGCTCAGGGGCGCTCGGCTTCTTCGCGGTGCCGTACACAATCGTGATCTACCCCTTCATCTTCATGGTGTTCCCCCGCTTCTGGTCTGTCGCGAAGGCCAAGGGCTACATCACGGCTTCCGACTACGTCAAGGGGCGCTTCGACTCGCGTGGCATGGCACTGGCCGTCGCCGTGACAGGCATCATCGCCACCATGCCCTACATCGCGCTGCAGCTCGTCGGCATGCAGGCCGTCTTGCAGACGATCGGCTTCGGCGCCACCAGCGGCGCCGCCGATATCGCCCTGATCGTCGCCTTCCTGGTGGTGGCGCTCTATACCTGGACGGCCGGCCTGCGCGCTCCGACCATGGTGGCCGTCGTCAAGGACACCCTGATCTACATCACGGTCATCGTGGCGGTGATCGCCATCCCGACCGCCCTCGGCGGCTTCGGCCACATCTTCCATGTGGCCAACCTGAAGCTGGCCGCCGCCACCCCGCCGCACTCCGTCATCCTCTCGCCGGGACTCTACACGGCCTACGGCACACTGGCGCTCGGCTCGGCCCTGGCGCTCTTCTTCTACCCGCACGCGATCACCGCGATGTTCGCGACCAAGTCCCGGCAGGTCATCCGCCGCAACGCCGCGTTCCTGCCGCTTTACTCCCTCATGCTCGGCGGCATCGCCCTGCTCGGCATCATGGCCCTGGCCGCCGGCATCAACGTCCACGGCGACAGCAACCTGGCCGTGCCGCTGCTCTTCGAGAAGGTGTTCCCGCAGTGGTTCGTCGGCTTTGCCTTCGCCGCCATCTTCATCGGCGCCCTGGTGCCAGCAGCGATCATGTCGATCGCGGCCGGCAGCCTGTTCTCCCGCAACATCTACACGGAGTACTTCGCGAAGAAGGAATCGCCCAAGGTGGAGGCGACCGTGGCGAAGATCGTCTCGGTCTGCGTGACGATCCTCGGCCTCGTGTTCGTGCTCGTGATCCCCGTCCAGTACTCCATCTACCTGCAGACGCTCGGCGGCATCATGATCCTGCAGACGATCGTGATGATCGTCGGTGGGCTCTACACCCGGTGGTTCCACCGTACCGCACTCCTGATCGGCTGGGCGGTGGGTGAGATCGTCGGCATCGCCATGACCGCGTCCATCGGCTTCAAGTCCTCGATCGTGCCGTTCTTCGGCGTGCCCGGCTACGCGGGCATTTGGGCCCTGATCTTCAATATCGTTGTCGTGGTGGTGCTCACGCTGGTCTTCAACGCCGCCAAGGTGAGCAACGGCAACGACGAGACGACCGTCCCCGACTATGCGTTCGAGGAGGGAGCCAGCGAGATCACGGTGGGCTGATCGCCAGGACCGGCATCCCGGGAGGCGCCGCCTGAGAAGCGGCGCCTCCTTTTTGTCGCCTGCCGGGGAAGCGCGGCGCAAGAGGTCGTCAGGCCAGGACCCCCGCAGGCAGGAGGTGCGGCCTCGCTGGCAAAATTCTTGGTGAGGTGCACGCTGCTTGTCGGCACTGAACGATCGCTACTTGCCCTGGGCCCTGCTTGGTGGGCTTGGGTGGTTCTTCGTCTACGCAGACCGCGCGGTTTTGAGCCCGCTTCTGCATGCCTTCGGCGTGCAGTTCCACGTTGGGCCGAGCGCCCTCGGTCTCATCTCCTCGGTCTTCTTCCTCACCTACACCGCCGTGCAGATCCCCGCGGGCCACCTGGCCGACCGCGTCTCGCCGCGCACCGTGCTGGGCGTCGGCTATATCGGCTTCGGCGTCTTCATCGCCCTCACCGGCGCCGCGGGCAGCTATGCGGCGCTTCTCATCCTTTCCGCATTGGCCGGGGTCTTTCAGGGTGTCTATTACCCGACGCAATTCGCCGTCACCGCCCGCCGCATCCCCGCGAAGGCTCTCTCGGTCGCCAATGCCGTCATCACGGCCGGCATGGGTGCGGGCATCGCGGGCGGCTATCTGGTCGCAGCCCTTCTCGCGCCCAGCGACTGGCGCATCCCCGTCCTGGTCCTCGGCCTGCTCACCGTGCTTGTGGGGGTCTGGCTCTTCCTGGTGACGCCAGGGGATGTCCAGCGCCAGCCGGCCGCCGGGACCGGTCACAGGCGGTTCGGGAGACGTTTCGGGCTGCTGCTCGCCATCAACTTCTGCTCGCTCTATCCGTTCTTCTTCCTGCTCGCCTGGCTGCCCTACGACCTTGGGCAGGGTCAGGGACTGCACGGCGTCTGGCTTGGGCTGGCCGCTTCCCTGCCTACCCTCGTCGCCATTCCGGCCACGATCTTGTGGAGTCGCGCGGGCGCCGAAGGCCGCGTGAGGCGCATGCGGGCCCTGCTGGCGATCGCCGCCGTCGCCCTGCTCGCTATGGGCTTGCTCGGCCACGTCTGGCCCCTCCTGCTCGGACTCGTCGTCTACGGCGTGACCGGCAAGCTCGTGCTTGATCCCATGATTCTCAGCGAGGTGGCCCAGAGTCTCGGCGGGGAACAATACGGCAGGGCCTACGGCACCCTCAATTTCGTCGGAATGATGTCGTCCGTCGTGGCACCGGCACTGAGCGGCGTCCTGGTCCAGCGCTTCGGGAGCTTCTCGCTCGCCTTTGCCGTCGCTGCCGCGATGCTGGTGATCGCCCTCGTCCTCACTCTTGGCCTTGCAGCTCCGGGGCAGGCGGGCGGGGTTCCTGGCAAGGAGCCGCCTCGCCTCGCGGCACAAGGGGGTAGCTCGGCGTGAAGAAAGGACCCATCGCCGCACTGGCTCTCCTGCTGCTCACCGGCTGCGGCAGCGTCCAGGGCCACCCAAGCCAGCCGCACCCAGCCAAGGCACAAAAGACCGCGGCCCTCTACCCTGCCGCCGCGACCGGCCTCTCCACCTACCAGGCGGTCGCGTTCCCGGCCAGCTTCCCGCAACGCCCCGCCCTGACTTCGGTGCGCATGAACACCGCGAGCGCGGGCTGGGCCATCCTCCAGTTGCTGCACGGCACCGCCGTCGCCCACACGAACGACGGCGGCGCCACGTGGACGACGCTGCTGGTGACGGACAGTACGGCCGTCCAGATAGACTCCCCCACCCTCGATAGCGCCTTCGTCCTGGAAAACGGCTGCCTTCAGGGGACGTGCACGGCCACCACCGTGGTGGGCACATTCGATGGCGGACGCACCTGGCAGACCATGTTCAGCAGGAGCCGCTTCACCGCGACGTCGATCAGCTTTCCCTCGCCCGGGATCGGCTTCATCGCCGGCAGCCCTGCCGGCAGCGGCAACCTGGCCGGCGAGCTCTACACCACAACGGACGGCGGATTCTCCTGGGCGTTGAGATCGACGCCGTGCACGTACAGAGGCACGAACGGGCAGGCAATCTCGTTCCTGAACCAGGATCAGGGCTCGCTGCTGTGCGGCGGGCCGCCCAGCGCCGGAGAGCAGCCGAAGATCCTCTACACGACAGCGGACGGCGGACAGAGCTGGGCCATGGTCTCCGCAGCCGAAGGCGGCGTGGCCTCGCCAAGCGGACTGCCTCTCTCCGGATACGTCCACAGCATGTTCTTCCTGAGCAGCCAGACCGGCTTCATCGGCCTCGACCGCGGCGGCATCTACATGACTCGCGACGGCGGAGCCTCCTGGCAGGCGGTGTTCGGCCTGCCGCTGCCGACAGCGAGCGGCCAGGCATTCTCGGTCGGCTTCAGCGACAGCGAGCACGGCTGGCTTCTGGCGGGGGACGGCCCGCCGCTCTACACCACGTCGGACGGCGGCCTCACCTGGCAGCTCGTCTACCCGCCGCTCAGCCCGAGCACGACGATCTCATTCCTGTCGAGCCAGTTCGGCTATGCGGCAGGCTGGACATATGACGGCGCGACGGTGATGCGCACCCTGGACGGCGGCACCACCTGGACGGCCACCGGCAACGCGCCCGTCTCCCTCTTGGCCCTCGAGGTGCTGGGGCCAAGCGAGCTGCTGGCCCTTGGCCAGGCCGATCTGTACATGTCGCTGGACGGCGGACGCACGTGGCAGATGAAGCCGTTCGCGCGCGGCTGGTACCCGGCGGCGCTCGGCATGGCCACCACGGAACGCGGCTGGGTGATCGGATACAGTCCGGCGTCGGGCAGGCGGCTCTTTGCCACGCAGGATGCCGGCACCGCCTGGCAAAGCGTCGCCACGCCGTTCGTCCCGAGCGCCGTCGCGCCGCTGGACGACCAAAACCTGCTCGCTACCGGGACAGCGACCGTCCCCGAACTCTTCCTCAAACCGGACAAGCGGGATCGCAGGGCGACCCGGCTCCAGCCCGGGACGCCCTACCTCTGGCGCAGCAGCGACGGCGGCGCGCGCTGGACTCCGATCGCCCTGCCGAACTGGAGCGCGCAGCAGGGGGCACCCGTAGGCATGCGCGTCGCTTCAGGCGGCCTCGTCTGGCTCTGGTCAGGCGCAAACGTCTGGCTCAGCACGAATGACGGCGACAGCTTCCGCCGCATTGCATTCCACCAAGTAGGCGAGCTCAGCGACGTGAGCTTCACCAGCCGCCAGGACGGCTGGCTTCTGACGACGGCCGGATCCCTCTACGTGACAACCGACGGCGGTCTTGCCTGGCAGGAGATCGCGAGCAGCGTCAGCTTCTAGCCGTTTCGCGCAGCACGTAGCGGTCCACCCATGCCTTGGCGTCGGGCATGCCGCAGCGCATGATGCGGCGCGCCGCCTGCGCGTAGTCGTAATCCGTGCGCCTGAGCTGCACCTCTTCGCCGAGGAAGGCCCAGTAGGCGCCGGGAAGGTCGCCTTCCGGCATGCCGACGCTGCCCGGATGCACAAGGAGACGGCCGTCCAGGTGCTCCTCGCCCTGGCTGTGGTCGCTGCCGGCAACGATCACCTGCCCACCCTGCGGGATCCGGGCTGGCTGGTGTCCATCCCCCGCCAGGCTGTGGTAGAAGTGGACCTCGCCAAGATCCTGCATCAAAAAGCGCAGGTCGGAAGGCAACGTGTGGAGGTAGTCGCGCTGGTGTCGCGTGATGC
The DNA here is from genome assembly GCA_021793315.1 of Bacillota bacterium. Lineage (GTDB taxonomy): Bacteria > Bacillota > Sulfobacillia > JAJZYS01 > JAJYTV01 > JAJZQO01. The sequence goes on along the minus strand of JAJYSZ010000022.1, from coordinate 13,651 downwards.
GTCCGGCTGCCCAGCGCACCAGGGGATCGAAAGCCTCGAGTTCACTGTGATGCTTTGCCATCAGCAGGTCATAGCAGTTTACGAGGGCCCGGTCGGCTGCACCCTGAAGAGCGACTACCCAGTCGCCCAGGGCCATCAGGATGTCGAGCGTGTCCGCCGGCAGCGGTCCTGCTGCAATGTCGCCGCCCACAACCACTTTGTCGGCACTGGCCTTGCGCGCAGCCTGCAAAGCCGCCTCGAACGCCGGCAGGTTGGCGTGGATGTCGTAGAACGCGGCAATCATCATGCGGATCCCCTCCTAGATGCAGGTGATCGCGGCGGTCGCTGTGAAAGCGTTCTCGAGGCCGCCGGTGATCCCTGCCGTGCGTGCCATCCCTCACGTTGACGAGAACGCGGCGTTGCGGCTACGCTCTGCATGACAAGAGGACAGGAGGCGGTACGTTGAACCTGATTCGCCTCGTGCCGAAGAGCGCCGGGGACGCCGCGTCCCAGCACGACTGCGGCTGCCACGATCACGAGCACGACAGCGCAGACGGCTCCTGCGGCTGCGGCGGCCACGGGCACGAACACGGCCACGGCGACAGCTGCGGCTGCGGCGGCCACCACGACCAGAGCCACTAGATAAGGCTTGCCACGCGGGCACCGCACATGCGGTGTCCGCGTGCGCTTTTGCTGCGCCTAGTCGCGATCCGCCCCGAGCCCGCGCAGGATCCCGTCCAGCACCAGTCGCGCGTCGACCCCGGGGTGCTCGAGGGATTCCGCGAGCGCGCCACGCCATGCGCCAAGCAGGACGGCGGCGACCGCCTCGGGTCCCCACGGCCACAGGCTATGCAGGAAGTCCCCGATCGCGGTTTCCCCTCTCGGCCCCGGCACGGCGAAAAGCTGCGCCGTGCCGTCTGCTTGCACGTGGTCCCAGGCCGCCAGCAGCGCGGCGCGCACGGCCTTGGGACCGGGGGCGGCGCCCTGCGCCGCCTCGGCCATCGCGGCCAGGAGCCTTGTCTCCTGCTGCGTCCTGACCGCGCGATAGAGTTCCGGTTTCCCTCCGAAATGATGATAGAGCGCGCCGGTCGTGACCCCTGCCTTCGCACACACCTCGTGCACCCCTACCCGTTTGTAGGGCGCCTTGGCGAAAGCTTCAGCGGCCGCGGCCAGCATGCGTTCTCGGGCTGCAGGTCGAGCATCGTCCATGGTGCAAGCATAACACGTTTACGCCCTGACGTAACCTCGTTACGCAGGTGCGATGCCTACGAGTCGCATACATCTCGTACCAGTTATTGCTATAATGGCTAGGAACGCATGCCTTACCGCGCGCAGGCATGCGCAGGAGGCATAGCAACCCATGCGCAGGCTGATTCGCACGCTGTCCTGGATGGCGCTGCAGCTCATGGCATTCGGCTGGTCCGGTGCTCTGGCGATCGCAGTCGGGGACCTCGCGCACCTGCAGGTCGGCATCTGGCCGCTGGCCCTCGGGTACCTGCTGCCGGCGGTGGGACGACGGCGGTCGGGCTGGCTGGGCTTCCCCGCCCTCGTGCTCCCCGCGCTCATCGCCGCCCTCCTGCCGATCGTGCCCGGCTCGCCTGCCGCTGCCTTCCTTATCTTGTTGCCCGGCGTGCGTGCCGTCACCGTTTCCCGCGAGCCCTGGCTCTCGACCCTGCGGGAGGAACACCGCATCGGCCTCTCCGTGATCGTCCTGGCGGCTCTTGTCGCGGCAGCCTGGGGCGAGGCGTCCCCGTGGCCTCTCGCGCTACTCGCCCTGATCTTCCTGGTCGGGGCGTGGTTCGGTCTCCCGCTCGCGCAAGCCGCCGCGGACGCCGGCGAGGACCCCGCCAACCTGCGCAAGGCCGCGGCCACCATGCGGGTGCCGGCCGTCGCCCTTGGCACCGCGGCCGCAATGGCGCTGCTCATCGCGATCGGCCACGAGCTTCTTCTCTGGCTGCCTGCCGCTTGGGTCAAGGACCTGCTCTGGGTGCTCTGGCCCTTCGCCTACCTGGCGAGTCTCGTGATCACGGGGGTGCGCGGCACAGGCCTGCGCCTGCGCTTCCCCTCCCTGCCCAAAGGGCACCGGCTCATCCTGCCGTCCCACGACGCCGTCGCGCCCTTCTTCGCGCACCTCATCGGGCCGGCCGCCGTCCTGGGCCTTTTGGCGCTCCTCGCCTTGCTCTACCACCTCTACCGGTGGAGCCTGCGGCGGGCGGATCAGAAGGCCCCGCCGCCCAACACGCCCGCAGATTCCCATCCGGCGATCGGCCGGACTCCCAGGCAGCTAGACTTCGGGCGTGGCCCGCGCGGGTTGGTGCGGCGGGCGGTCGGGCGTCATCTCCTTCACCGCAGGCTCCCGGCCGGCACAACCGTCCGCCAGGTCGCCAGACAGGAAGGCTGGCCGTCCGAACTGCTGCAAGAATACGAGCACGCCCGCTACGCCTTGCGCCGACCGTACGCCCTGGAACGGGCCCGAAGTTTCGTCCTCGGGTTCAGGCGGCATTTGGCCCGGCGCCGCTGACCGCCAGTCGGGGAAGCTCTCGGCTACCGCCCCCGCTCACTTGCCGTCGTCCTGCGGAGCTCAGCCACCAGGCGATCGAGCTCCATCTCAAGTTCCTGGCGCTTCCGCGGCTGGGCGGACGCGAGGCGGCCCGTGAGCTCGGCCATCCGCATGCGCAGAAGGTCCACCTCGACTGGCGGCACCTGGGCCGGCGGCGCGCGTCTCAGGTCGGCGGAGCGCGTGGCAACGCCTTCGCGAAACAGCCGGTCGTGGGAAGCGAACACGACGCTCCCGGGGTACACGCTGAGCGCGGACTGCAATGCCTGCCGCCCGACGAGGTCGAGGTGGTTCGTGGGCTCATCGAGGAGCAGGATGTCCGCTTGGCGCACGAGGCAGCGGCAGAACTGCAGGCGCACCCGCTCCCCGGGACTTAGGCTCGAGATCGCCTGCAACGCCGCGTCGCCCTGCAGGTGGAAGTGGCCGAGCAGAGTGCGTGCGACCGTCACGTCCGGAGCACCGGCCATCAGCATCGCGTCGAGCGCCGTACGCTCCTCCGGCAAGGGCTCCTCCTGCCTCAAGAAAAAGAGCCGTGCCCGCGGGTTCAGCGTAAGCGAGCCCTCCAGCCGGCCAGCCAAGGGCGGGCGCAGGCCACCCGCCGCCGCGATGAGGAAAAGCAGGGTGGACTTGCCGCTGCCGTTCGGTCCGATCAGGGCGAGTCGCTCGCCGCGCCGGAGATCGAGCGTCAGAGGCCCGACGGCTGCCTCTGACCGTTGCCCATACGCGAAGCAGACATCCTGCACGCGCAGGAGCGTGGGCGGCAGATCCCGCGGCGGGAGGAACGAGAACGAGAGTGCCGGCTCCTGCCACGGCTTTTCCGCCCGCGCCGCCTCGAGCCGACCCAGCCGACCCTCGGTGGCCATCGCCTTGTGCATGAGCTGCGCAGCCCGTCGTTTGGCGCTCGGATTGCGTTCGCCGGCGTCGCGGTGGGCCTTCTCCGCCCAGTTGCGCTGGCGCTGGGCGGCAAGGCGCAGGCGGTCCCGCTCCTTGCGCCAGGATGCGTGGGCATGCTGCTGCGCCTCGGTCTCGGCCGACTCCTGCGCCACGAACTTCGCGTACCCGCCCTCGAAGCCGCGCAGCCGTCCCCGGGAGATCAGGAAGGTGCGTTTCGCCACCGCGTCGACGAAGGCGCGGTCATGGCAGGCGAACAGGATAGCCCCAGGAAAGGCCTTGAGCCCAGCCTCGAGCCAGGCCAACCCCTCGGCGTCCAGGTGATTGGTCGGCTCGTCGAGCAGCAGCAGATCAGGCTGCCTGTCAATGGCGTCCTGGAGCCGCCGACGCATGCGCCAGCCCGAGCTGAGGGCGTCCTCAGGCAGAAGCGGGGCCTGTTCGACGTAGGCGACGCGCCTGAACTCCTCACGGCGGATCTGGCCGGCGGCCGGCTCCATCTCCCCCGCCAGGATGCGCAGCAGAGTGGACTTGCCGCAGCCGTTCTCGCCCAGGAGGGCGACGCGCTCCCCCTTGGCGATCTCGAACGAAATATCGGACAAAAGATCTCGGTCCCCGAAGGACACGCGAAGCCCGCGCACAACCAACATGGCAGCAATCCTCCCGGGTGGCGGGTCTTTCACCGCCGCGTCATCCCGGGCACCGCTGCGCCGGGATGCTAGATGCGTGCAGCGATCTTGCGCATGTCAACCTCCAAGGAACGGATGGCCGCAGTATAGCACAGCCCGTGCGGCCGAATCCCGCTCTGCAGGAAACCGGCGAAAGGCGCGCGAAGGTGAGCCGGGCTCACCCGAGGGAGGTGTCGACTTGGCGGAGGTCTTTCTGCGCCCCATGAGCGACGAGGAATACCGGTCTTGGTATGACGTCGCACAGGCCGAGTACGCCCAGGGTCACGCGGCGAGCGGCTACATCACGTTGGCAGAGGCCCAGCAGATGGCCGCCAAGGAGTTCGCCGACCTGCTGCCCCAGGGGCCCGCTACAGCCGGTCAGCACCTCTTCACCATTGCCGACGCCCTAAGCGGCGAAAGCGTCGGCATGATCTGGTTTGCCGAGCGCGGGGCGCCGCAGGTGCCGCATGCGTTCATCTATGACCTCGTCATCTGGGAATCCCAGCGCGGCAAGGGCTACGGCAAGGCGGCCATGCAGGCTATCGAGCCCGAGGTGCTGGCGCTCGGCCTGCATCGCATCGCGCTGCACGTCTTTGGCAGTAATGCACCGGCGATCGGACTTTACGAAGGCACCGGCTACCAGACCACGAACCGGCTCATGGCCAAGGAGCTCTGAGCGCGCCGGCCCGGAGACAAAAACCCTGGAGGAGGCTTTCCTTGACCCAGGCGTTCGTGCACGGGTTCCTCTTGGCATTCGCCCTGATCCTGCCGCTCGGGCCGCAGAATACGTTCGTCCTGACGCAGGGAGCCACGCAGCCCCGCTGGCGCTTTGTGCTGCCGATCGTGCTCACGGCCGCACTTTCAGACACGGCGTTGATCGTCCTGGCGATCGGCGGCGTCTCGCTCGTCATCCTCGCGATCCCGGCCCTGCGGCTGGTGCTCAGCGTCGCCGGTGTCCTCTTTCTCGTCTACATGGGCTACACGACGTGGACGGCTCATACCGACGGCGGGGCCGCACAGACCGAGTCGGAGCAGTGGACCCTCGGCCACAAGGTAAGCCACAGCCTGACGGTCTCGCTTTTGAATCCGCACGCGATCATGGATACGGTCGTCGTGATCGGCGGCGGGGCGGCGATCTACGGCACCATGGCGGATCGCTGGTCCTACGCCATCGGCGTGACGCTCGTGTCCTGGATTTGGTTCTTCGGGCTCTCGCTCGCAGGACGCGTGCTCTATCGCGTCGCGCGCAGCGGCCCCGCCCGCCAGACCCTCGACAAAGCCTCGGCCGTGCTGATGTGGGCGGTGGCTGCGCGCTACGCCTGGCAGCTCGCACGCTCGGTCTTGTCCTGAGATCGGCGTCTCCGAGCCGGCCTCTGAAGGTCGAACCCGCTCGCCTATGGCGTTGTCCGAAAACCGCCAGCATCTTGGCGCCGGATGCGGGAGAATGGCACCATGATAGATCCTGACATCTGCTACCGCATCCTTCAGAGCCGCGACAGGAGATACGACGGCGTCTTCTTCGCCGCGGTAGCCTCGACGGGCATCTACTGCCGTCCGAGCTGCCCGGCCCGGACGCCCAGGCCCAGCCATGTGCGCTTCTACAGGACAGCCGCAGCGGCGCAGCAGGCCGGCTTTCGGGCCTGCAAGCGCTGCCGGCCCGATGCGAGTCCCGGCTCGCCCGAATGGAACCAGCGCGCAGACGCGGCGGGAAGAGCGATGCGCCTCATCCTGGACGGCGTCATGGATCGCGAGGGCGTCGAAGGGCTGGCGCAGCAACTGGGCTACAGCGCGCGCCAGCTTCACCGCGTGCTGTCGGCTGAGCTCGGTGCCGGCCCGCTCGCGCTTGCGCGGGCGCAGCGTGCGCACACGGCGCAGGTGCTCCTGCAGACGACGACCCTGCCGATGGCGCAGGTGGCGTTCGCCGCGGGCTTCTCGAGTGTCCGCCAGTTCAATGCCACCATGGGCGAGGTGTTCGCGCAAACACCCACCCAGCTGCGGCAAGGCAGGGAGCGCTGGGCCGAGGTGGCCCCGGAGGGTACCGTGCGGCTGCGCCTGTCCTACCGGCCGCCGCTAGATTTCGAGTGGACCCTGCGCTTTCTCGGCACACGTGCCATCGCGGGCGTGGAAACTGTGGAGCAGGACACCTACATGCGAGTGCTCGCTCTGCCGCACGGACTCGGCGTCGCGCGGGTGCGGCGTCCGCAGGAGCGACAGGCCGCCTACCTGCTATGCGAACTGCAGCTTCCGGACGTCCGGGATCTTCCGGCCGCAACGGAGCGCGTGCGCCGGCTCTTCGACCTGGACGCCGATCCCCAGGGGGTCGCCGAGACCCTCGGGCAGGACGCCCTGCTGGGCCCGATGGTCCACAAGAGACCGGGCCTGCGGGCACTTGGCGCCGCAGACGCCGATGAGATGGCCGTGCGCGCGGTGCTTGGGCAGCAGGTGTCCCTGCAGGGCGCCCGAACCTTGGCAGGTCGCCTGGCGCGAGCGTTCGGCGAGCCGCTCGCGCATCCGCAGGGCTCTCTCACCCACGCGTTCCCCACCGCCACACGCCTCGCGTCGCTCGACCCTTCATCGCTGGCCATGCCCAGGGCGCGGGCGCAGGCGCTCGTCGACCTCGCCAGAGCGCTCACAGCGGGCAGCTTGCGGCTGGACCCGGGCGCCGATCGGGACGAGGTCTCGCGGCGTCTTGTCGCCCTGCGTGGCATCGGTCCCTGGACTGCGGCGTACATCCGCATGCGCGCGCTCGGCGATCCGGATGCCTTCCTGCCTTCGGATCTCGGTGTGCGCAAGGCCCTGCGGCTGCTGGGCTGCGCTGACGATCCGCGCTCGGCGGCGGCCGCATCCGAAGGCTGGCGGCCTTGGCGCGCGTACGCGGTCCAGCACCTCTGGGCAACTCTGGACCCGGAACCCCTGACCCCTGCCGGCAGAGAGGAGACCTTGCCGCGATGACTGGTATCAAGCGATCGGGAGCCGCCTACCCGTTTGCCGCACCGCAGGCCGATGTCTCCTTCAGCGTGCTGCAAAGCCCTGTCGGCGACCTCTTGCTCCTCGGCGACGGCGAGTCCCTGACCGGCCTCTACCTGGAGAGCGCGCCACCTACGTCCGGCATCGCCAGCCCGCTGCGGCGCGACGACGCGACGTTCCAGGTTGTGCGCCAGGAACTCGAGAGATACTTCGCGGGAGACCTCCGGACCTTTTCCGTGCCGCTCGCCCCGCGTGGGACCCCGTTTCAGCTTGCCGTCTGGGCAACCCTTCTCGCCATCCCCTATGGCGAGACCAGGAGCTACGGGGAGATCGCGGCCGCCATCGGCCGGCCCACGGCCGCCCGGGCGGTTGGGCTGGCGAACGGCCGCAATCCGATCTCCCTGATCATCCCGTGTCATCGCGTCATCGGCCAGGACGGGAGCCTGACGGGCTATGGCTGGGGCCTGCCGCGAAAGCGGTGGCTGCTGGCCCATGAAGGGGTAGGGCCGGCTTGAGACAAGGGAGCGAGGCTGGCCGAAGCCGGCCCTGCTCCCTTGCGTTCCTTCCCGCTAAGTTTGGGACCGGTCGCAGTAGGCGCGGACCGCCGAAGCATAGAAGGCGGCGAGGCCGGGCCTCAGCTTTTCGTAGGTTGCCGTGAAGCGGCTGTCCGTGACAGCGAGTTCGCCGATCCCGCGGAACATCTCGACCGAACACGCGTAGAAGCGCTCGCTGATGAGGCTGTGCATCCGACCGATCGTCTGCAGCACGTCCGGATCGTCCGGCCGCCGGTCGGCAAGGGCGGCGATCTCCTTGAGAATGCCGGTCTGCTCGGCTGCCACCCCGCTCCAGTCTGCCTCCGTGTAGGCCGCCGTGCGTTCGCGCGATTCCCGATACGCGTCCGTGTGGCCCCAGCGCTGGCGGGCCTCCTCCTCGTACCGGCTATGGTCGAAGCCGTCGAACCAGACGCTCTCTTCCAACATCGTCCCCTCCTCCATGCTTTCGAGCGTCTGCTCCACAGCCTTGATCAGCCGCTCGATGCGATCCTTGCGGTGCGTCAGGAGCTCGCGATGGTCCAAGAGGGCCTGCCTCCGGTCGAAGTCCGGCCGCTCGAGGATCTCCTTGATCTCCGCCAGACCAAAGCCAAGCTCCTTGAAGAACAGGACCTGCTGCAGGCGTTCGAGATCGCGCCGGCCGTACACCCGGTAGCCGGACTCGGTCCGCTCGCCCGGCCGCACCAGGCCGATTGCGTCGTAGTGATGCAGGGTGCGGATGGTCACGCCTGCGAGCTGAGCGACCGCCTTCACCGTATGGCCCACGCCCGCCTGCCTCCCATCGATGCTCCCTTGGCTGCAGTACGACGCTACACTCTTACGTTGCGTGAGGGTCCAGGGCCGCCACACGTTGGCGCAGAGCCTGCAGCACGAGGCGAAAGGTCACTTCCTATCCGATTGCCGCCGTCCCGAATCGCGCGTTCCACCCTGGGCCCGGCGCTCGGCGGGTGGGCCAGCCACTTCTCCCACGGGCCCGATGCGCATCAGCTCCGGCAGCCCTGCGATGATCATTACCTGCTGTCCCTCGTCGCCCGGCGCAGATTCCTGATGCACGACCTCCCGGAGCTTGGCGAGGTCGGCCTGGTACTGTCGCTCGGACAGCAGTCGCAAGGAGATCATGCCGGCCTTGGGCGCAAGCACCGTCCGTTCCCACACTTCGGGCGGCATCGCTGCGTAGCGCTCCGCCGCACGCAGCATCAGCTGTCCCACTTGTGCGCAGAACGCTGCCCAGCGCACCTGCCGCTCCTCCACCGAAAGCTCTCTGGACGCCTCGTCGTACCAGTCAGGACCCAAGGCTCTCGTGATCGCAGGGAGCACACGATAGTACTTCTCGACGTAGGTGGGTCCGGGCACGATGCGTGGCTCTGCGAGTACCCCAAGGCGGTTGAGCACCCGGATGTGGTGGTAGACGTTGTTGACGCTGAGGCCCAGGCGCCTGGCGAGCTGCGTCGCGGTGAGTTCCTCCGCCGCCTCCAGCTCGAAGACAAGGTTGGCCCGCGTCGGATCCGAAAGCGCATCCAGGTAGTTGCGCAGCAGGGTCTTGAGATCGTCCATGATTGTACTGTAGCACAGGTTGCTACTACCGTTACCCGATGCTACCGTAGTATCACTGTTATACCGGAGGGGACCAAATGGGAAACGACCGACGGATCGGCGGTCACCTGCTGCACAGCGAGGAGTTCGGCTCGGCGGCCAAGCCCAGCGTCCTTTCCCTGCATGGCGGCCCCGGCATGGGTGCATACCACTTCGAAACGTTCCAGGCACCTCGCCTTGAGGGCGGCCTTCATCTGGTCACCATGGACCAGCGCGGTGTATTGCGATCAGCCCCGCTCCCTGACGGTGAACCCTTGGGCGTCATGGACCTCGTGGCCGACGCCGAGGCACTGCGCCACGCTCTCGGGATCGAGCGCTGGTCGCTGATCGGGCATTCGTTCGGCGGCTACCTTGCGGTGCGGTATGCCCTGACACACCCGGCGGCGGTGGATCGTCTGGTGCTCGAGAACGCATCTTTGGACCCCGCGTCCTCGGCGCGCTCGCTCCTCACCGCCGCCGCATTGGCGTATGCGGCCGCGGACGACCGGGCGAGCGCCCGGTCCTGTCTCGCCTCGGCAGACGCGCCCGCGGATACGCCGCCGGCCTACCTCTGGGACGAGCTGACGCGATGGCTCGCGGGGCTCGGCGTGCGGCGAGACGATCTCTACATCCATGGCGAGCGCAGGCGCATCGTGGATGAAGTGAGCGAGGCGGCCCCGTTCCCGGCAGACTGGTGGCGGCGCGGCGGTGTCCACCAGGCGAGGCTGATCCAGGAAGGTGAGATCTTCAGGCCGCTCATCGGGCACCTCGGCGGGCTGCTGCACAGGACGCTGCTGATCAAGGGACGCTACGACAACGTGTTCGCTGCCGATCAGATCGCCGGCTTCCTCGCGGCCAAGCCGGACAGCGAACTGCACGTATACGAAGCGAGCGGCCACTTCGCCCACATGGAAGAATCCGGGCGGTTCGCGGAGGAAGTGCTCGCCTTCTTGGCCGCGCCCTCTCCCTGAACGGCACAGTGGAAGGTGCTTGCGTTTCGGGGCGATCGCGACGGCCTAAGGCGGTCACGGCGGCCCACCAATGCGCGGCGCGCGGACGACGAAAGCGGGGCTGCCAGCGGGCCGAGCGGCCACGGGCACCAGCTAGGCGAGACCGATCTGGTGCCGAGCCAGCGCGACGACGACGACGGCGGCCAGGATCAATGCAATGCCCGCCACGGCCTCCCCATAGCGCCCAGCCAGGTGGCGGATCCGGTGTCCGGCGTGCAGGCCGAGATACGTGAAGATCCCCGCTTGCAGCGCCAGCGCCGGCACCAGCAGGGCAAGCGGCAACTCCGCCGCCCCGGCGGCGAGTCCTGCGGCCAGCTCATCCATGCTGACGCTCAGCCCGGCGACGATCAGCCCTGCACCGACCAGCTTGCGCTCGAGCGCCGCTACCCGTTCGGCGGCTTCGTCTTCACCATCGTCATCGCCGCGTTGCAGATCCCGGAGCCCTTCGACGATCTCGTAGACGCCCAACAGTCCGAGCAGCACAGCGGCGGCCCAGACGGCGTACCCCGCAACGAGCCCGCCGAGCCAGTTGCCCACGCAGGCGCCCACGAGCGGCATCAGGCCTTCGAACAGGGCGATGACCAGGGCGAGGCGGCGGCGATCCGCCACGCCTGCCGCGCCTAGTCCCGCTGCGACCACGAGCGTGTCGATGCCGAACGCCGGAACGATCGCGAGTACAGCCCAACCGCTCACGAAAATCTTCCTTGCGGCATGTTGTGTTCCTTATCATCCATATTCGCAAGTCCGGCGGCGGGTGGGTCACTCCACCTAAGGCCTCGCCGACACCAGTTCGCCCCGTGGGTTGGCTCCTCGCGTGCGATCACCATGCCCTGACGAGGCCACGCGTCGCTGCCCGCCGGAGCGACAGGAATGGTTACAAGCCAGGATACCGAATGGCGCCGCGGGCGACGTCAAGGATGAAGCCGTGGATCTCCACGTCCGGACCGATCCAAGGACTCTCGCGCAGAAGGCGCAGATCCTGGGCCAATGCCGTCTCGATCTCCTGCATCGCATGGAACTCGAGGGCAGGCACGCGACCTTGCGGCGCCGCGGAGCGCGGCCGCAAGGTGGCGACGTCAAGGCCGAGGACACCGCAACCCTCGTGCGGCATCAGGATGACGGCATTTGTGCCGAGTGCCTGCTGCGAGATCACGAGGGACCGCAGGACGTCGTCGGTCACCCGCGCGCCCGCATTGCGCAGCACGTGCGCCTGCCCGAGTCCGAGGCCCAGAAGCGGCAGGGGATCGATGCGGACATCCATGCACGTCACGACCGCAAGACGCGCGCTCGGTGCTGCATCTTGCGGAATAGCGGGATGCCCGTCGACAAAGCGCCGGTTTGCCTTGAGCAGCCGATCGATGAGCGGCGGCAGCGTACGCGCCAAGTCAGACCCTCCCCTTGAGACTGCTTGCGGATGAGGACCACTTTCTCCGCACCGCTCCCAGCGGCCTCCTCCGTGCCTGTCAACTGTCGTCTTGGCGACTGATTGTCGGGTTTCGGCGCCACCTCCACGTGGTGGCGTCTGACGTGAGGCAAGTCGGGTCCAAGGAACATACATCTCAGGTGACCACGGGTTCGCATGACCTGTTCCGGGTGCCACCAAGCAGCACGGAGGTGGCGCGTCGCTACCGACCTTCAAGGAGGTCGGGCTTCGCCCAAGGGAGGAATCGCCATGGCGTACGCTGTCCGCAACCTGCTGCCAGGCGACATCATCGCGGTCTACGCCCGCGGCTTCTCCGGCACCGTCATCTCGTGGGTGATCAACTGTCCCTATTCGCACATCGCCGTGGTGTCCGACGGCCATCTCGTCGAAGCCCTGACCTACGTCAGCAGGAGTCCGCTCGGGAAGTATACGCGGACAGGAGACCTCTACAGGGTGCCGTTGACAGAGTTGCAGCGCAGGCAGGTCGTGGAGGCCGTAGAGAGCAAGGTTGGACAGTTCTACGGCTGGCAGATGGCCGCGGAGGATCTGCTCCGCGACGTGATGCACATCCCCGTGGTCGCCCGACTGAACTCGCGCACCCTGGACTGCTCGGGACTCGCCGTATGGGCCCTCCAGCAGGCGGGCGTCACCCTGACGCACGAGCCGGTGCCATCGCCCGCGTCGGTGGTGAACAGTCCCATACCGATCGGCCGAAGGCCATGGGAGGTTTCGGCGGCCGTCGCTCTGAAACGGCGGCACGCCAGTCCGCGACGCGTACAGGGAACCTTCGGCCACAAGCGTGATCAGCGCCGCGCGTAACCTTGTTCATGGGCCGCACTTCGGACGACCGCCATACGACTCGCAGAAGATCAGCAGTCTACGGTCCCAAACCAATCCGGAGATGCGAAAGATCTAAGGTATTCCATGCCATGCCCCAAGGAGATGGTAAGTCTGGACTGATGGGCTGACTCCAGTTATGGAGGTGGCGTCAAAGGCAAACCCGGCAAAAGCCGGGGACGCAAAGCCACGGGTCTAAAGCGCTCCGCGCGCCATGACAGCCGGGTTGCCGAGCGAAACAGTCTGGATCGCCGGCATGGCTTGATGGCCTCGCCGGGTTTTTCTTTAAGCAGCTTCGGGGCGAGTCTCGAGCCGAGCGACACGACATTCAGGGCAAGGGGGATTGCAAGTGAATCGAGCACAATTGCGCAAGTGGGTTCTGCTTCTCGGTCTATCTCTGGGCCTCATTCTGCCTGCCTTTGGTGGCGTAGCGATGGCCGCGGGTCGAGGCTCGGGAACTACGCACGCCTCCGCCCACGCCAAAGGCCATACCCTTGCAGGTGGACAACCGGCGCAGCCCGGTACCGGCGGCGCGTTCGGCCAGGCGGTCTCACAGGCCGTGTACGCCGCGCTCAGCGCCGGGGAGAGGGGTACGACCCTCGCGAATGCCGTACATATCGTGATCGGCACCTACAAGCCGAATGCGAAGGGTATCTCCGTCGCCGAAGCGGTGTACCAGGCTGTGTACGGCGCCTCGACTGGTAGTCAGGATATTTCCGTCCCGTTCAAGGACATGGGTGATGCGGCATGGGCCTCTCCTTCCGTGAACGCTCTCACCCAGGCGGGAGTGGTTCGCGGAACATCGCAGACGACGTTCTCGCCGAATGCGATGGTAACCGGTGCGCAGCTCCTGACGATGCTCGACCGGCTGCAGAATTGGCAAGGTTCCGGTGGGACAAGCGAGTCCACGGTCGAGGACACAAGCCTGCTCACCCAGGCACCGGCCTTCGCTCTGCAGGCCATTCGGCTGGCCATAAGTCACGGTCTCGTGCAGGGCATCGGTGGCCTTTCGAACCCGAACAGGCCCCTTACCCGGGCACAGGCGATCACTCTGCTGATCAACTCGCTGGGCCTCCAGCAGGCCGCGCAGAGTGACAGCACGACATCGTTGGGCCTCTCAGGCCCTGTGCCAAGCTGGGCCGACGGTGCGATGGCCCTGGCCATTCAGTTGGGGTTGGTCCAGGGCAGCAACAGATCGG
>JAJYSZ010000114.1 GCA_021793315.1 Bacillota bacterium | reverse complement strand
CGTCGTACGTCTCCTGGTCGACGGCACCCGATTCCAGGATCTCTTGGAGGTCGGGCACGATCCTCTGCAGCAGTTTCCTCTCCGTGAACAGATCACGCATCCTGTGGCGCACACGAGTTTCGATCTGCGCGGGACCGTCGACGGATTCTCGGAAGGCGACTGGGATCGACAACTCCGTCTTGTAGAGGTCCGCCACATCGTAAACGAAGGAGAGCATCTTGCCCGTGTGGATGAACCCGAGACTTGGAGAGTACCCGGCCGCAACGATTGCGGCATGGCAAATGCCGTAGAGGGTACTGTTCGCGGCGGACAAGGCACGGTTCACGACGCCGCCCGCGTTCCAGTCGCGGCGGTCGTAGCTTCGACCCTGCCACTCGACTCCGAACTCCTTGCTGGCCGCAGCGTACGCCGACCGCACCCGAACCCCCTCTCTGCCCCTGATCTGTTGCAGGGTGAGCCCGTCGGGCAACTGCTCAGGAAACCTTCGGCGGTACATTCGCAGGACGACCTGCAGGTGGGACGATGTATCGGCCCAGAGAAGTGCCTGTCGCATCAGCGGCGCTGAGCTTCGCGTGGCTCCGATTCCTTGCGCGTAGAAGCGGACGGCCTGCTCGCCTGTCCAAAGCGCGAGGCAGGCGTTCTCGGCGAGTGCGGTTACGGCAGCGTGTGTGATGGTGGTGCCGGGTCCCAGAAGCAGTGTGGAGAGCGATGCGACGGGCACGGATACCTTGCCTTCCACGTCGTGGAACATGATCGCCTGCGCATCGCGATCCACCTTGCAGTGCTCGACGTACAGAAAACTCCAGCGGTCCCGCACCTTCGGCAGTATGTGGAGGTCCTTCATGGACGTGCCGGTGCGACCGACAAAAGGCCGAACCCGAATGCCTTCCCGGAGCCGACCCCATCTCTCAGAGCACTGAGAAACAGTTTGGAATCGGTAACCCGCAAGGTCCCTTCGAAGAGGACCGAGCCGAAGAACAACTCGTTCCTTCGAGCGGATGACGCATCACCGGCGGAGCCGAATTCTCCGCCTTCGTCATTTCGCCGCACGTCGATGAGGGAGAATCCGGCCACCGAGGCCTTGCGGAGTAACCAGTTGAGTTGTTCTTCCTCCCCTTGGACCTTCTTGCGCCGACCGTTGCGACGTACGCCGTCCGGACCCGATTTCGTGTCTACTTTACGGGTGGGGTTGGCCCGCAAGCGGAAGTTCAGCACCATGCCGTCTGTGACCGACGCAATCTGCTCACCGATCGGCTTCACCTCCGGTGCTTCTCCCTCCGCGAGATAGTGTTCAGGCAGCCCCTTCCAGTCGGGTTGCGATTCCGATTGCACCAGAAGGTGGAGTCGCCGAGCCCCGTTCTTGGCCGGTTCCACCCTGTGCAAGACCTTGTGTGCCAGGCGACCATCGCCCTCGACCAACGGGAACGCTGCCATGATTGTCCGGTGCATGCGCCAGCAGTCCGCCAGGTCCCGCCGCACCGACTGGCTGTTCAAGTTCAGCGTTAACCTCGTGAGGTACATCGCGTCTACCCTCCTCTCGCAGGATCCTGTGGCTGTGTCTCCGGACTTGACACGGCGAACACGCGAACCTGTCGGCGACCGTACATCCTTGCCCTGCCGGGGCGGATGCTGTCGGGACGCGACGCATTGCCGGTGGCGTCTTCGAGACTGCACCGGAGTTCTTGTGGCGTCTCCCTCAGCACTTCCCGTCCCTCCCAATCCCAGGGATGGTGTCGAAGCGCGTCCTCGATGTCCACGTAGCGCTCTGATGTGCCCTCGAGCACCGGCCGGGCCGGAGGACATCCTTTGCGGCCAAGGTAGATCGGCCACCGCGGGTTGCGCAGCGCGCGCTCGCACCGCCGCAAGGTCTCTTCCGGCCCATCGAGCACCACGAGGAATGCGGCGTCCTGCAGGTACTCACGGGGCGAGACGATGGTGGACGGGTCGTCGCGGCTGCCCTTTGCGCCTCCGTCGGCGGTAGGCAACTTGCCGGTCACGGTTTGGAAGTCGACGGCCCGCGAGCCGGATTGCTCGACGCGCACGCCAAGGCGTAGACTGCCGTCGAGTTCCGCCAGCCGGGGATCGCCTCGTCCGTATCCGAGCGCCGCCCCGAGCAATCCGATCACTCCCGACTTGGACGGCTCCTCACCCGTGTCCCTCATGTCCCACCGTGAGCGCAGTCCCCAAGACTGCATGGGCCCTTCCAAGCGGAGGAAGAGCAGGGTCTTGCCCATCGTCACGACACCATCGCAGCGCGGAGGCCAGCCAGGAGATCATCCACGGTCTCGCAGGCAACCGTGCCGGGAACTTCGACGTCGCCTGTCGTGAACCAGAAGCGGCTGTTGCTACGCAGAGAGAACTTGGTCGTCAGCCGGTCCACGTGGGCGCTGAACCGTTGAAGCGACGCGGACACCAGGCCCTCCTTCGGGTCCAGTCGCACGTCCCGGACGAAGGCGTTCGCATAGCTGACCGGAATGTTGTTCGGGCGTACCTCGATCAGGATCCCGTCCGGGAGCTGGTGGGCAGCGAACGTGTTCTGCTTGCCCGAGGGGGATGTAAAGATGGCCGCCTTCAGCAAGGCTACCACCGTTCTCTGGGCAAGCTCGACCGCTGCGCCACGCCTTGCAGCGTATGCCTGCTTGTCCTGTTCCGAGGCGCGCGCCGGGTCCTCGCCCGCCAAGTTGTCCACCAGTTCGTCGAAGTCCAGGGAGAAGTACTTGTAGAAGCACGCGGAGGTGAACTCGACGTCGCCGATCATGCCGACACCGCGGTCCTCCTCATCCGTACCCTTCTTCAGGTCGTCGACCGCCGTGAAGTAGTCGAACTCGTGCTCCATCTTGTGGGTGGAGATGGCGTGCGCAACCTGCAGCGCGGCTTCCACATCTCGCAGGGCGTCCGACGTGATCATCCTGCCGAAGAGGGCGATGTCCGGCGTGATCGGCCTCCAACCCCTCAGCTGCGCGGCCGTTTGCAGTTGCGCTGCCTTGACCTCCTTGAAGGCCCTCGGGCTACCGGCAGCCTTCGCCGCCTGCTCCAACGCGTCAGCGATGGCAGTGACGTCGGCCTTGGACAGGAACATCATCTGTGCGGTGAGACCGTCGTCGGCTTCCTTGCCGTCCTTGTTGCCGAAGCCCGACGCCTTCTGCGCCGCGATCTCCGTCATCTCGTCCGACATGCCGCGCTCAAGGAGGATCTTCCGAACCTCGTCCGGCAGCCGCCGGGTCCTGCTCGCCAACTGCTCGGCGTCGAGTTCCTCGACGAAGATGCTGGACCGCCGGATCGAGCGCTTGAGGCTCTGGCTGGAGATGCGGGCCCTGCGTATGCCCCCGAAGATGCAGTCCTTCGGGCTCCCGGTGTCGTCGCGGTTGAGGTTCGAAGGAGCGTGGTTTTGCAGCATGTGGATCTCGATCAACATCAGTCTTCGCCTCCCTGGTCTTCCTTCACCTGTGTACGTCGGTAGTACGAGCGCGCCCAGCGCTTCTGCACGCGTCTCTCGGGGTCGGTCCAGCGCAGCAGGTCTGCGAGCAGTCGCGCCCAGTCGACGCCTACGTCGTGGCTCTCGGCGTAACGCACCGCTTGGCGCAGCCGGTAGCTGAGCGAACCTCCTCCGGTTCGCCCATCGATCCGATCGAAGTCGCTGTCGAGGAGAATGGCCATGCGGCGATCCAACGTGGCCGCGCCTTCCTTGGCGCGGAGCGCCGCCATCGTCGCACCGAAGTCGACCTGAGCGGATTTGAGTTTGCGCCTCGCTTGGATCGCGAACAGCGTAGCGATGAGGAGATAGATCTCCTCATCCCAGTACGTCCCTTGCGGTAGGAGCCGGTAGAAAAGGCCGAGCGCCCCACCAGCCTGTCCGACCGGTCGCCCGGCGGCACGCCGCAGTTTCGCAAGTTCGCCTCGTTCGTCGCCGTCCCTGAGCAGCGTCAGTCGCGAGACGAACTCCATCGCCTCCTGGGGGATCTTCGGGCCAGTCGTGGCCTTCGCCGGCGCGTGACCGGTTGCAGAATCGATCAACTGTTATCCCTCCCTTCTTCTGCGCCGGCAACAGCCGGACGCAGAAGGCTCGAAACCCCTCTGAGAAACTCCGCGAGCGACTCCTGCTGGCGACGAAGCGCGTCAGCATCGCTGTCGAGGGGATCGATCGCGACTCGAAGTGCGCGCAGACCTTCCGACCGGAGGCTGGATCTCCATGTGCCGACGAGATCGGCACGCTTCCCGTCTCCATCAGATCCCGCAGCCGCCAGGCCCATGACCAACTCGTCGAACTGAGTTTGCAGGGATGACCAGTAGAGGAAGAGCGACTTCTGCAGCAGGCGCCCGAAGGCTCGGTCGTTGCCGCCTCCCTGGCGAGGATAGGCTCTCTTCACCGCCCGACCGAGCCAGTATGACACGAGGTCAGCCGCGTCCATCGCCTCCTGGACCTGTTGTCCGGCCAACGTGTTTCGCGCGATTCCCCTCGGCAGAGAGAGCCGTTCGTATTGCCACTCGAAGATCTTGGCCTTGTCCGCCCTGATGCCGTAGACCTCGAACACCTCGGTGGCCCGCGGCGCGATGACCAGGTCGCGCTGGAGGACGCGCAGTTGGTTGATGATGGCAGGCCTTGAGAAGCGCACATGACTGCGCTCGTTCTCGTAGTCGGCCGAGCGGAGCAGCAGGAGCGGGCCCGTGTCGCGCCAAACCTGGCGATCCTCGCGGGGTCGGATCGACTGTGGCCCCTTGTCGGTCGTGCGGTAAGCCACGTTGGGGTCCGTCCAATGCGAGTCGGCTGTTTTGGCCCCAGGTCCGTACACCATCTCGCGGACAAGGACTGGCGAGTGCTCGCCCGAGTAGGTGCATTCGCCGCCCTCTCCAGGCAGTAGTCGTACCGTCCGAACCGGCCAAGTGAGTCCGTCGAGCAGTCCGCGACATGCGCGTACTTGCCCCGGCGGCACGGCCGAGTCGTCGCGCCACAGCGGGACACCGTTCTCCATCTCAAACTCCGACGCCATGAAGCAGTTCAGGAGCAGCGTTTCGAAGAGGCTCCCGCCCACGACAAGCACGTACCAAGGCGGCGTCCCATTGATCGAGGGCGAGTAGCCTCTACCCCCCGACGTCGCGAAGGGCGCCAGGGCGCAAAGCGCGCGGGCACACACCGCCGGCGCGAAGGCGTGCTCCTCTGCTTGGACGTGGTTGAAGTGCACGACGTTCGTGCCCGTGGGCAACTGGAACAGTAGCTGGGCAACTGACTTGGCGTTTTCGGGGTCCGCGGACGCGCCAGGGGTCTGCAGGAAGGGGTGTGCGCCGTCGAACAGGTCGAAGCGGTTGCGGCCCACCGCGTCAGCGTATCGCTCCAGGTCTTGCCCGTTGAACTGACCCCGTTCCAGCACACGGGCAAGATCGCTGAACTCTCTTAGGTCGAAGGCGTCGACGACGAACGCAACCAGCATACGGTACAGGCCGAACTGGATCGTCGGGGCCGGGTCCTGCAGCGCTGTGAGTTTGTGCGCGTCCATCAGCGCTTCGATGATCCCTACACTGCGAACGCTGCCGTCCACCTCGAGGACCTCGATCCACGGCTCTCTCAGGAGGTCGAATGTCGGCATTTGGTGATGGACCCTCCTCCTCGCTGCCTTCTGCCCTCGCGAGTCCGCACTGCGTCCGGCATCCCCCCTCCGCTAGGCGCAGTCTCAACTGCCTTGGCTGACCGACCTGGTCCATGTGGTCCTGCTGAAGTGGTCGGGCGACTTGCATCCGCGCTTCATATGGCCGCTCGCTGCGAAGCCGAGCTCGAATGCTCCTTTCGCCGCACTCCGTACCAAACACGAGGCGGAACGCTCAGGCAAGAAACCCACTAGCAATGGGTCCTGCGGAGTCGTTCCGCCTCGTTCTGACCCCCACCCACGTGGGGACGACAGGTAGGCTAGGTCATTCACCGATCCTGCAACCAGGGTCACCCCCACCCGCGTGGGGAGATCTGTCTACCTATCCTACAACCCTTTTGTACACCCTCGCCTCCCAGAAAACAACCCCAACCGATCCATTTTCTGCTTAGGAACTGACAAGGCGCGGCGCGGTATGTCAGGGCCGCTCCCCCTTCTCGGAGCGGATTACGCCCAGGATGGGATCACTCGTTATCCCGATGACCTTCTGCCCGACCGCGCCCAGCCATCTGCCTTCGCGCAGCCTGAGCGCCGTGATGCCGAATAGCCAGTTGGCAGCTTCTTGCGGCGGACGGTACCCCTCACAAGGCTCGGCCCCTGCCAGCCACCATGCGGGCACAGAGGCTACTCGCAGAAGGATCTCCTCGTGCACCTGCCGCGATGGCGCGCGCAGACTATGCAGTTCCTCGGCGAACTCATCCGCTTCGAGGAGCGCGACGCGCAGCGAGGCCCTTCCGTTGCGGGTCCGCGCAGTGAAGTAGGAGTTCGCGCCCTTGTCACTCTCGGAGAAGACTTCCGCTAGCGAAGAGCCCAGCTTGAATGACGAGCGGGAAGGGCCGGGAACGAGGTAGCGTTTCGCCTCGCTTGCGTCACCGTGATCGGCAGCGACCCAGTCCGCTTCCATCTCCGCGAAGTCGGACGCGTCCTGTTCAATCCCGTAGACCGACTCCACCAAGTCTCGCATGTCTTCCGGCAGCCGCCATGGTCTAGGGTCCGATTCTAGAAGCTTGGTCAACGTGCGGGCGAGCACGTACGGGTGGTAGACCCTTTGGCTCGGGCCGAAGGCTAGGCTGCCGTCCGGCGGCGTCAGCACATGCAGTGCGGGTCGACCCGGAGGCCTCTTCCGGTTGTGCCGGTGCAGGCGTCCGCTGCGCTGCAGCAGAAGGTCGATCGGGGCGAGTTGCGTGTACATTTCGTCGAAGTCGATATCGAGACTCTGCTCAACGACCTGCGTCGCGACCAGAACAGACCGCGGCGGGCGGAGTTCGGGTGAGGTGAGGCTCCTCTTGTCGTAGAGGGTGAGCACCGCGTGCTCCAGCTCCTGGCGCCGGCGCAGTGGGAAGCGAGCATGGAAGAGGTCTACAGGGATGCCATCGTCCTGCAGAATTGCCCGCAACTCCTGGAAGATCGCCTGGGCAGAACCAACCGTGTTCGCAATGACGGCGTGGCACCCACCAACCTTCCGCACGCGCTGCGCGACGAGCCTTGCGGTACCCACGGGATCGTTCAGAAGGCCCGGATGCAGGCAAACGTCGACCGTCGCGTGTTGGGACGACCCATCTACCTTGATGGACGTTGCACGCTTGGTCGCGGCCACGTGGGTGATCAGCGGGTAAGCCTGCCCGTCCTCTGGAGCCTGGGCGTCCTCGCGGTACGCCTTGATCAGCAAGTTCTTGCGCGTCTGCGGCAACGTGGCCGAGAGCAGGATCACTGGCACCTCCAGCGACCGGCACCAGTCGAGAAGTCGACGGATGATCTCGGTTTGGTAGGCGTCGTACGCATGGACCTCGTCAATGATCAGAACCTTGTGGGCCAAGCCATACAGGCGAAGGAATCCGTGCTTTACGTTCAGCACGCTCATCTCGGCCTGGTCCACGGTACCGACTCCAAACTCGGCCAACAGGCTGCGTTTGCGCGGTTGAAACCAGTCCAGCGCGCGCATGGCTTCACCTTGGTCCTGGTCGTTGACTATGTTCGGGGCCTGCACCGGAGTTGCCCGGTCGAGAAGCCAACTCGCCCCGTGCACGAGTTGAAGGCCGTCCGCCGCTCCCCCATCCTCCCGCCCCAGGAACTCCTGCACGCGGCCGAACATCTGGTTAGAGGTGGCAGCGGTCGGAAGAGCGAGGTACATACCGTTTGCATGT
>JAJYSZ010000113.1 GCA_021793315.1 Bacillota bacterium | reverse complement strand
TTCCGATCTGGCCGGAACTCACCAAGGTGCCAGTGGTGCTGCTGTCCGGCTATGCCGCGACTGGGGAGGAACTCCCCCCTCAGGGCAGCTACCGTGCGGTGGTGGTGAAGCCATTCGAGCTTGAGGAACTGGGCCGCGTCGTCGAAGAGGTGGCTGCAGGGGCGGCCGACTGGCGCTGACCGCCACCGCTTCACCCGGCACGTTCGCGCAGGAATTGGTACAATCAGCTTGACCGGCCTGGCTCTCGCGCTTCCGCCTTGCGCGGGCTGCCGCCGACTCCTGGCGAAGGGCGGACGAGCATGACCGGAGGGGATCAAACGACCACCCACCGACGGAGGCTGCCGTCACGCGGTGGCTTGATCAGCGCGTCGATCGGTCTCGTGACCATCGCCGCGCTGGTTGGTGTTTACTTCTACTACCTGCACACAGGACGCGTCCACGACCTGATGCGCACGGTCCATAACCTGGGCCCGCTAGGGGCCTTGCTGGGCGTGGGATTGATGGCCCTCGCATCGGTGCTGCCTGTGCCATCGGAGTTCATCAGCCTGTTTCTTCTGCGCTTCTACGGCGTGCTCTGGGGCACGGTCTTCTCCTGGACGGGCGGCATCGTCGGAGCGGTCGCCGCACTCTTTGTCAGCCGTCTTCTGGCGCGCCCGTTCGCCGAGCACTTTGCCAGTCGCTATGTCGACCAGCTCCAGCCGTGGCTGACCAGCCACGGCTGGTTGGGCCTTCTCGTGGCGCGGTTCATCCCGTTCGTGCCGTACCACGTGGTGAACTACGTCGCGGGCATCCTGCGCGTGCGGATCTGGCCCTTCATCTGGACGACAGCAGTCGGCACACTGCCGTTCCAACTGGCGTTGAGCGGCGTCTACTACGGCATCAGCTATGGCGCGCTGCCGGTCGCCGGCGCAGGCTTCGTCTTCTTCCTTCTTATCGTCTATCTGGGCTGGCGCTACCGTGACCGCTTCCTGCCGAACGCGAACCACGACTAGCACAGCTCCGTTAAGGTTCGCCAGAAAGTGCTATGCGAGGCGGGATGTGGCGTTCGCAGATGGGGCAGGCCTCAGCCCACAAGGCGAGGATGCGCTGCATGTCCCGACGGACCGGTGGTAGGGTGAGCCTGCCTTGGAGAGGCCGGTGGATGAGAAAAGGATGGGCCACGGACGTGACGCGGCCACCTTGGCCAGCGGCGTCCCTCGGAATGGTCGAGCCCAAGTTCGTGTTTAGGCTGCCAGGCAAGCCCGATGCGCCAGCGAAGCTTTGGCCGTGCGGAGGAAGGCCTGCCAGCTGCAGACGATCGACGCCCACGGCCGGAGCCGCCGCTCCACTTTCTGCCCGAAGACCAGCGGAGACGGCCAGGGGGCCCACCTCGGCCCACATTGTCAGGGGACAGGGAGACTGCGCTGCAGCGTTCCCATCCCCGGACCGTCCCCGCTAAGGCCGCCTCGCGAGGGGCTTCCACACTACCCGCGGAGGCTCCCTGCTGGGCTGTTAAGGGGATATGAAAGCGGGAACGAAGTTCTGAAAATGTCGTACTAGCCAGCGCTCATGTTCCCTTGCGCACGGCGCCCGTCACGGCGTCGATCACGATCCAGGGGTGCACTCGGGTGCTACCACGAGATGCCAGGCTCACCTGCCACTCCTGTCCCGCAGCCCAGATGAGAAGGGGCGGGTCGCCTGCCGCGGCCAGGGCCTTGCGCAGTGTGGCCCTCGAGCGGATCAACGTCAGCACCTGCACCACGCTGCGCACCTTCACCGCCAAGGGGGCAAGGTGTGCCGACGTGACCAGATAGCCGGAGCCGCTTCTCGTGAGTTCTGCGGTCACCTCATAGACCTCGAGCCGCGCCTGCGGACCTGTACCGACAAGCCCCGAGATCCGATCCGATGCGGTGGCCGTGGAAGCGGACGACTGCACCTGGGGCGAGGGCAGGATGGCGAAGAGACTGCCTTGCCACTGGGCGATCGGCTGGAGGTCCTGCCAGAGCGCGGCTTGGGCGGCCGCGGTCGCGGCCAGCTGGCGGACCTGGGGACGAAAGTCGAGACTGCGTGCGCTGAGGAGCGCCAACAGCGCCTGTCCCGGATCGCTGAAGGTGCTGGCCGGCTGACTGCCGGCCGGACCGAATTGCGGTTGGCCGACAGGAACCCAGCCACCCGTAGGCGACAGGTCGGGGGCGTATGCGTAGCTCTGCGACAGGTAGTGCTGCCAGGCGTCATACGTGCGGGCCGTGAGAACGATCCCCCGGCTTCCTGGGACGATATAGCCGAACAGGCTCCCGACCTGCGGGACGGTCGTCTCGCGGAACTGGCGCCTGGCAGGGGTGTAGAGATAGGCGGTGGCGCCGGGCTGGGGCACGACCACCATCGCTTGGCGCGCTGCGCTCCAGGTGTACGCGGACGTCACGCAGCCTCCGCTGCCGCAGAGATTGTAACTGTCCTGCAACAGCAGCACCGGGAGGTGGGCATTGCCAAACTCGAGTACGCTGGCTCCGCCGACATGCTGTTTCTGAAAGATAATGGCGGAACCCGCCGTAACCTTGACCTGACCGTCACCGCCAGGTGTCGTCCGGACGGTGATCGTGTCTTCGCCCTCACCGGTCAGGGGAGCCGTCAAGGTGGTCGTGCCAGATGGGCCCAGGGTGGTGGACGTCGCCACTGGGCGGAGGGTTGACGGCAGAGGGGGGGCCTTGGCGAGCACGGCCGGAGGCTGCGAGGTGGACCGGCTGGGGCTTAGGCTTACGGTGGCAGAGCAGCCGGCGAGCAGGCCGCTCAGCAGGACGACCGTCAGCATCGTGCGATGTCGCACGTCCGGAACCTCCCATTCTGGGTCTTGGCTGGCGCTATGGTGCCTTGCCATCGAGCATAGCAGACGCGGGATGGCGGTGCCCTGAGGGGATGCAGGAAGTGCCCTGCTGGCGCGAGAAGCCGCTGCTGGATGGTGAGCCCATGGCGTGGCCTACTGGGCAGGTTCCGCTCCGTTGCGCTCGCGAGGTTCCTGGACCGGGTAGCCGCGGAACGCCCAGCGGAAAGCGTGGGCCTCGGCATGGCTCCAGTGGATCAGAATGCGTGCAAGGTCGCGCTGCAACGCAGGTACCTTCGAACCGGTTTCGGCTTGGCGGGGATGTTGCGCCATCGATCATCACGCCGCCGCTTTGCGTGCTCCGCATGCGGCCCGCTGAGGTCGCGCATGAGGAGCTCGCTTGGCCGGGTGAAGGCATGTGCCGCGCGACCGCGAAGAGATCGGCGATGAGGCATCTGCGCCGAGGCTCTTGCACCCGGCGCCAAGTCCCAGGGCTTTTGGATCGCGCCGGAAGGAGATGAAAGGCATGTTGGAGGGTGTGCGGGCGCCTGAGAACCTGCTGGTAGGAGGCGTCTTCCGTGCCGCGGCAGGCGGCCGGACCCTCGCGGTGGAGGATCCCGCCACAGGCGAGAGGCTGGCCGACGTCGCGGATGGATCGACGGCGGACGCCGCGGCGGCGGTCGACGCGGCGGCGGCGGCCCAGACGGCATGGCAGCACGCTTCGGCCTACGAGCGCAGCGCGGTGCTGCGGCGATGGTTCGAACTCCAGCAGAGCGACAAGGACAACCTCGCCCGCCTCATGACCCTCGAAAACGGCAAGCCGCTCAAGGAGTCCTACACAGAGGTCGACTACGCGGCGAGTTTCGTCGAGTGGTTTGCAGAGGAGGCGAAGAGGGTCTATGGGCGCATCGTTCCCGCCACCCGGCCGGACAAGCGCCTGCTGGTGCTCAAGCAGGGCGTCGGGGTGGTCGCCGCCATCACGCCCTGGAACTTTCCCGCCGCCATGATCACCCGCAAGGTTGCGCCGGCGCTGGCGGCCGGTTGCACCGTGGTGCTCAAACCCGCTCCCGAGACGCCGCTGACCGCTTTGCGGCTCGGCGAGCTCCTGCTCGAGGCCGGTGGGCCGCCAGGCGTGCTCAATGTCGTTCCCACCAGCGAGGCCGCAGCGTTCGCCGACGCCTGGCTCGCCGATCCCCGGGTGCGCAAGATCACCTTCACCGGTTCCACGGTGGTCGGCAAGCAGCTGATGGCCAAGGCTGCGGGACATGTGCAGAAGGTGTCGCTGGAGCTCGGCGGCCAAGCGCCCTTTATCGTCTTCGACGACGCGGACCTCGAGGCGGCCGCCGTCGGCATCACCACGGCGAAGTTCCGCAATGCGGGCCAGACCTGCGTCGCGGCCAACCGCATCCTTGTGCAGCAGGGGGTCGCGGAGACGTTCACCTCCAGGATCGTCGAGCAGGTGCGGCGCATGCGCATGGGCAATGGCCTCGCGGAGGGCATCGAGATCGGGCCGATGATCTCCGAGCGTGGCCGACAGAAGGTGCTCGCGCACGTGGAGGACGCGGTGGCGCTCGGTGCGAAAGTGCGGCTGGGCGGCGGCGCCGTCGCGGGACCCGGCTACTTCGTCGAGCCGACGGTGCTGACGGACGTGTCGCCCAAGATGCGCGTCATGCGCGAGGAGACCTTCGGGCCGGTCATCGCGGTGGCCGCATTCCGGGACGAGCGGGAGGCGGTCGCGATCGCGAACGATACGGAGTACGGTCTGGCCGCTTATTTCTTCACGCGGGACGCATCCCGCGCGTGGCGGGTGGCAGAGGCGCTTGAATATGGCATCGTCGGGCTCAACGACGGCGCCTTCTCCACGGCCCAGGCGCCGTTCGGCGGCTACAAGGAGTCTGGGCTCGGCCGGGAAGGCGGCCTCGAAGGCATCGAGGAGTTCCTTGAGACCAAGTTCGTCTCCTGGGGCGGCGTGGGCCAAGGCCCTTGAGGGTGGCAGCAGAAATAGCAGCAGAAAGGGTGGGAATCCCGATGGAGGGTGCGCCGAGCGCGCGCATGCGGGTGCGCAGACACCCGGAGAGAGGCGTCTATCAACCGGAAGTGATCGAAGCGATTCTGGACGAGGCCTACATCTGCCATGTCGGCTTCGTCGCGGATGGCCAGCCCATGGTGTTGCCGACGGTGCACGCCCGCCTGGGACGGAAACTCTACCTGCACGGCGCTGCGGCAAACGCCATGTTCACGGCGTGTGCGGAGAGCAGCATCTGCGTTGCGGCCACGCTTCTCGACGGCCTCGTGCTGGCGCGCTCGGTCTACGACCACTCCATGAACTACCGGTCGGTCGTGGTGGTCGGCATCGCCCACGACGTGACGGATTCCGAGGAGAAGCGGACCGCGCTGCGGGTCCTGGTCGACCATGTGGTTCCGGGGCGGGCAGACGACGCGCGCGAGCCGAAAGAAAGGGAGATGCGCGCCACGCGGGTCCTGCGCCTCGACCTCGATGAGGCGTCCGCGAAGGTGCGCTCGGGTCCGCCCTCGGATGCCGAGGCGGACGTGGCTCTGCCTGTCTGGTCCGGGGAGGTACCGCTCGCCCTTGTGCCTTCCGCACCGCAGCCCGCGCCGAATCTGGCGCCAAGCATCCCGTTGCCGGATTACCTCTCACCCGACAGGCTCCTGAGGCGCGCGTCCCGGGGCGGCTCCCGGCGGGAGGCGTAGTCTTGCTGCGTATCGCCGTGATCGCAGGGGACGGCATCGGTCCGGAGGTCACGACGCAGGCCGTGCGCGTGCTGCGGCAGGTGGGCGAGCTTGACCCGGCCCTCGCGTTCGAGTTCGAAGAACTGCCGTGGGGCACCGAGCACTACCTGGCGCATGGTGCGATGATGCCGAAGAGCGCTCTCGAACACCTCAGGACGTTCGACGCGATCGAGCTCGGCGCGGTGGGGGACCCACGGGTGCCCGACGACGTCACGCTCTGGGGGCTTCTGCTGCCCATCCGGCAGGGGTTTGAGCAGTACGTCAACCTGCGGCCGGTGCGCCTGCTGCAGGGGGTGGAGAGTCCACTCAGGGGCCGCGGTCCGGACGAGATCGACATGCTGGTGCTGCGCGAGAACACCGAGGGCGAGTACAGCGGCAAGGGGGACTTCCTGTTCCCCGGCGATGCCGCGCGCGAGATGGCCCTGCAGACGACCATCTTCTCGCGGCGAGGGGTCGAGCGGGTCGTGCGCTACGCCTTCGAACTGGGCCGGCGCCTGGGGAAAAGCGTGACGAGCGTTTCCAAGGGCAACGCCATGAACTTCAGCGGCGTCTTCTGGGACCGCGTGTTCCAGGAGGTGGCGGCGGAGTACCCCGACGTCGCCAGCCGCAGCTACCTCGTGGACGCGGCGGCCATGTTCTTTGTGCAGGATCCGGGACGCTATCAGGTGGTCGTCACATCCAATCTGTTCGGCGACATCCTGACGGATCTCGGCGCGGGCATCGCCGGGGGACTGGGCTTTGCGGCCAGTGCGAACCTAAATCCCGAGCGCCGCTTCCCGTCGCTCTTCGAGCCTGTGCATGGCTCCGCCCCGGATATTGCCGGCCGCAACATCGCCAACCCGATCGCCGCGATCTGGTCGGCCGCTCTGATGCTGGAGCACCTGGGCCAGACGGCCTGGGCCGCAAGCGTCCTGCAGGCGATCGAGCGCGCCCTCGCGGACGGCGAGCGAACTCCCGACCTCGGGGGGAACCGGACGACGGACGAGGTGGGCAGGGCGGTGGCCCACCGGCTTGCGGCCTTTCGGCCCGGCTAGAGCCCGTGTCCGGCAGTCCGGGTGGTGGTCCGTGCCGGCGGACGGGGCGAAACCGACTGCCCATGGACGCCATGCTGTCCGCCGCAAACGTGCCGGGCTGCGCGCCTCGGCAAGGAGGAAGGGCTACGGATGCGTGGTGAATTGCTGCTGCTCTCAAATTCGGTCGTCCACGGCGGACGCTATCTTGAACACGCCCGCGGGGAAATCGCCGAGGTGCTCGGCGACCGCAGGCGCCTGCTGTTCTTCCCGTTCGCCAGCTCGGACCACGATGGCTATGCACGAGTCATGCAGGATGCGCTGGATCCGCTGGGTATTCGCGTCGAGGGCGTCCACCAGGTTCAGGACGTTGCGGCCGCCGTGCGGGACGCGGAGGCGATTTTCGTGGGCGGTGGAAACTCCTTCCGCCTTCTGCGGACGCTGCGCGACCTCGACCTGCTTGCGGTCATGCGCGCGCAGGTGGAGCGCGGGGCGCCCTACCTTGGAGCAAGCGCTGGCTCGAACGTTGCCTGCCCCACGATCCGCACGACGAACGACATGCCGATCGTCGAAGTCGGGTCCCTCGATGCCCTTGGCCTGATCCCGTTCCAAATCAATCCGCACTACCTCGATCCGCGGCCAGACAGCACGCACATGGGGGAGACGCGCGAACAGCGCCTACTGCAATTCCTCGAGGAAAACGACGTGCCCGTCCTCGGCCTTCGCGAGGGTTCTTGGCTGCGCGTCGCCCACGGGCGGGCGGTTCTGGGCGGGAAGGCCGGCGCCCGACTGTTCCGGCGCGGCCAGGAACCGAGCGAACATGTGGGCGGGGCCGATTTTTCCTGGCTGCTTGGTACAGATCCGCGGTTCGACGCCCAAGGCATCCCCTCTGGGTGAAAGATGCAGGGCTGGGCGGTCGTGCGTGCCTGTGCGTGCGAAGGTCCGACTGTCATGTGGCGGGCCCCAGGGCAGAGTCAGCGGTGTGGGGCCACCCGCGCAGAAGGATCACCGACCTCTTTGCCCATGTGTACGAAAAGGCGGTCCGGCCAGTGAACTGGCCGGACCGCCTCGAAATTTGGTGGAGGCGAGGGGATTCGAACCCCTGACCTATAGATTGCGAAGACTTCCGGTAAGTCCGCGAAACACGCTCTGCTGGCTCATTAGAAGCCCTATATATTTGCGAATGTACCCATTCTGCACCCTTACTCTTCGCCGCTCAGCAGCTTGTCCACTTTGCGCGCAGCTGCACGGTTCGCCTCATCGGTGAGGTGCTGGTAGATGTCCGCGGTGGTGCTGACGTTCGAGTGGCCCAGGCGCTTCG
>JAJYSZ010000112.1 GCA_021793315.1 Bacillota bacterium | reverse complement strand
ATCATGTAGACGATCATCTCGGGCAGCAGGCCGAGCGTCTCCACCTCCGCCACCAGGTCGGGCGTGATCCGGGTGCCTTGCGATGCCACCAGCCGGCCATCCGGAGCCATCAGGTCACGGCCGACCACCTTGCCGGAGATGAAGGCGAGGATGTTGAGGCTGGCACCAGCCGGGGCCACCCTCGCGGCGGCAGGCGGCTCGGGTTGGCGCGCGGCCGGAGGCTGGGGCGGGAGAGGAGGCCCGCCAGCCGCAGGCCGCGGGTGCGGCGCGGCAACGGTCCTTTGGCGCGGCAGGGCAGCAGGCTCGCCGCTGTCGCCTGCCATCTGCCAAGCGGGCAGCGGCACTCCGGCGGGCCAGCGCGGCTCCACGTCCGCCTGTTCTGGGGCCGCCGCCCTGGGTGTCGCAACGGCTGGTCCCGGTTCCTGGGCCGGCTCGAGCGGCGGGCCTGCGGTCTCTCCCTCGACAGGGGCGGCGGTGTCCCGCGGGGGCTCTGCCTGCTGATCGTCCGCACGGTCCAAGGTTTTCTCAGGCTCCACGGCGTCGGCCGACGGTGCGAACCCTGGCGCCAGGTCCGGGTGCGTGACCTCCGCCGACGCCCGAACGTCGGCTGCCGCCAGAGCGCGCGTCCGGTCCTCTTCGGCAGCGGTCAGCCCTTCATCGCGCCCGTCACCGGCAACGCCGCCGCCGACTCCCTGCGGTGGGCTCGCCGTCAGAGGCTCCGCCGCCGAGGACGTGGCCTCCGGTTGCGCCTCTTCGGGCGGGGCCGCCTCGGGCTCCGCGGAGGGAAGCAGGGAAGCGGGCAACTGCCCGCCCTCCTCCTCGTCTCCTGCCATGGGTCCGGGCGTGGTACCGCCAGCCTCCGCCGCTGTCTCCGGGAGCTCCGGGTCGCCCGCGCCCGCAGAATCCTCCTGAGAAGCTGCTTCCTCTCCTTGCGCAGCCGCATCCGGCGGCCATGCTCCGGCTGGCGCGGGAGGCTCGGCGAAGATCACCTCGGCCGCCTCGCGCTGCGGCTCCGGCACCGCGGCAGGCGTGTCGGGATCCGAGAGCGCGACTTCCGTTGGGACTTCTTCCTCTTCTTGGGCAGCCGCAGACGCAGGTGCTGGGGCAAGATCCAGCAGGCCGGGAGCCGCCTCAGCCATGGCTGCCTGCCCGGCGTCGGCCTCCTGCTCGAGCCCGGCGTCCTCGTCCTGCCCGTGCCCGCGCGACGGCCGCGAGACAGGAAAGATGACCCTTGTCGACTCCTCGGGCAGCGCCGCCGCGTCCAGCAGGCGGTACTTGTCCCGTACGAGCACCGTTCCCTGGCGCAGGGCAACCACGTCCGCGGCGGGGATCACCCCTGCCCCGTCCTCTACCTCCGCCACGAAGCCGAGAACCCGGGGCGGCGGCCCGCTTACGACGACGCCCGTCACCAAGCCGAGCGTCGCACCGCCGCGGACCTGCAGCCGCACGCTGCGCTCCGGCAGTTCAAACAGGCTGCGCCCGCCCGGCAGCCGCCGCATCGGCATGTCCTGCGGCGCCTGGCTGAGCAGCGCCGCTGTGACGTCGGCGAAATCGGTCGAGGCTTCCTGGGCCTGCTCGGGAACAGCGCCACGCAGCATCCGGTCAAGCCCTTCGGCCAGCTGCATCAGCTCGCTCTCCGCGGTCGCGATCGCCTGATCGACCTCGGGCAGGAAGCTCTCGAGCCGCGTTCGCTCCTGCAGGTGCGAGGCTTCCAGCCGCTCCACTTCCTCGCGCACTCCCGTCTCCAACGCCGCGGCGTTCTGCCGGGCCAACGCAAGCTGAGCCGACAGGCGATCGCGATCCCCGCGCAGACGCCCAAGGAGATCCTGCAAGGCATCACGGCGAGCCAGGGTGCGTGCGATCCGGGCCCGCTGGTCGGCGGCAAGCGCCGCGAAGGCCTCCGCGGCGCCCTTCTCCTCCGCCTCTATGCGAGTGGCCAGTTCGAGCACGTCGTCTCTGCGAAAACCAAACAGGCCCAGCGGCAAACGCTGGACCCGAAAACGCGGACGCGAACCCCTTGACGCCAATGCTAAGCCCCTGCCCTCTCCTGCCTCGTCGCTTCACCCCCGGCCAGGCCGACCGAGGGCTCCATCGACACAGCGGTGGTCTGCTGCGTGGCGTCAGCCGCTGGTGCACCGATCACCTGCATGGCGCGGCGCACCGCCGCCTCCACGTCGTTGCGCAAAGCGTACAAAACTTGGCGCCGGTGCGCCAAAGCGAGTTCCCGGCGGGCGATCTCCCGAAGGATCTGAGACTCCTGCTCGCCCATCCGTGCCCTTGCGTTCTCCAGCACCTGCATGCCGCGAGCCGCAAACTCGTCCAGCAGCGCGAGCAGCACCTGCTGCTGCTCCTGCTCGGCAGCGATCTCCGCCTCCGTCTGACGCAGAGCGCGCATGGCTTCGTCCATTTGCTCGGACATCTCGCGCAACTCGACGTCACGGGCCTCCTGCGCGCGCCGGGCTTCTTCTTCAAGCCCGGCGAACAGAGCGACGGTCGGCCCCTTGCGGTAGCCGAAGAGGGACCTGCGCAACGCAAGCTCCACCGTCTCACTCCCCATCCCGGGCACTTCAGGGCCGTAAAGCGGGCGTTATACCGCAAAAGGCACTAGGGTCTCGGCTTGATTCTACTGTATTGGACAAATTCCTGCACTACCTGGCACCCGCGGCAGCGCGCGAGGCGGGCAACGCGAAGGCGGCACCCCGGCCGCGGGCGCCGCCTCGCCGGCACCCCTCAGCGGAAGCTGTACGTGACCTGAACCGATACCTGCACCTGCTGGTTGCCCGTGGCGATCGGCGCGGCGGCTGCCGACGCCCTCGCCGGCGAGAACATGATCGGCAGGGGGTTCTGGCTGGCCGTCAGGTGCACGCTGCGCACACTGCCCAGGGTTACACCAAGCTCGGCCGCCTCCACCCCCGCCTGCTTCCTCGCGGCCCTGAGGGCCGCCTGCACCGCCTGCTGCTGTCCTGCGTTCGGGTCGGCCGTCAGCAGCTGCAGCCCGTTCAGCTGGTTGGCGCCTGCACCCGTGGCCGCCGTCACCACCGCACCGAGACGCTGGAGCTGCCCGGTCGTGACGGTGAACTGCTCCTGCGCCTGATAACCCTGCAGCTGACCGTTCGGCCCATAGTTCTGGCTGAGGTTGAGGTTGGCGGTCTGCACCTGCGCGGGGCGGATGCCGTACTTCCCCACCGCCCCAAGCAGCTTGGAGGCCACGGTCGAGAGCTTTTGCAAGGCCTCGGGCGCCGTGGCGGCCGTCTCCTGGGCGCCAAGGTTGATCTCGGCCTGATCCGGCTTGACCCAGGCGCTGCCCGACGCCGTGACCGTCAGCTGGCCCTGGGAGGTACCCGCCCCTCGCGCGCCGCCGCCTGCGAGAAAGCCGATGCCGAGCACAAAGCAGATCGCGACAAGAGCAAGCACCAGCTCGGACCACCTGGGCCAAGTCATCTGGAGGCCCTCCCCTCACCGTCGCTGGGAGTACACCCGTCGCGGTTCGGTGTGACGCTACGGCCCGATGTGCACCGCCTTGATCTGTGTCCAGCCTCCCGCCTTGCCTTGCGCAAGGAAGTCGAGCTCGGACGTTCCCTTCGGAACGGGGTCAAAGACGACTCTCGCGAGATAACCGCCGGGCGTCCTCTGTACCGCCAGGCGGACCGGCCGCTCAGCGCCCTTGGCACTGCGCACCGCGATCCCTTGCGCTTGCGCGGGATCGACCACCTGCAGTTCCGCCGCGATCCCGCCAGAACCTAGCTCCAGCGACAAAAGACGCACGCCCGCAAGGCGCGTGGGCTGATCCCGTGCCGCAAGACGCAGGCTCCCCTGCGCTGCGGCCCCTGCCGGCAGGGGCAGCAGAATGGCGACGCCGCCGTAGCGGCTGGGCAGCCGGTACCAGCCTGGCGAGAGACCCGTGAACGCGAGCAACTGCGCACTGCCGCTTCGGTGCACCGCGATGCGGAACTTGCGACCCAGGAGATCCTGGACCGTCACGAAGGGTCCGAAGCGGGGCGCCGGCCCGCGGAGAGCGAGCACGTCGCCCGTCAGCCATGCTCCCACGTACGGCGAAAGACGCGCCGCGCCACGCGCCGTGCCGTGGTCCGCCAAGCCGTAGGAATCGGCAGAACCCGTCTGCACCGCGGGGCCGCTCGCCGGCATTGCGGCCGCAGACCTTGGGGCGACCGGGGCCGCCGCCCCGAAGGTGGCATTGACCCGCTTCCCGTTCGCGTGGGTCGCCGCAGGTGCAGCTGACTGCGCCACGCTGAGGCTCGGCGGCGCTGGCACCTGCGCCAGCAATAGCGCCGCCACGGCCGCCGCGGCCGCGCCCGGCCAGGCCCAGATGCGCCTCTCCCTCCGCTCCGGCGGCATCAGTCGCGCGAGGAAGGCCTGCTCGTTTCGCGGCCACTCGGGTTCCGCGAGCCCCTGGAAGGCCTGGGCGAGGTCGAGGAGCTCTGTCGTGGTGTCGTCCATGCCAGGCAGGGGCGCCTCCCCCCGGGCGAGCCGGTCCAAGGCCGCATCGAGCGCAGCTATGCGCAGACCCTCGTCCATGCTCACCCCTCCCCTCCCGCCGCATCCGCCGCGAGTATCCCGCGCAGACGGAGCAGCGCGCGGTACTGAAGCGCACGCACGGCCTCCGGGGTACGCCCGAGCTCGCGGCCAACCGCAGCCGCGCTCTGCCCTTCGAGCAGCCTGAGTTCGAGCACCCGCCTCTGGTCCGGCTCCAGGGCCGCGAGCGCCGCCTTGAGCCTTGCCCCCTCCTCGCTGGCGAGCAGGTGCTGCTCCGCGGAAGGACTGTGATCCGGACGTCTGTCTTCCGTGAACTCAACCTCTGGGTGGCGGTGGCTGTCCCGCAACCGGTTGCGACAGAGGTTGAGCGCGATCGTGCGCAGATAAGGCCCGAGGCGGTCGCCCTCGAACCGGTCGATTTGGCGCCAAAAGCGCAGGAACGTCTCCTGGGTCAGGTCTTCCGCTTCCGCGCGGTTGCCGAGGCGCCGGTAGACGACGCGATACACCGCTTGCCAATGCAGGCGGCAAAGCTCTGCGGCGGCATCGCGAGCCCCAGCCTTCGCGCTGCGGATCAGGTAGCCTTCCTCCATCGTATCGCCGTTCACCGCCGATCGAGGAACACCTTGGACCAGCCTGCGTGACGCTGCGGCAGGAATCTACCCGCCGGCAGCGGAATGCCATTCTTCGATGTCTCGCGACGCAGCGCTTCCGCGATGCATGGAACAACTCCTGCCGCAGCGTGCAGCCTATCGCTGGAGGATGACCTTGAGAAGACCGGACTACGATGACGTCATCGAACGCCTTCACACAGTCGCCGACGATTACGGCGGCCAGCTGACGCAGTGCGCCGAGGCCGACGGCTACCCCCTGTTTCATCTCGATGTGCCCGGGCCTGAAGGGGCACCGCGCTTTCTCCTCTCGGCAGGCATCCACGGGGAAGAGCCCGGCGCCACGACTGGTTTCCTGGCGTGGTGCGAACGCGACCTCGCCAAGTGGCTGCACATCTTCCACATCGAGGCCTTTCCCTGTCTCAATCCCTGGGGCTTCGAGCGGGGGGTCCGCTTCGATGCGACGGGCCGCGACCTGAACCGGTGCTTTCGGGACGAGCCCGCACCCCCGGCCGTGCAGATGGTCCGCGCCAAAACCGCAGGCAAGCGCTTCGCCATGGCTGTCGACATGCACGAGGACTGCGATTACTACGGCTTCTACGTCTACGAGCGGCTCGAGCGCGGCCCGAACATCGCGCCGGCGCTTTTGCAGCGCATCGCCCTCGAGGGACCTCTCTCCTTCGGCGAGGAGGGCGATGATCCCCCGATCGACCAGGGACTTGTCCGCATGGAATGGCCGAAGGACAAGACCCTGGTCGAGCTGGCGGCGGAGCGCCCCAAATGGCCCATGGCGTTCTACCTCTACCACGTGGCGGATCACGTCATCACCGTGGAGACGCCAGGGCGTCAGCCGCTCGACGTGCGCGTCCGCATGCAGCGGGCCGCGGCCGAGACCGCGCTCTCCTTCACGCAGCGCCGCCTCGGCCTTTGATCGCTGGTATCAGGCCACTTTCTCGCCACGCAACTTTCTAAAGTGTAGTGATGCGGGAATGCGGCACAGTTCGCCTGGAGGTGGCACCCATGACCTTGTCCCCGGATGGTTGGCCCCTGGCAGAGCCCTACAAGACGAAGATGATCGAGTGGATCAACCTGCTCCCGCCCGAGGAGCGCGTGGCGGCCCTGCGCCGCGCAGGGTACAACCCCTTCAAGCTGCTCGCCCAGGAGGTCTACATCGACCTGCTGACAGATTCGGGAACGTCCGCGATGAGCCAGGAGCAGTGGGGCGCCCTGATGCGCGGTGACGAGTCCTACGCGGGCTCCGTGAGCTTTCAGGATCTCCAGCGCTCGGTGGCGGACGTGCTCGGGTTCCCGCTCGTCCTGCCGACGCACCAGGGACGCGCCGCCGAGCACGTCCTCTTCCGCGCGCTCGCCCGCCCCGGCGACGTCGTGCCGAACAATCTGCACTTTGACACGACCAAAGCCCACGTCCTCGCTGCGGGGGCCACGCCCGTCGACATCGTGATCAAGGAAGGCGAGGACCCGGAGGGCGACTACCCTTTCAAGGGCAACCTTGACGTCGATCGCCTCGACGCCTTGCTGCGCGACGAGGGCGACAAGGTGCCCGTCGTCATGGCCACCGTGACGTCCAATAACAACGGCGGGCAGCCGGTGTCGCTCGCAAACCTGCGGGCCGTCAGCGAGCTCGCCCACCAACATGGCAAGCTCCTCTTTCTGGACGCCGCCCGGTTCGCGGAGAACGCGTACCTCATCCGGCAGCGCGAGCCGGGCCAGGCATCGCGCAGCGTCGCGGACATCGCGCGCGAGATGATGTCCTACGCCGACGGCTGCACGATGTCCGCCAAGAAGGATCCCATGGTGAACATCGGCGGCTTCGTCGCCCTGCGCGACGAGGACCTCTACCGGCGCCTGAGGGACTTTGGCATTCTCTACGAAGGTTACGCCACGTACGGCGGACTCGCCGGACGCGACCTCGCGGCCCTCGCTCAGGGCATCCGGGAGGCGGTCTACGAGCCTCACCTCAGCTATCGTGTGGCGCAGGTAGCGGAACTGCACAGCGCGTTGCGCGGCTACGGCGTGCCCGTGATGTCGCCGTCCGGCGGGCACGGCGTCTACATCGACGCGGGCCGGATGTTCGAGCACCTGGGTCGGGACGTGTTCCCGGGCTGGGCCCTGAGCGTCGAGCTCTACCGCGAGCGCGGCATCCGCTCCGTCGAGATCGGCACGGTGCTCGCCGGCCGCGACCCGCACACAGGGGAGCATGACTATCCGCCCCTCGACCTCGTGCGCCTCGCGATACCGCGCCGCGTGTACAGTCAAGCCCACCTGCAGCAGGTGGCGGAGGCAACCAGGCGGATTCTTGGGCGCCGGCATGACGTGCCAGGCTATCGCTTCACGTACGAGCCGCCGACCTTGCGCCATTTCGCGGCTGAATTCGAGCCGATTGCCTAGCAGACGGCAGTCTTGCCGCTGGTCCCCTGCGTCTCTCGGCGCCTGGCGGCAGAGACTGTTGCCAGAGGAGGTTGGAGGCATGGCGAAGCTGATGGACGAGAGGCTCCGCGCCTACCTCGGGCAGCGGCTCGGCGTAAATGAGGACGTCGTGCGGCGTGAAGGCTGGGGCGCCATCCCGGCACGCACGTGCGGCATGCTGGTCCGGGCGGCCGTCGAAGTGGCGGAAGAGTCGATGCGCCAGGGTCAGATCCGCCGCTAGGCGCCGGTAGTTTCAAGAACGCGGAAGCTGAGCGGGGTCGTCTTGCGGACGACCCCGCTCTTTGTGCGAATATGGTAGGCTGAACTTAACGTATGGGTGTTGTCCTGTCTCGCTTCATCTGGTACATTCTGGATGTTCCACCGTGGGGGCCGGCCTC
>JAJYSZ010000021.1 GCA_021793315.1 Bacillota bacterium | reverse complement strand
TGCGGGTCATGCTCGCGACCGAGGGTACCTATCCCTATCACCTTGGCGGTGTGAGCACATGGTGCGACACGCTTGTGCAGCGCGTGGATGACGTGGAGTTCACCGTGTTCGCTGTGGCCATGAACCCCTTTGTACGCAGCCGCTTCGACTTTCCTGCGAGCGTTCAGCAGGTGGTCACGGTCCCCTTGTGGGGGACTCAGGACCCTTCGGAGCACAAGGAGCATTTGCCCTTCTCGGAGATCTTTCTGCAAAAGCAGCGCACGACGGAAGAAGAGGTCCTGCGCGGCTTCCTGCCGGAGTTCCTCTCGTTCCTGGCCCAGATGCGCCACAGCGGCGAGGATCCGGAGGCGGTGGGCTACGCTCTCGCGGCGATGCACAGGCACTTCCAGGTGTTCGACTATCGTGAGACCTTCAAGTCCGAAGCCGTCTGGCGGGCCTTTCGGGACTATCTGCATGACGCCGCCGAAGCTGGGGTCTGGCCGGAGCCTACCGTGTTCGAGGCAGTGCAGGCGCTCGGCTGGATCTACCACTTTTTCACCGTGCTCAACACGCCGATCCCCGACGTCGATCTGGTGCACTCGTCGGCGGCGGCCTTTTGCGGCATCGCCGGCATCATCGCAAAGGTCGAGTACGGTACGCCGTACCTGCTGACGGAGCACGGTGTCTATCTGCGCGAGCAGTACCTGTCCGTGGGACGCAGCAATATGAGCCGCTTCGCGAAGCGCTTCCTGCTGGCGACGGTGCGCACGATCGTCCGGGCCAACCTGCACTTCGCCGATCGGATCGCCCCCGTGTGCGCATTCAATGCCCGCTGGGAGCGTCTCCTGGGCGCGCGGAAAGAGCGCATCGGTGTCGTCTACAACGGCGTCTCCCCGCAGGCATTCATGCCGAGCACGGCGCAGCGCGAGGGCCCGCCGCGCCTCCTCAGCATCGCGCGCATCGACCCGAACAAGGACATCGAGACCCTTCTGCGGGCCATGGCGATCGTGCACGGCCACTTCCCCGAGGTTCGGCTCGAGGTGTGGGGCGCCGTCGCCGTGGAGGATTACCATGCGCAGATGCTTGAGCTCAGGCACGAACTCGGGCTCGACGACACGGTGCTGCTGCAGGGACATTCGCAGACCCCGGCCGACCTCTACCGCGAGGCCGATATCCTCGTCCAGTCGAGCGTGTCCGAGGCCTTTCCGTACTCCGTGATCGAAGGGATGATGAGCGGGCTGCCCGTGGTTGCCACCGACGTTGGCGGCACGGCCGAGGCTCTCGCCGACACCGGCATCACGGTGCCCGCACGCGATCCGGCGCGGCTCGCCGTGGCGATCATCATCCTGCTGCAGGATGAGGCCCTGCGCCAACGGCTTGGCTCCGCGGCGCGCGAGCGGGCTTTGAGCTTCTTCACGATTCAGCGCGCGACTAGCGCCTACGCGTCGCTCTACACGGCCATGGCCGACAGGACGCTGGACGAACTGGCGGCCGCGGAGGCCAGGGCGACCCCCTCCCATCTGCCGGGTGCGACCGTTCAGCAGCTCGTCTATCTGCAAAAGGCCTACGCCCTGCTGCGCCTGGGCGTCCCGATCGCCGCCCTGGACCAGTTCCAGCGCGCCCTTGGCATCGCGCCCGAGGGGCAGGCGGCCCCGGTCATCCTGAGCCAGGTGGCGGCGCTCGAGGCGGAGCTGGGGGCGGGCGAGGCCGCCGTCCAACACTACGCGAACGCCTGGATCCTCTCGCAGGTACAGAGCGCCTGACCAAAGGGAGA
Organism: Bacillota bacterium; assembly: GCA_021793315.1. Classification (GTDB taxonomy): domain Bacteria; phylum Bacillota; class Sulfobacillia; order JAJZYS01; family JAJYTV01; genus JAJZQO01. The sequence continues at coordinate 37,743 of JAJYSZ010000021.1, read as the reverse complement.
GCAGCGTCGGGACGGGGAGCGGAGGAGGGCGGCGGCTTGCAAGGTGTCTGGGCCATGGCGCTCGGTCTGGTCGTAGGGTTTATCGCGGCGGCCGGGCTGACCCCGCTCGCGGACGCGCTCGCAGACGGCGGCCGTTGGCTGCCCGCACGTTGCAGCGGCTGCGGCAGGCCCCTCGGTCCGGCCAGCCACACGCCGCTGCTGCGCCATGGCCGGGCGGGCAGCTGCCAGGGCTGTGGCCGAGCTCCGAGGCGCGCCGACCTTTGGATCGAACTGACCGCCATTCTCGCCACGGCCGCCCTCTTTGCGCTGCGCGCACGCGCTGCGCTGCCGCTCGACTTGCTCGTGCTCTGGCTCGGGATCACGGCCGCCGCGGTCGACCTGCGCCGGCGCGTCATTCCGAACCGGCTGCTGCTCGCCGCGGTGGTGCTCGGCCTGCTGACGCTCCTGCCCCTGGGCGCCGGGGCGTACGTCACCGGCCTGCTCGGCGCGACGATCCTCTTGGGCATCGGTCTTCTCATCGCCTGGATCGGCCGGGGCGGATTCGGCCTCGGCGACGTCAAGTACCTCGGGGTCGTCGGCTTGCTGCTCGGCTGGCAGCGAGGACTCGGCACGCTCTTTCTCGCCGTTCTCTGTGGCGGGCTCTATGCCGCGGGGCTGCTGCTGACGCGGCGGGCCACCGGCAAGGACGCCTTCGCCTTCGGTCCCTTCATTGCGCTCGGGTCGGTGGTCGTGATGCTCCTGGGGGCAGGCCTTGCCCGCTGAAGGCGGGATCCCCGCCCGCTGACCGCACGAAGCCGCTATGGACGGCGTCACGGCGGACGTGGGACGGGTGTTCTTCGCCAGGGGCCCAGGGCGGACAGCGATACTGGGCCAACCCGGAAGGAAGGGAGCTAAAGGCATGCGGCGTCTTCGTCCGCTCGCGTTTTTGGTCGGCGTGCTTTTGCTGGCGGGAGGGGCTTATGCGGCGGCGGCGGGGCCAGCGCCGAAGGGCAGCACACCGCTCCTTGCGATCGGCCCGCCGAGCGGGGCCTTTGCGAGCCAGGTGGCGGTGCCGCCCTTCGAGACGGTTTCGTCGCCTTACCTGCACACGACCCTTGCCACGTATGTCGTGGCCCTGCGCCCGCAGGAGGTCTATGCGTACTACCTGCCGCGGCTCGAGCGTCTTGGCTATCGCAAACAGGGGCAGGGAACGTCGGGTGACCGCTCGGGCATCACCAGCTGGGACTGGTCCTTCTCGCGCGGCCAGGACATGAGCGACACGGTGCTGCTCACGGTAGAGCCGGACGGCACCAAAAGCGTCTATTCGATCGCCCGCGAGCTGATCGAGGCGCCCGCGCGCCCCAAGGCGAGCATCGTGCCGGCGAAGCTTGAGGAAGTCACCGTGCGGGCGCGCCAGTCGGTGAGCCAGCCGTGGGTCACGCGTACGCTCCGAACGCCTGAGGCGTGGCATGGCATCCTGGCCGCCGCAAATGCGCTGCCCATGGATACGCGCGGCGCCCACGGCTGCGCCGCCGATTTCGGTGCGGCGGCCACCGTCCGGTTCGTCGCCAAGTCGGGCGCCTGGACGTTCACCGTGGATCCAGCCTGCGACAGCGTCCTGGGACCAGGGGGAACGCATCTCATGGACACGGGGCTCTGGACGAGCGCCGCAGCGGTCGAGGGGTTCCACGTCGCCGCTGCGGGGGCGGGGCCTCAGGTGCAGACGGCGCCCTGAGGCGGCGGACACGCACGGGCGAGTCAGGAAAGGAAATGAGGCAGGGGGCGCCCGCATGGCGCCGTCCCTGCCTCACGGCTCTCCGCCTCGCCTTCCGGTCAGGCCAGTCGACCCTCGGCGAGTCGCTCCTCGAGGTACCCGACCGTCTGCTCAAGCCCTTCGGCGAGTTGCACCTTGGGCACCCAGCCCAGCCGCGCGGCTGCGAGAGAAGGGTCGAGCGCGATGCGCTGCACCTCACCCGGCCGCTCCGCCTCGTAGCGGGCGGGCACCTGGCTGCGGCAGATCTCCGAGAGCCGGCGGTGCAGTTCGTTGACGCTCGTCTCGACACCGCAGCCGATGTGCACGGCTTCGTCGTCGGCGGCGCTGAGCGCCATCACGTTCGCGGCCACGACATCGCCGACGTAGACGTAATCCCGCGTCTGGAGGCCGTCGCCGAAGATGCGGCACGGCTCGGCGAGCAGCAGGTTGCGCGTGAAGATCGCGATCACGCCCGCCTCCCCGGAGGGATTCTGGCGTGGCCCGTAGACGTTGGCGTAGCGCAGGGCGGTATAGCGAAGACCACGTTGGTGCGCGTAGAGGTAAAGGTAGTGCTCGACGGTGTGCTTGGTCACGCCGTACTGGGAGAGCGGCCTGATCGGGTGGTCCTCGCGCACGGGAAGGTAGCTGGGCTCGCCGTAGATGGCACCGCCGCTCGAAGCGTAGACGATCTTGCGTGCTCCGGCCTCGACCGCGCAGGTGATGACGTTGAGGCTGCCGAGGATGTTCACTTTCGCGTCGTAGGCGGGCTCGCGCGTCGAAACGCGGACGTCCATCTGGGCCGCCAGATGGATGACGGCCTCGGGGCGCTCCGCGGCAAAGACCATCTGCAGGGCCTGCTCGTCCGTGACGTCGACCTCGTGGAAGCGGGCCTGCGGATGGATCTGTTCGCGGAAGCCCGTGACGAGGTTGTCCACCACCGAGACCTCATGCCCGCTCTCGACAAGCCAATCCACCGTGTTGGAGCCAATGAACCCCGCGCCGCCGGTCACCAGTACGCGCAAGCTGCCAGACCTCCAATCGGAGATGAAACCGGTATGCGAGGTAATTTCGCATCTCGGTCCCAGGTCCTGCATCTGGATCAGATGCCGTGCTGGTACATGTACATGATGTTCTTGACGTAGTTCTGGGTCTCGGGGTAGGGCGGAATGCCACCATACTGCTTGACGGCGTTGGGACCGGCATTGTAGGCAGCCAGGGCGAACGGGATGTTGTTGTGGAACGTCTTGAGCAGGTAGGCGAGGTAAGCGATGCCGCCATGCACGTTCTGCTCCGCGTTGAAGGCGTCCGTGACCCCCAGCTCCGCCGCTGTGCTCGGCATGAGTTGCATCAGGCCCTGCGCCCCGGCGGACGAGACCGCATGGGTGTTGCCGCCGCTTTCCTCCCGGATGACGGCCATCACGAGCAAGGGGTCGATGCCGTAGATGGCTGAGATCGACTGGACGATGGAGAAGATCTGCGAGGAGCTGAGCTGTCCGTCCGCAAGTTCCGCCTTGATCTGCTGGATCGCGTTCCAGAGTTTCTGCCCCTGCTGCTCCTCGTCCGCCACCACGGTTGCGACCTGCTGCTGCTGGCTCTGGAGGGTGGCGAGGACATGGCGGCGCTGGCTCGCCACCTGCGCCTGCTGGTCGCGCTGGCGCACGAGCGTCGCCTGCTGTCGGGCGAGCTTCGCCTTCGTCTGGTCCTGCAGGACGAGATCGTGGTGGATGAGGTCGGCGTCGCGGTTGAGATGCTGCACCAGCCCACGCTCGAACGAGGCCACCTCGATGACGTCGCCGAGCCGTGTCACGAACTCGCCGAAGCTCGCCACGTGCAGGAGCACCGCGAGGTAGCCGATCGGGCCGTTCTGCTGCGTGTAGAGGAGCACGGCGTCGAGGCCGCCCTGCTGCTGCTCGGATGCCTTGCGCGTCCTGGCCAGGCGCCGCGAGATCGTCCCGATCCTGTTTTCGGTCACGACGATGTCCGCCTGGGTGACGGCAATGTTGTGCTGCGTGGTGCCGAGCTGCTGATCGACCTGGTTGAGCAGGCTCTGGGACTGGTTGACCTCGGCTTGCAGTTTCGCCTGCTGGGCCTTGTCCGCGACCAGGTTGACATGGACGCTGTGCAACTGGCTTTCGAGGTCGGTGAGAGACGCAGCAGCAGCTGCGTGGGTGGGGAGACTCGACAAAAGAAGAAGGGCCAGGGCGGGCGCCGCCGCCCATTTTCGCCAGCAACCCATCATATGAGGCACGGTTCGCACTTGCCCGCCGAACTCCTGCCTGTCCGGACTGTCGGATCGTGGCAGTCAGAGCAGAGGCGAAATCTGGCGCAGGCGCGCGAGGGTCGCCCGATTGCGTCCGGAGATCTCCGGCTGGCGGTCAAGCGGTGGCACGAAGTCTGGCGGGTCGACGACCAGGCGGGGCAAGGGCGGCTCGCCGGGAGGCTGGTGCCTTGCGTTGAACGCCGGCGGAACCTGCGTGTCTTCGGTCAGGGGGGTGCCGCGCATCTCGGCCCATACGAGCGACCAGGCTCGCGGCACCACCCGCAGCAGCTCGTAGCCTCCACCGCCCAGGGCCAGCCAGCGCCCTCCGGCCACCTCGTGGGCAAGCTCGTGCAGGCGGGCAGCGGTTCGCCAATAGAAGCGGGTCGTCAGGCGCATGTCCGCGAGCGGGTCGAGCACGTGCCCGTCGCAGCCGTGCAGCGTCACGAGTGCGTCGGGGCGGAAGTTTTCTAGCGCCGGCGGTACGATCGCCTCGAACAGCTCAAGCCAGGAGGCGTCATCGGTGAACGGCTCGAGGGGTACGTTGAGGGCTGTCCCCAGCCCTGGCCCGGCGCCCAGTTCCTCGACGCCGCCTGTGCCCGGGAACAGGTAGCGGCCGCTCTCGTGGAACGAGATGGTGAGGACCTGGGGATCCCTGTAGAAGATCTCCTGCACGCCGTCGCCGTGGTGGACGTCGATGTCGATGTAGGCGACCTTGAGGCCCGCGTCGCGGAGCGCGAGGATGGCGAGGGCGATATCGTTGTAGATGCAGAAGCCCGCCGCCTGGGCGGCGAACGCGTGATGGAGCCCACCTCCGAGGTTGAAGGCGTGCACGAGTTCTCCCGCTGCGATCGCACGCGCCCCGACAAGCGTGCCGCCGACAGCCAGCGCTGCCGCGTCTTGCATGCCCGCAAAGCCCGGATCGTCCTCGGTGCCGAGTCCGTACAGCAGGGACGACTCGCTGACCGCGCCGCCTTCGGACAGACGCCGCACCTCGCGGATGTACGAGGGGCTGTGCACCCTAAGAAGATCCTCGTCGGAGGCGGGTTCAGGTCCACGCCGATCGCCGGGCGCAAGCAGGCCAAGGCCTTCGATCATCTCGTAGGTCCAGCGCAGGCGGATCGGATTGAAGGGATGGTCCGGCGAGAAGCGGTAGCCCTGGTATGCGTCGCTATAGATGAGCGCGACCGACTGCGACAAACGGCACGCACCTCTTTCGCGCGTGACAGGAGAATCCGCTGGCATGGGAATCATAGCGCCTCTGGGCGCGACTTGGGAACAGACATCGCGGCGCCGTGGTAGATGGGGGGCTCTGCGGGGCCGAGATTGCGCCATGGAGACTATGGCATGTGCTCCCTCGGGGCGTCAGAATAAGGGCAGCGATTGGCGGAGGTGATCACCTTGCGCGTGATCCTGCGGGACGGCCGGGTGGCGGACGTGCGCGAGGCGACGGGCAGCGAAGACGAGCGCAGGATGCTCAGAGCCCTGTTCCAGGGCGTGTCGCAGACGTCGCTCTACTATCGGTTCTTTCATGCGGTGCGCGAGGTCGACGACGGAAAGATCGTCGAGATGCTGGAGAGCAATCTACCGGACAAGTACGCGCTTCTTTGCATCTCAGGGGACACGATCATCGGCATCAGCCACTTCCTGCGCACCGATTCCGAGGGGGCCGAGATCGATTTCTTCGTCGACGAGCGGTTCCACGGCTACGGCATTGGCACGCTGCTTCTGGAGGAGATGGCCCAGGTGGCGTGGCGCTACGGCCTTCGCCGCTTCGAGGCCTACGTGCTGCAGGAGAACCAGAAGATGATCCAGGTCTTCCGCAACTCGGGCTTCGAGGTCCAGCACCACTATGACCCGGACGACTACACGGCGGTGCGGATGGTCTTGCCGCTCGCGGAAACGGAGCGCAGCCGCGCGCTGCACGACACGCGCGAGCAGATGGCCACCGCGGCGTCGCTGAGGCCGTTCCTCCACCCGCAGACGGTGGCGGTGATCGGCGCGTCGAGAGATCCGAGCCACCTTGGGCACGTCGTGTTCCGGCATATCGTCGAAAGCGGGTTCACAGGTACGGTCTACCCGGTGAATCCGAGCGCTCGCGCCGTCGCCGGCGTGCGGGCCTACCCGCAGCTCAAGGACCTGCCGGAGGCCGTGGATCTCGCGCTTCTGGTGGTGCCTGCGATGCAGGTGCGGGACATCGTCGAGCAGTGCATCGAGGCGCACGTAGGCGGCGTCGCTATTCTCTCCGCCGGCTTCGCCGACGCGGGCGCCGTGTCGGAGCAGCAGGAGCTTGCGCATCGACTGCGCGAGGCGGGCATCCGCCTGCTCGGTCCCAATTGCTTCGGTCTCCTGACGACGACGCCGGATGCGCCGCTCAACGCGAGCTTCGCGCCGATCATGCCACGCCGCGGGCGGCTCGCCATCGCGAGCCAGTCCGGGGCTTTGGGCGTGGCCATCCTGGATTACGCGAGCCGCCTTGGCGTGGGGGTTTCGAGCTTCGTCAGCATGGGCAACAAGGCGGACGTCTCGGGCAACGACCTCCTGCAGTACTGGGAGACTGACCCTGAGACGTCGCTGATCGCGCTCTACCTGGAGTCGTTCGGCAACCCGCGCAAGTTCACGCGGATCTGCAGGCGACTGACGCCGGAAAAGCCGGTGCTCGTGGTGAAGAGCGCGCGCACCCGCGGCGGCGCCGCGGTGTCCGAGTTCGGGGCGGAGCCCCGCGACCGCGTCTTCGAAGGCCTGTTCCGCCAGGCGGGCATCATCCGGGCCGACACCCTCGAGGAGCTGTTCGACGTGGCCGCCTTGCTGGACGGCAGTCCCTTGCCGCAGGGCGGACGGGTGGCTGTCCTGACGAACTCTGCGGGCGGAGCCGTCATCACCGTGGATGGCCTGCCGAAGGAAGGCCTCGAATTGGCCATGCCGCCGATCGACCTCGGCTTCGAGGCCCTGGCGGAAGGCTATCGCAAGGCGCTGCCAGAGGTGCTGCGCAACCCGGACGTCGACGCGGTGATCGTGCTCTTCATCCCGGTCGGCATGTCGCAGAGCGACGAGGTGGCGAGCCGGATCGCCGAGGCGGTCAACGAGGTCGTGAAGGAGAACGGTGGTACCCCCAAGCCGATTGTCGCCAATTTCCTTCTGCCGCTTGACGGCAACGCGCCACTTGGCTGGATCGACACCTGCTGCCAGCGCATCCCCGTCTATGCCTTTCCCGAGCGGGCGGTGCGCGCCCTGGGGCAGGTGGTGCGCTATGCGCGCTTCAGGAACCAGCCGCACGGGCGCATGCCCGACCTCGAAGGCGCCGACGCCGCGTCTGCACGCGACATGCTGCGGGCCCAGGTGGCGGCGGGGGGGAAAGAGCCAACCGCAGCTGTCCTCGCGCAGGCCCTGACGCACCTGGGGCTTCAGGCCGGTGAGGGTGGCGACTTGCCGAAGGTGCGCGTCCAGGTTGTGCAGGATCCCCTGTTCGGTCCGATCATGGCCGTCAATCCCGTCGTGGCCAGCCGGGCCGCGGCACTGGAACGGATTGTGCCCTTGACCGACCGCGACGCGCAGGCCCTCGCGCGGCGCAGCCTGCATGCCCTCGGCATCGAGGACGACGAAGGGGCGGAGAGCAGACTGACCGATGCGCTGCTGCGTGTCAGTCTGCTAGCGGACGAGGCGCCGGAACTTGGTGAGATGGATCTTCTGTTCGAGATCGGAAGCGACGCCATGACCTTTGCGGCAGGGCGGCTGCGCCTCATGCCTGCCGTTGAGGCGTAGTAGGCGAGACACGGGGCCGCGGGCCCGCCCAGTCGTGGGCAGGCTCCGCGGCTTTGGCGCGTCCGTGGGTCCGCTGAACCCTGGGGTCTGCACATTGCCCACTTCATAGTTCTAAGCCAGGCCACAGCGCCAAACACCGTCTTCCTCCAGAGGCAGAGATCTGGATCACGACAGGTGTCGCCGCAGCTTACCAACGCAGCAGGAGTTCCAAGTTCCAGGCCGGTACTGGGTTCGTAGGCGTGCTGTACGCCGTGTGGGGAGTGGTCGGGGTGTTTTGCCTGGGATCATCTGCGGTATAGTCTTTATTCTGTCACGTTCGCTTTTAGCGCGTAGACTGAAAACGGGGAGGTGATCAAGCGTGTTCGGTCAGACGGCGCCCTACGGGGTGTTCCCAAACTGGGTCAAGATCGGAGCAGTGACGGCACTGACCGTTGAGGTAGTTCTTTTCCTGCGAAGTGCCATCGTCGGGCAACCGCTACTCCTCCTCATCGCCGTTGTGGCTCTCACTGCCTTCCTTACGCTGATCACGCTGGCGGCTGGCACAGACCGAGAGCGGAGTGGTGAGATCCTCAGACGAGTTGCTGTTCCGGCGGCGACCATGGCTGTTGGTTTCGGCCTCTGGCTGGTGGCGGCCCACCTTAGTACGCCGCGTAGCGGCAGCATCCCGCACTGGGTGGCGCTGGGGCTTTCTGATGTGCCCGTCCTGCTCATCGTTGCTGGGTTTGCAGCGGTTGCATATCTGCTGTCGCTCTTGACTAACCGCTGAGCAGGCAGTTCGGGACTTGGTGTCCACTTGCGGCATGTCGCTGAACTGCATTCCCTCACTGGCCAAAGCTGTGTGGTAATGCAGTTTCCTTATGAATCCGACCACTGCGCGTAGTTTGGGTGGGCCCCCAGCATGACAAAAGCGAGCGCAGCCATTCAGGTGCTGAAGCACATGAGGAAAACGCCACCTGACCTGACGGCACGTTTGAGTGCGATAAAGAGGTGCTGCCTTTCCGTGAGCTACGAAGCCGCTACTCGGGAGGCGCCTGCGTTCGTCTGCTTCTCTCGTGCCTAAATGAGTTCTTTGCGACGAAGCGCAGCTATCACAGCTGTAGTGAGCCGAATCGCGCGTTTTTGTGAGGCGTTTGCACCAGAGACGTACTCCTGACTGCCAGCCCATAGTCTCAGCGCAAGCCGACGCCCAACGCTTGCAGAAGGGTGGTCAGGAAAGTGACTACCATGAGAACGTGCATGACCGTGTGGTAGGCGTCGGGCAAGATCCGGTTGCCCGTATTACGGAACAGGTACAGATTGTCGCCAAACGCTCGGTAGTAGCTTCGAACCTGCTGCGTTGATGCGCCTCGCAAGTATGGCAACCAATGCGCCCGAAACTGGAGCGCTCCCCACACTACCAGGATGATCAGCATGCCGATGTCCGCGTAGGTCCATCCAGTGATCTGCAGCGCCAAGTCGAGCAGCAGTGCTACAAGGAGCAGGTGGTTGAGCAGGTCCTCTCGTTCGTCGAACCGGACCCTGCCACAGAAGCGCGGAACGCCGACGTACAGAAGTCCATACCAGCCAATGAGCAGCACGCTGGACGCCGTCATCCAGGTGACCAAGCACATTCCCCCAAGCCGAAAGATACGGCAAGACTTCTGATGTTCCATTCCACATTGATGCACAACGGATACAGTTCTTGGGTAGCGGTGCCTCTCGGCGAACACACGCTAGGCTTTAGCGACGGGGGCCCAACGGCCTTGAAGAGAGCGAAGCTTTCACCGATTCGGTTTTGGCTCGCTTCGCCACGGACGAGGGGCGCGCCTTTTTTGTCGCGGATCGACGCCGCGCCCCATCTTGTGCGCCTGCCGACCGGGGACGAATCGCACGACGGCCGCACTGCGCAACCTTGCGCCCGTCTGTCGCCGAATGGTCCACGCTGCGCGGCTGGTCGGATGCGATGCAGGGAGCCCTTTGCCAGTGCAAAATGGTCCGCTAAGGCCGTTTTCAGCAGTCTCTAAGGCCTGTGTGCCAGAATGCGCCCCGAGGGGAGCGACGCAACATGGAAGACATCACAGCGGAGCGACCTGGGCGCGCGTTGCGACCAACTCGTCCCGAGATGAGCCGGGAGCAGGCGGCGGGCCGGGCGCGCACCCTGAAGCGCCTCGTGGCCTGGGCCGCCGTGGTCGCATTTGCCCTGCTCTGGCAGGCCGCTGCCCATCACCTGACGGGTGTGACGAGCCGCGCCGGTTCCACAACGCCCAAGGCCCCCGCGCAGGCACCGGGTTCCAGTGCCGGCTTCGGCCAAGCTGGGTCCTCGGGTCAGGGCTTCGATTTCGGCAGCAGCCAGAACGTCCAGCCGTTCACCCAGTCGACGGTGTCGTAGCTTATGAGCCGGTCCGTCACGTCCGTTGCGTTTGACGCGATGGGCACCACGGTCGAGGTGCACGCGCCGACTGAGCAGATTGCGGCGGCCCTTCGGACGGTGCGCACGGTGTTCCGCACCTGGGACGAGTCCTTGAGCCGCTTTCGACCCGAGAGCGAACTCTCCGCCTTGAACCGCGCGGCGGGGCGGTGGTTCGCGGCGGGGGAGCTTTTGTTTTCGGTCGTTTCCCGGGCCATCTGGTGGGCCGACACGACCGGGGGAACCTTTGACCCCACGCTGCAGCGCCAGATCGAGCAGCTCGGCTACAGCAGGACATTCGCGGAGATCGGGACGGGCGGCGCACTGCCGCCGCTTGCGGCTCCTGTGACAGGGGGCGGGGGCTGGCGCCTTGTCGAGCTGGTTCCCGAGCGCAGGCAGATCGCGCTGCCGCCCGATGTGGGGCTGGACCTGGGCGGCATCGCAAAGGGCATGGCCGTCGATGCTTCGCTCGAGGCCCTGGCCGCCGCCGGCATCGGCGTCGCGCTCGTGAACGCGGGCGGCGACCTTGCGGTGCGCGGCCTGCCGCCCGGGAGCGACGGCTGGCCGGTCGGTCTTGAGCCCCTGCCGGGCGAAGCGATCCTGCTGCGCCGCGGCGCCCTGGCCACATCGGGCACGCTGCGCAGGCGCTGGCACCAGGGCGGCGTCGCGCGTCACCACCTGCTCGATCCCTCGACCGGGTACCCCGCTGCGCAGCCGCTCGCGACGGTGAGCGTGATCGCCGCCAGTTGCGAAGAGGCTGATGTCGCTGCAACGACGACCTTTATCCATGGTTTGGCTGAAGGCGCGGCCTTTTTGACCTCGCGTGGACTTGCAGGACTCCTGGCGGCAGAGACGGGCGACGTGGTCCGCGCGGGACCATGGCCGGAAGGGACGGGGTGAGCTAGGACCGTGGAGTGGCAATGGCTAGTGGCACGTGCCTCCGGTTTCACGGCCTACGTCCTCGTCACGCTGGCAGTAGTGTTCGGCCTGCTGCTGAGCCAGCGCTGGCAGTCGCGGCGGACCTGGCCCCGGCTCGTGAACGAACAGCTCCACCAGTACACGACGCTGCTCGCGGGCGTATTCACGGCGATCCACGGTATCTCGGTGTGGATCGATCCGTTCACGGCATTCACCCTGAAAGAGGTGCTGGTGCCTGGCGTCAGCCATTACCGGCCACTCTGGATGGCGCTCGGCATCATCTCCGCCTATCTGGGCCTGGCCATCGTCATCACGGGCTGGCTGAGGCCGAAGATCGGCTATCCATGGTGGAGACGCCTGCACTACCTCACGTTCGTCGTCTGGCTGCTCGCAACCCTGCACGGCCTCGGCGACGGCAGCGACACGCGCACGGTCTGGGCCATCGCCATCTATGGCTTGAGCTCCGCTGCGGTCGTTGGCCTGACCATCGCACGCCTCCTGCGTCCCGCGGGGCGGCCGCGCGTCGCGGCACGCCCCGGCTGGGCGGCCGTGGCCGGTCTCATCGCGTTGGCCATGGCCGGGTTCGCGGCGGCTGGCCCGGTGCGGCCAGGGTGGAACAAGATCGCCAACAATGGTCACGGGTCGGGCGGAAGCGTCAGCGCGCCAGCGACGACCGTCAGCGTGTTGGCGCCCTACTCGGCGCCGTTCTCCGGCACCGTGACGGAGCAGGGTCCAAATGCGCAGGGCTTGGACACCCTGGACTTCCATCTGCAGGTTCAGGCTGGGCAATATAGCGTCATGACGCTCGTGCTGCAGGGCCAGGCGCTGCCGAATAACGGGGTCGCCCTGACGGGCAGCAGCGTCTCGCTGGGTACGGCGAGCACCCCTGGCATGTTCCGCGGTTCGCTCGCCCAACTGAACGGCGGGAACTTTACAGCGGTCGTACGTGGCAGCCGTGGTGCCTTGACCCTGGCTGGGCAGATCGGCCTCGTCGGCCAGAACGGCGTGCAGGGCGTGCTGCAGGTGCAGCCCGGGGCTGTCCAGGGCGGCTCCCGGCAGGGAGGAGGCGACGACGGTGGCTTTGGCTCCGACGGCGGCGGCGGCGGCTTCTGAGGACTGCCAAGCCTTACCGCACGGGAGGAACGACGCGGCGGGACGCCGAAAGCGCCAACCATGCTGAAAATGCTTGTCCGCACCGGTTTTGTCGCAGCGCTGCTGCTTGGACTGGGCGCCCTCCTTTCGCTCTACCCGGACCAAGGCTTTGTCCTCTGGCTGCACATCGCCTTCGGGCTTTTGTTTCTCGTACCGGCATGGCTGCTTGCGAACCAGCCCGGCCCGCGGCGGAGGTTCACCCAGGCGGGCGCGGGACTTGCCACCCTGGGTGCGCTCCTGGTGGTCGGCAGGTTCCTCTTTTGGCCCGAGGTGTCTGTCTGGTGGCACATCCTCCTGATGGTCGTGGCAATCGCGCTCATCGAGATGGGGAGCGCCAAGGCGCGCAGCAGCTGAGCAGGCGCCCGGTGCTTGGCATGCAGAGGAGGCCTGCGCATGGCCGGGGAGACGCGGAAACCTGTGCTTGTGACACGTCGTTTGCCTGAGAAAGTGCTGACGCGCATCGCCGCCGTCTGTGACCTGGACCTTTGGCAGGGCCCAGGGGCGATGCCGCGCGGGGAGTTGCTGCAGCGCGCCGCCGGCAAGGCCGGGCTGGTCACGCTCCTCACCGATCGGATCGACGACGAGCTATTGGAGGCTGCCGGACCCAGCCTGCGCATTGTCGCCAACTACGCGGTGGGCTACGACAATATCGACGTGGCGGCCTGCAGTGCCCGGGGGGTGCTGGTCGCCAATACGCCGGACGTCCTGACGGAGAGCACGGCCGACATGGCCTGGGCACTGATGCTGGCTGCATCGCGGCGCGTCTGCGAGGGCGACCGCTTCATCCGCTCGGCGGAGCCTTGGATTTGGGATCCCGGCATGATGCTCGGCTGGAACGTCCACCACAAGGTGCTCGGGCTCGTCGGCTTCGGACGCATCGCGCAGGCGGTGGCGCAGCGCGCCACGGGCTTCGGCATGCGAGTCATCTACGCGAGTCGCAGCGCCGCGCCCCCCGAAACGCAGCAACGGCTGGGCGCCGAGCGGCTTGGCCTAGAGGAGCTGCTGGCCGAGGCCGATTGCGTCTCCCTGCACGTCCCGCTGACCCTAGAGACGCGGCACCTGATCGGAGCTGCGGAGCTTCTGCGCATGAAGCCGACCGCGGTGCTCGTCAACACATCACGTGGCCCCGTTGTGGACGAGGCGGCCCTGGCCGCGGCCCTGCGCAGGCGCCAGATCTTCGCCGCGGGCCTCGACGTCTACGAGCGCGAGCCAGCGGTGCCTGAGGAGCTGCGGGAACTGCCCAACGTGGTGCTGGCGCCGCACCTCGGCAGCGCGAGCGTCGAGACGCGCCTCGCGATGGGCATGCTGGCCGCGGACAACCTCCTTTTCGCGCTGGCGGGCCGGCGCCCGCCAGCGCTCGTGAACCGGGAGGTCTGGTCCTAGCCGGAAGGGTGACGACATGAAGGGCAGGCGACGCCGCAGCGTCGCCTGCCCTGTGCGCGTCCGGCGGGCCCGGGATCAGAGTCCCCGCATCGGGTCCCAGGGCTGGAGCACCTGCGGCGACGCAGCGAGCGCGGCCCTAAGCCCTGAAGAGAGATAGTCCTTGCGGACCACCACCTGGTAGACATAGTTCTCGAACCAGCCGTCGCTCATGACGAAGTAGCCCTTCTGTCCATGCTCCTCTCCCCAGCTGTTCTCCACCTTCCAGCGTGCCGGGAGGCCCTCGACGATATGGACGCCGGTGAACACCATCTGGTGGCCGCCCGCGATCTCGCCCAAGTAGTCCAGCCGGTCCGCCTTCGAGAGCTGGAACGGCACACCAAACACGCCCGCGAAGTCGTAGAGGTGATCGTCCAGCACGCCCGCCTCGCTGTCCATCATCTGCACGACGTCGCAGCCGAAGTAGACGCCCTCGCCGTCCTTGAGTTGCGCGAGGGTCAGGGCACGCATCGTGGCGGCGTCGACGTTCAGATAGGGGCGCGCCGGGCCGCCACGCACGACGGGCAGGTGCGCGACGAGGTAGGTCTGGCCGAACGGCTTGTCCGGCGCAGGGATGTTGACGACGCTCGCGTAGGCGTCGAAGTCGAAGCCGACGTGGCGCGCGTAGAACGCCTGCGGCGAGAGAGCACGGTCCGCGTGGAAGTGGTCGTCTTGGTCACGGTATTCGAAGTCGAACGTGCTTGGAGGCACGCCGAGGAACACCGCAAGGATGCGGTAGATCTCCGAAAGCATGAAGCCCTTTCGCTCGAGGAGGTCTCCGGCCGGCGCGCTGGCCGCGTGCGCGCGGCGCAGACTGAGGCCCTGTTCGCGGAGCTTCATGTCCAAAATGCGGTTCATGGCATGGGAGTCGCTCGAGTGCTGCGTCTCGGGCATCGCGCTCTTGGGCACGACGCCGTACTTGAGCACCAGGTTCGCAAAGAGCTCCCACTCGCCGCCGTCGCTCGCGGGCGCGTTGAAAATGTGGGTCACGAGCCGGCTGTCCTTGGGCTCGTCCAGGGTCGTGAGGACGTCATCGAGAAAGCAGTTCGCCTTCTCGAGCTTCTCGAAGAACGTCAGGTAGTTCTCGGAGAGTTCGATCTCCGCGACGCGCAGGCGCTTGGCCGCCGCCCGGCGCAGCACGTTGAGGCCGGCGAACATCCAGCAGCGACCGCTCTTCATCTGATTGGTCACGGCGGGCGACGCCAGCTCCGAGGAGAACGTGTGCTGCATGGACGCGAGAACGTCCTGATTCTCTGCGACTTTCAGGATGCTGTTCTTCGCAAGGGCATTCCTCATGGCCCGGACCTCACGGTCCTCCGCGATCTCACCTCTCATAGCCGCGATCTGCTCGGGCAGCAGGCTGTCCTGCCGCCGTGTGTCGATGCTCATGGAATCCCTCCCGGCCGGCATACCAGACGAACGGTCGGCTGCCTAAGGTCTGATTCTCGCTATCGGGTCCTGCACCTCCCGTCTGCCAAGCGGCGCAGATGGAGTGGGGGAGGCGAACCATCAGGTCAACCCGGCGCGACGGAGGTAGAGGACGTCGCCGCGCACCACGAGGGTGACGGCGTACGAGCCCGTTCTGACCTGGCCGGGGCTCGCGATGCGGGCGGCGGGCGCCTCCACCGTCACAGCCAGCGGCCGGCCGGAGGAACTGAGCTCGATGGAGACGTCGAGAGGCGCCTTCGGCTCCACCGACCAGGGACCGCCTCCCGTGAGACCGTAGAGCGTGGGATGCGGTCCGAAGCCCGCGAGGGGTGCCGGTCCGGTGAGGCCCAGGGCCCGCACGGTGGCGGCAAACATGCGGATGCTTTGCGCCACGAGGCTCCAGCTGGCGCCGCTGGCCGTGAGCTCCAGGCTTGGACCACCCGTGAAGGTTGCGCTGCCGACCTCGTAGCCGGTGTCCGAGAGCCAGAGGGGCTGGGTGGCGAGGCTCTGTGGCAACGTGGCTGCGAACTGGGGCGGGCTGGACCTTAGGCCCGCGAGGCTGTCGGCGGGGGCAGGCGACGCGGTGACGAGTGCGGCCTCGACGACGTAGCGGTCGGGGGTGTAGTAGAGGGCGTTCAGCGGGTAGCACGCCACGAGGTCAAGGCTTGGCCAAGCGGTGTTCGGCAGGGAGGAGTCCGCAGGGACCAAAAGGGAGCGGGTCACCTTGAACGTGAAGACGCCCTGCGCGGTGCCGGCGACGACCGTGTCCCCCGGCCGCAGGATGTCGATGTGCCGGAAGAACGTCAGGTTGTGCGCCACGATGACGGACGTCCCGGTCGCACCGGGCATGACACTCTGCGGCTCATGTCCCGGAGCCGACGCGAGAAGCGTGTCGGAAGTGCCTTGCAGGACCGTCGCGGCCACGCCGATCTTCGGGACGCGCAGGTATGCCGCCACCTGACCCAGGGACGGCTGGGGCTGCGACGCCTGCAGGGCGGACGTTACGGATCTCGGCTTTGGTCTCTCAGTGGCGGCCGGCCGCCCGGGTCGCCAGGGCGCGGGCGCACTGGCGAGATTGGCCTGGCGCAAGTTCGCGTAGGCGGGCAAGACCAGGGGCAGCGCCACCAGGGCTGCGCCGAGCGCGATCAGCGCAGCCCCAAGCCAGAGATGCCTACGCCTTGCGCGCATGACGGACGAGGACTACGCCCGCGACGATCAGCGCGGCGCCGATGCCCACGATCGGCAGCACGGGCACGCCGGTGGTCGGGGTGGTGGCCGCGGGGACGGTGGGCGCCTGGCTCAAGACCACCCAACCGACCGCGGCAGCGGTGATCGGGTGGGTGAGGACATCGCCCTTGATGGTGGCGGGCATCGGGTTGGGGACGATCATGCCCATCGGTGTGACGTTGTCGTACATGCTGGCGGTGCCGATGCCGTTCTGCGTGATGGTTGCCGTCACCGGCTTGAGGAAGGCCCCGATGAGCTGCCCCGTGCCCGGGTTGATCACGCGCAGCGCGAAGTCCGTTTCCACCGTCTGACCAGCGGGCGCTGCGGACTGGAGGGTCTTGACGGGACCGTGAAGCAGCTGGAACTTGACCGCCTGGCTGAAAGTGCCCTGCGGGATGTTGATCGAGATCCCGCCGTACTGTACCGATCCGGCCGCACCGGCCGCCAGATCGGTAGTGGCGACGACGTTCGGGAAACCGTGCTGCGTGAAGTCCGGCACGGCGGGCACCGCACTGCTCGGGCTCAGCACGACCCAGCCGACCAGATCGGCGGTGATGGGATGGGTGAGCACGTCTCCGTTGATGGTGGCAGCCACGGGATTGGCGACGATTCGTCCCGTCTGGGTGACGTTGTCGTACATGCTGGAGGAGCTGATGTCATTCTGGGTAACCGTGACCATCACGGGCTTGAGGAAGGTGGACACGGGCTGCTGCGTCTTGGTGTCCAACACGCGCAACGCGAAGTCTGTCACCACATTCTCGCCGGATGGCGCGGCAGACTGGAAGTTCGACACCGGACCCTGCAGGAGGTCGAAGGTCACGGGATCCGTGAAGGCGCCTTGAGGTATCTGAACGGTGATCGATCCAAAGTGGAGCGATCCTCCGGCACCTGCCGCGAGGTTGGTGGACGCCGCGACCATCGAGAAGCCGAGCTGGGTGAAGTCTGGAACGGTCGCGGTCTGAGCGCTGGCCACCGCAGGGGACAGGAAACCTGCCGCTGCTATGAATGCGGCCGCGAAAGCGAGCCTGCGCAACTCCACTGGAGAACCTCCTTCACGGGAACTCGCTTAGAGGTTACTGCCAAAACTCTTAAGATAACCTGAGGAGTCAGATATACTTGGGGAGGCATCCCGGGTCCCTGCGAGGGCGGGCGTGTGCGATGGACCAGGTACCTTGCCGGGCAGCGTATTCGGCCGGGAGCCGCGGGGAGGAGAGCGGTCGCAGCGCGTGGCGTAGCGTCGCTTTGCCTCCTGCGTCGCCGCGACGCCCCAGGGAAGGGCTCCGGTGTGAGAGTGTTCTGCAACTCCGCGGGCACGCGAAGACGCCCTCCGGGGGATCGCCCGCGGAGACATCGGCGGGGAGGTGGCGGAATGAGCCAGAGGTCCTGGGGCCTGACTCTTGAGGATGGCGGGGCACTGACCGGTACCTGGTTCGGCAGCGGCGGCAGAGTGGTCATGCTCCTGCATGGCCGCAACTTTGACCAGACGAGTTGGCATGATGTCGCCGAGGAATTGGCGGAAGCGGGTCTCAGCGCAGTCACCGTGGACTTCCGGTGCTACGGGCTGTCGAGTCCCCTGCCGCAAGGGGCGTCGCACGCTCAGGACGTGGTCCGGGCCATCGACGCTCTGCGCGCGGATGGAGCCGCGGAGGTGTACCTGCTCGGCGGCAGCATGGGTGGTGCGGCGGCACTGCGGGCCGCAGCGCTGCTCGGGGGGCGGGTCGACCGCCTTGCGGCCCTGTCGCCGGCGATAGGGGCGGAGGAGGTTGCCCAGCGCCTGCCACCGGTGCCCACGCTCCTGCTGGCCAGCCGGGATGAACCGTATGTCGACCTGGCCAGGTTCCAGGAACTTTGTCCCCATCCGCTCGCGATCCATCTCTATCCCGGCGATGCGCACAACCAGGAGCTGCTCCGCGGCCCCTACGGCAGTGATGTGCGCGAGCGTCTCAGGAACTTTCTCGCGGAAGGTTGACATCGACTGGGGCTGATGGTCGTCGGGGTACTCGCGATGCGGCCGGGCGGGAGCTGGCCACCGGCCTGAGTGGGGCGCACGGCGGGCCGGGTCCCACGGGATCGCGCGGGACGTGCTGCGGCTCGGAACGCGTTGCGGTATCCTCAGGTGGGTTCGCCGTGGACGGCCTGGCATCGCGTTTGCGGCGAGCCGCCATGAAGGTGGGGATGTGCCTTGGTGCTCGCGATCGACATCTATTCGGACTACGTCTGACCGTACTGCTATTTCGGCGAGGGGCTCGTCGACAAGCTGGTCGAGGAATCCGGCCTTGAGCTCGAGGTCCGCTGGTTGCCATACGAACTGAACGACGACGCCCCCGCAGAGGGTATCCCTTTGCTGGACTACTATGGGGTGGCGCCGGAAAGAGTCGCCCACATACAGGCCGCCATGCGGCGTCGCGCCGCCGAGGCAGGGCTGCCATACCGCGCGCCGGAGATCATCCCGAACACGCGCAAGGCGCACATCCTTGCGGAGTACGCGCGGGAGGAGGGGAGGGTGGGCCCCGTGCACACGGCGCTCTTCCGCGCGCACTTCACGGAGGGACGCAACCTGGCGGACGCGGAAGTTCTGCGCCAGGTTGCGCAGGTTGCCGGACTGGACCCCGATGCGGCGATGGCCGCAATCGACGCCCCGCGCTACGCGCAAGCCTACGAGGCGAATCTCAGGCGTGCGCGCGACCTGGACATCACGAGTCTACCGACCATCGTGGTCAACGGCCGCCACAAGATCGTCGGCATGAAGCCCTACGCGGAGCTGCGCGACGCGCTGGCGCAGATCGCGGCGGAAGAGGCGTGAGGCTGCCAACGAAGGTGGGGGAAGTTCTTCGCAGGCCGGCGGCAAGGCGCGGCGTGGTTCGGGATCCTGCAGCAGCGAAGCCCGGGACCGCCTCGCAGAAGGCGGTCCTAGGCGCGGAGGTTTGATCGGCCCGATCCGCTGGTCAGACTAATAGGGGTCGCGAGTCAGAGCGGGCAGGCGAACTCCTGGAGCGCCAGGCGTTCAAGGGTGCCATCCGAGAGCAGGCCGGCAAGGCTTGCGCCAAGCGGCAGGAGTTCACGGTGCGCCCGGAGGAACGCCAGCGTGCCGGTGGTCAGGCGCAGCGCGCTCAGCAGGGTGGCCGAAAGCGTGCGCGGTTCCTCCTGGAAGCCGAGGCAGAGGCGTGCATCCCACTCGGCGCCTGACGGCTCGTGCCGCCACGTTGTGAAGGCCTGTGGGATCGTCGCGGCGTCGAGGGATGTCCAGGGCGGATTAAGGGGGCGAAGGAGGCGGGCCGACAGGAGCGCGACCTGCGCCGTGTTTGCGAAGAGTGCCGGCGCGTCGAGTCTTGCCGCGGCGTTCTTCGCTTTGGCGAGCTTCTCCAGGAGCGACTCGATGTCGTGGTCCGCCGTTCGCCAGAGCGCCTGCGGTGACGGGCAGGCCGCCCTGATGGCCTCATGGATGGTTGCCAGCACCTCGTCGCCGTCCTGCCAAAGAGGCACGGCGGCTAGGTATCGGTACTCGACCCCCGGCCACTCCTCGGGGTCGGAGGCCTCCGCGACAATCTCCTCGAGAGCGCGGGCGCCGATCGAGACGTGAAGGAGCGACCCCTCCACGGGCAGCACGCGCATGCGATCGCGCTCCAAGGGCGAGCCGCGGGTGACAATGCGTACGTCGAGGTCGCTGAACGGCCCGCGATTGCCGCGGGCGAAGCTGCCGAAGAGCAGCACCGCGACGGCAGATGGCTCCAAGAGAAGCAACTCCGGTACGAGGCCAGCAAGAAGGTCTTCCAGGGGACCGGTCGCCTTCGCCGCGAGCTCCTTTAGCATCGTGAACGCGACCGCCTTGTCGCTTCTCGGATGGATGCCGACGACCCGGTACCCGCGAGATGGGCGTGGAGGCGGACGTTGTCGGCGAGGGACAGGCGGACTCGCAGACGGAGCCTTTGGGCGCCTGCCTTCCGCGCTTCGGCTTCGACGAAGTTGAGAAGGGCGGAGCCGATACCGGAGCGCCTGCGGCCGGGCAGGACCGCGAGGCGGCCTACGTAGAAGCTGCCTTCCTCGGGCTGGAAGCGCACGGAACCCGCGGGGGAACCGTCGAGGGTGGCCAGGACGGCCCCACCGTCCATGAGGGCCTGGCGCACGTCGGATTCGCTCTCGGAGTGCGCCCCGCTTGGCGGTTCCAAGACCCCGAGGTATTCGCGGTAGGCTTCCTGCGTGATGGAATGGATGCATGGAACGTCGTCGGGGGTCGCAGGGCGGAGATCAAGTCCCACGAGGTGGCCTCCTGCGGAAGATGACGTACATCGGCACGGGTGGCCTCACAGATGCCTCAGGAGAATCAGCCCTGCGGCAGGAAGAACTCCACATGCCCGCACTGCGGACAGCGGTACATCTGAAGCGCCAGGATGCCTTCGGACAACTGGTTGAGGTTGCCGAAGAACATGCCGGCGAAACCGGTGGCGCCACCGGTCCGGAAGTCCTGCTCGCCGACGAGGTCCAGCGGCGAACTGCAGCGCAGGCAGGCGAGGGAATCGCTCATCATCGCGCCTCCATTCCTCGGGTTGGCGGAGGATTTCGCAGGCAGAACCTGGACACCTTCTCCTCCTCTTTCAATGTCCGATAATAGATATTATGTAAATACGATAGGGCCAAGAAACATGGGGGGGGCCGGTGCACCGCCAAAAGACTGCCCCTCAGGGGTTCTGGTGCCCCGACGTTGGGTCTGCCGTCGCCATCCCTCTCCGACAAGGTTCCGCCTTGCGACGTGCCTGCCCGAAGCCGTCCCAGGCGTTTGGTCCATGGCTGACCGTTTGATCCGCAAGTTTACGGAAGCGAGTTTGGCTGTTGACCGTCGTCGGCCTCGCTGCATATGGGTGCATCAGCCACGGATTAGATGCGACTAATCCGTCCGACCAGGGGGTCTAAAACATGCTTGATGATGCAGCAAAGCCGTTCGGAGCGTTCCGCGAGGAGTACCCGGTGGACATCTGCCGCATGGAAGTCCCAGGAAAAAGCGTCAGCGCCGACAGGTGCGCGCCAGGAGCCGAGGCCCAGGTCCACGATCAAGATTCCGTGGACGGACTGTATGGGATCGGTGGGCGCGTCGCGCGTGCGCTGGCCGTCAAGGGGGCGGCCCGCGGTGCGTGACATGGCGGCCGTGCCGCAGCGCGGCGTCCAGGTTGCAGCCCGTGCCGCCCTCGACGGCCGCAGGCGCGGAATCAGTGCGCTCCTGCCGTTCGTCGGGCCGGCTTTCGTCGCGTCGGTCGCCTATATCGATCCAGGCAACTACGCTACGAACATTCAGAGCGGTGCGCAATTCGGATATCACCTGCTCTGGGTCGTGCTGCTCGCCAACATGATGGCGATGCTATTTCAGAATTTATCAGCCAAACTCGGCATCGCGACTGGCTGCAACCTGCCGGCGCTTTGTCGGCGCGAGTTCACGCGCCCGGTGTCGTTGGGCATGTGGATCGTCAGCGAGGTTGCGGCCATGGCCACCGACTTGGCCGAGTTCCTGGGTGCCACGCTGGCCCTGAATCTTCTCTTCAACATCCCGCTGATCGTTGCAACGCTGATTACTGGGGTGCTCACGTACGCCCTCCTTGCGCTGGACCGCTACGGCTTTCGCGCACTGGAGGTGGCGATCGGGATCCTGGTCGCCGTGATCGCGCTGAGCTACCTTATAGAGACGGGTTTCTCGCATCCCGCGTGGGGTCAGGTCGCCTACCACACTTTCGTGCCTTGGCTGAACGGACCGAGCAGCGTCCTCCTCACCGTCGGGATTATCGGCGCCACGATCATGCCGCACGCGGTGTACCTGCACTCCGGGCTGATGCAGGACCGCATTCCGGCGCGAAACGCACCCGAAAAGCGCCGCGTGCACCACTTCGAGCTCCTTGACATTGTGATCGCAATGACCCTGGCGGGTCTCATCAATATGGCAATGCTCTACATGTCGGCGGCGGTCTTTCACCACGGTTATTCGGGCGTGGCGGACATCACCGGAGCCTACCGCACACTGGTGCCCCTGCTTGGAAACGCCGCGGCGTTCGTCTTCCTGATCTCCTTGCTTGCGTCCGGGCTTTCCAGCTCCACCGTGGGCACGATGGCCGGGCAGGTGATCATGCAGGGGTTCGTGGGATTCCGTATCCCTGTCTGGGTCCGGCGCCTGGTGACGATGGTTCCGACCGTCATCATCGTTGCGCTCGGCGTGAACCCGACCATGACGCTGGTCATCAGCCAGGTCATCCTCAGTCTGGTGCTGCCCCTGCCGATGGTGGCGGTCGTCAAGTTCACCGCTCGCCGGGATCTGATGGGAGACCTCGTGAACTCCCGCATGGTTACGGTGGCGGCCGTGGCAGCCACTTGTGCCGTGCTCCTCCTGAACGGAGTCCTGCTGTGGCAGACGGCCGGCCTGCCTCTGCCGTTCCGGGCTTGAATGAGAAGCGGGCTGTCTGCTGAGGCGATGCGGGGACCAGTGCCCTGCCTCGCCTTTCCTGTGGCCGCAAGGAGGCGGTAGGGCCCCTCTCCGATTGTGCCATCGTGTCTTGCGGTCTCCTCCGAGCTCTCGGCTATCAACAGGTCGCGGAGGCACCAGCCAGCGAAGGACCGCCTTGAAGCCCAGCCCGACCTTGAAGGCGACTCGGGGCCGGGGTGGGTGCGGGTCGTTCCGGAGCATCTCGAGGGGCGCAACCAGGTGGGTGCATGCCTTGAAGGGTTTAGGCCGTCCGGGACCGTTCGGACGGTGCGGTGCATTCTTTCTATCAGTGGGGGCTGCGACATAAATCGGGTGGACTGGTGCGGGACGCCTTCATTGGTCGGTTTGCCATGTGTCGGACACGTTCGAGGACGAATGGACCATCGTTGGTAGATTAAGAAGGTGTTAATGCTGCCGAGGGCGTATTCTTGCCCCACCCAGGCGCCACATCGGGGGGCGCCAAAAAGGAGTCTGGAGCATGTCGTTGCCCTTGGCGAATCCCGGGCCCACCCAAGCCGACTTGAATGAGGAGGAGATCCGCACTCCGCTGCAGACCGCGGTGCGGCGATTCCTCAAGAACAAGCTGGCCGTCTTCGGCTTGGTCCTCGTGATCCTCATGGTCATCATAGCCATCTTTGCACCTTCGCTGG
This sequence comes from Bacillota bacterium, assembly GCA_021793315.1. Classification (GTDB taxonomy): domain Bacteria; phylum Bacillota; class Sulfobacillia; order JAJZYS01; family JAJYTV01; genus JAJZQO01. The sequence continues at coordinate 14,352 of JAJYSZ010000021.1, read as the reverse complement.
CGCCGATGAGCCCCTACACGTCGTACCCGGACGGCACGACGATGCAGGGTCTGCCGCTTAATCCGACGTGGCATTGGCTCCACTTCTTCCTTGGGACCGACTCGTCCGGACGGGACGAGATGAGCATGCTGCTATACGGAACTCAGGTGTCCATGGAGGTCGGCTTCATGGCCACCTTGATCACCCTTTTGATCGGCGTCGCCATCGGCCTTGTCTCCGGCTATGTTGGCGGCGCTCTCGACAACGTTCTGATGCGCATCACCGACGTGGTGCTCGCCTTCCCGCTTTTCCTGTTCGTCATCCTGCTGCGGTCCGTGGTCAGCCATCCTACGGTTGCCACGGTGTACGAGGTGATCGGCATCCTCGGCTGGGCGGGCATTGCGCGTATCACGCGCGGTCAGACCTTGGCTGCGCGAAAGCTCGAGTATGTGGAGTCGGCCCGCGCTGTCGGGGTGCGCACGCCAAACATCCTCGTCAAGCACATCTTTCCGAACATCATGGGCCCTATCGTCGTCTACGGGACGCTGCTGATCGCGAACAACATCCTGCTTGAGTCGGCGCTCTCGTTCCTCTCTATCGGGGTGCCCGATCCAACCGTGTCCTGGGGAAAGATGATCAACCTCGGCCTCAGCTGGTATCAGACGGACCCGTGGCTGATTGTCTGGCCGGGCATAGCGATCGCCTTGGCCACGCTCGGCTTCAACCTGCTGGGCGACGGCCTGAGCGACGCCTTGAACCCACGCGCAGGTCAGTGATCCGCGTTCATGGTGCCTTTGGGGGGGTGATGGACCGGCGTAGCAGGTGGTAGTCCGGGCACGAGTTCTTGGCGACCTTTTCCGCCCTAGGAGGTCGAAAAATGGCGAGTTCAGCTTGGAAGCGATGGTCGATGTCTGTGGCCGGCGTCGCTGTATTGGCGATGACGGCGGCGGTTTCGGTATCCGGTACCGCAGGGGCCAGCACTGCGCAAGTCATTCACTTCTCATTCTCCTCGAACATTGAGACCCTGGACCCGACCGAGTGGACCGACACCACGTCGATGACTCCGATGCAGGAGATCTACGACACGCTGGTCGAGTACGACCCCTACTCCAGCAAGATCGTACCGGGCCTCGCCACCTACCAGGTGTCGAAGGATGGCCTCACGTACACCTTCACGCTGAAGAAGGGCCTCAAGTTCTCGAACGGCAACCCCGTCACGGCGCAGGACGTGATCTACTCGATCAACCGCGTGACGCGCGGCGACGCGAACTCGAGCGGCGCGGCCCCCTACGGCTTCGCCTACGCCGACATCGTCGGCTACAACCAGTGGTTCAACAAGGGCAACCCGCCGCCCGCGGGCATGACGGGCATGTCCGGTGTGACGTCGCCCGCCGCGAACGTGGTGCAGATCAAGCTGCAGACGCCTGAGGCCTTCTTCCTCAACGTCATGGCTCTGATGTCTGCCGTCATCGTCGACCCCAGCGTCGTCCAGAAGTACGGCCAGAACTACCAACTGCACGCGATCGGTACCGGCCCATACAAGCTCAAGAGCTGGAACCAGGGCCACCAGATGATCCTCGTTCCGAACACGACCAGCTGGCGCTACCGCAAGGGCGAGGCGCAGCAGATCGTCATGGACGAGAACGTCAACCCGGACCTCGCCCTTCTGCGCTACGAGCAGGGTGACTACGCGTTCCTCCTCGGACCCCTTCCGTCCGAGGTCTACGCGAAGATCCTCTCCTCGGCGACGTTGAAGTCCCAGTACCACAACGTGACGGAGAACGGCATTGTCTACCTGGCCTTCAACGAGACCAAGGCGCCGTTCAACAACATCTACATGCGCCAGGCGGTCAACTACGCGGTCAACAAGCAGCTGCTGATCAAGGACATCACCAACGGTCGCGCAGCGCTCATGACCCAGATGCTGCCGCCGGGCATCCCGGGCTACAACAAGTCCATCAAGAACCCGTTCCCCTACAACCCGACGCTAGCCAAGAGCCTCCTGAAGAAGGCGGGCTACCACGGCCAGCAGATCAACTTCATCTACCCGTCGAACACCTCTGACCACATCCGCACCGCGGAGATCATCCAGACCGAGCTCAAGGCCGTGGGCATGAACGTCACGCTCCAGGGCACGAGCCAGGTAGGCAACTACTGGCCGCTCGAGGACAACGCCAAGGGCAACTGGAACATCGCCTGGACCGACTGGTTCCAGGACTACCCGGACGCCCAGGACTTCCTCTACAACCTGGCCAGCACGGACGCCTGCGGCGCCACGAACGTCGGCTGCTACAACAACTCCCTGTTCGAGCAGCTGGTCACCGACGCAGACGCTCTGCCGGTGCACGATCAGGCCCAGCGCGTGATCGACTACCAGCAGGCGGACAAGATCGCCGTCCAGGACGCCGCTTGGGTCTACCTGTACGACGAGTGGAACGACGACCTGGTGCAGCCGTGGATGACGCCTGCAGCCAAGGGCAAGAATCTCATGGTCTACTTGCACCCGATTCTCCAGCCCGAGTACCAGATGATGAACGTCAAGTCCCACTAAGCTGGCGATACCGTCCGGGGCCGGTGAGGCCGGCCCCGGACCCCCCACTTACCCGCGAAAGTTTTGGTGATAGGCTTGGGCCCGTACATTATCCGGCGCATCTTCTGGACGATCGTCACGATCTGGGCGATTCTGACGGTGACCTACTTCATCGCCTATCTGGTCCCGTCCGATCCCGCGCGCCTGATTGCGGGGCAGCACGCGAGCGCGGCGACTCTGGCGTCGATCCGCCGTGCGTTGGGTCTCAACCGCCCGCTGTGGTACCGCTACCTCACGTTTGCGAATCAGTTCATTCATGGCAACCTGGGCTATGACTACATCATGCGCCGCACCGTATCCGGTCAGGTCCTGCAGGCTGCGCCGCTGACCTTCTATCTGGCTCTGGTCGCGGTGTGCTTCGAACTGATCATCGGTATTCCCATCGGTATTGTCGCCGCGGTGAAGCGCTACTCCTTCGTCGACAACCTGCTTCGCTTCATCTCGATCCTGGGCATTTCGATGCCTACCTACTGGGTCGGGTCGATGTTGCTGTTACTCATCGGTTTCAAGCTGGGCTGGCTGCCGCTGGGCGGCGTGTCGCCCGCCGGCGTCATCCTGCCGGCCCTGTCGGTCGGAATCACCGGCTCCGCCTTCTACGCACGCATCTTGCGTTCGGCAACCCTCGAGACCATGCGCATGGATTACGTGCGCACGGCCCGTGCCAAGGGTGCGAAGGAGTCTCTGATCCTTTTCAAGCACACCATCCGCAACTCGCTGATTCCGGTCGTGACCTACCTGGGACTCGACCTCGGCGCTCTCCTGGGCGGCCTGATCGTGACCGAGTACATCTTCAACTGGAGCGGACTCGGGTTCTTGCTGAACCAGGCCATCGGCCAGGACGACGGGTCACTGATCATGGGCGTGACGCTCTTTTCCGCCAGCGGCATCGTGATCATGAACTTCGTCGTGGACCTCGCCTACGCGTTCCTCGATCCGCGCGTCTCGTACAGCTGAACCGTCGGTGAACAGCAGAAGAAGGGGAATCGGCCCAGCGGCCGATTCCCCTTCTTCGTGCGCCCGGGGCGAAGACGCGTCCGCCTGCGTCCATGCACCTCGCGTCGTGACGTCGCAGCAGGCGGATGCGGCGCGGCGCCGCGTCGGGCGTTGTCGGCTCGGGTACGCTGAAGAGGGATCTCTTCGCCGCCGCGACGCCGTCCAACTGCGTTGTCGGCAAATCCTCTTACCGACCAGGAGGCAATATTGGCGCTGCGCCATTACGTTGGGGGGCTCGCGGCGATTGGCGCCGGTCTGGGGCTGGCGCTGCTGGCTGTGCGTGGCATTGGCATGCCTCCCCCGTCCAGCACCCCCGAGATCCGGCGTGCCCAGGCAGCCGCGAAGGCCCTGCTGGCGTGGTACTACCTTCCGGACAGGGGCCTGCTGACGAGCTATGCTCCTTCCGACGCTTCCCCGTTCGCAATGATCTGGGGCTACTCCTGGGGCCTGCAGGCGATCGAGGACGTCGCGGCGTTGCCGGGCGGTTCTCGCTTCATCCCGGTGGTGCGCAGGATCGCCGACGACCTGGACCAGTACTGGGACACGTCCGCCAAGGTGCCTGGGTATGCCCCGACCGTGGATCCCGGGCCCGACGCGGTCAAGTATTATGACGACAACGCATGGGCCGGGCTCGACCTGGTGCAAGCCTTCAACCTCACGGCGGACCCCCGCTACCTGCGCGAAGCGGAAGCCGTGTTCCTGTACGAGAAGACCGGCTGGGATGCGCGACGGGGCGGGATCTACTGGAACGACACAAGGGATACGCGCAATACGGTGTCGAATGCGCCGGTGGCGGAGCTCGCCGCCCGACTTTACCTGGCGACCGGCCGTCCCACCTACCTTGCCTGGGCGAAGAAGATCTACGCCTGGCAGGTTCGCACGCTGGTCGATCATCGCACCGGCCAGGTCTGGGGAAATATCGACGGAAGCGGAAACATCTCGTTCAGCGGCTGGACGTACAACCAGGGCACGGTGATTGGCGCCTCGGTGCTGCTCTATCGGATCACCCACCAGGCGTCGTACTTGGCCCAGGCCCGCAAGACGGAGGGCTTCGTGCTGCGGGATCTGGTCAGACCAGATGGCACGATGGTTCCCCCCGCCGAGTTTGGCGGGGTGCTTGCGGACAACCTGCGGCTCCTCTACGACGAGACCGGGGATGGCGCTATCGCCAGGGTCATCGCGGCCAGCGCGCGCTCCGCGTGGCGGCAGGCGCGCAACGATGACGACCTCTTCGCGCAGAACTGGCAGGGACTACCGCCCCGGACGCAAGGGCTGCCGCTGCTTACGCAGAGCGGAGCCGTGCGCCTGCTGGCCGTCGCGGCGGCGATCAGGACGCACGCAACCGGCTCCTGGGCGGGAGCGCTCTACTGGCCGACCCGCGCGGAGTCGGGCATGGGGCCGGGCCTCCGCGGCGGATGACGCAGGCTATAGGGGCTTGCGGTGGCGAAGGGGCATCCGCGCGCGCGCGCCGGTCGCCTGCTCGAACGAATACGCGAACTGTACGAGGTGCGCTTCCGCGAAGGCGGTACCGCAGAAGGTCAGCGCGAAGGGCTCGCCCTCGCTCGTGGTGCCGGCCGGTACGCAGATCGAGGGGTAACCGGCCCGCGCTGCGATGTCGGCGCCGTAGTTGTTCGGGAAGAGCAGCGCATCCAGCTTTAAGGCGGCGAGCGTGTGGTCGATGCCTTCCTGCCGCGACCAGACGAGGTCACGGCGGCGGGCGCGCAGGTAGGCGGGATCGCTGAGCGTACCCGAGGTCGCTTCAGCTTGCAGGAGCAGCGTCTGACCATAGCGCAGCAGCAGGCGGCGGTTGCGCTCGTTGAAGAAGATCAGCTCGCGCAGGCTGTGGGCTGGCACGTCCGGTCCCGTCCTGGCCAGATAGGCGTTGAGGTCCGCCTTGAACTCGTAGAAGAGGACCTCGTCCCCCCACTCCCTGCCGGCTGACGGGATGGGCGCGGGATCCACCACCGTGGCGCCGAGCTGTTCCAGCTGCTGGAGGGCCGCCTGGAACCCGGCCGCGAGGGGCACCGGCAGATCGCCAAGGTAGTCGCGGGGCACGCCAAACCGCCTGCCCTGGAGGGCGTCTTCTTGCAGATCGTCCTGCAGCGGCAGCGGATGGGACACGCCAAGGTAGGTGATCGGATCGCGCTTATCGCCGCCGATCATGGCCCGCAGCAAGGCGAGCGCGTCGCGCACGCTGCGCGCGATCGGGCCTGCCGTATCCTGGCTGTGCGCGATCGGGATGACTCCGCTGCGACTGACGTAACCGAGCGTCGGCTTGATGCCCACGACACCTTGCTGGCTGGCGGGGCTGAGGATGGAGCCGGAGGTTTCCGTGCCCACCGCCAGGGGAGCCAGTTCGCCGGAGACGGCCGACGCCGAGCCTGAACTGGAACCGCCGGCGTCGAAGGGTCCGCAGGCGTTGAGCACCTGGCCGCCGCGGGAGGAGTAACCGTTGGGCATGCCTTCGGTCATGAAGTTGGCCCACTCGGTCATGCCGGCCTTGCCGAGTATCACGGCGCCAGCGTGGCGTAGCCTGCGCACCAGGTGCGCGTCGCGGGCGGCATAGTTGGCCGCGAGGGCGAGGGAGCCTGCGCTCGTATGCAGGTGGTCCCCGGTGTCGATGTTGTCCTTGAGTATCACCGGGATGCCGTGCAGGGGACCGCGTACGTGGCCCGCCCTGCGCTCCTGGTCCAGCACGGCAGCCGTCGCGGCTGCGTCCGGATTGACCTCGATGACTGCGTTCAGGCCTTGGGGACCGCCATTGCGCTCCGCCATGGCGTCAAGGCAGAGATAGACGAGCTCCTCGGACGTCAGGTCGCCTTCGCGAACCAGGGACTGCAGGCCGTCCAGCGTGATGTTGGCTGGCAGACGGTCGAACGCCATGTCGGGTACCTCCTGAAGAACTGCTCAGCTGCGCGGCACGTCGCCCGGGGACAGACTCTGGCCCAGCCGCTTGGCCATGATCACTCTTTCGTCGGCGGCGCGCGCGAGCCCTTCGATGCTGTCGGCGTCCTCGGGAGCCGAAGCGACGCCCACGCGTGCGCCCACGAAGACATCCTCACCCTGGCGGACCAGGACAGGTCGTTGCCGCACCGCGTCGAGGTAGCGGCCGGCAGCCTGCAGAGCCTGCCCCAAATCGGCATGCGCGAGCAGGATGGCAAATTCGTCGCCACCCCAGCGGAAGACCGTATCGCCATCGCGGCGCACGGCGTTGAGGGCCCTGGCGACGGCCATCAGCGCCTCGTCGCCGCTCAGGTGGCCGTGCTGGTCGTTGATCGCCTTGAAGCCCTGCAGATCCATGATGACAAGCGAGAGGGGCTGGTGGTAGCGCTGCGACTCCGACCAGGCGGCGGCCATGCGTTCGTCGAAGCCGCGGCGATTGCCGAGGCCCGTGAGCGTATCCGTGCGCGCCGCGACTCGCAGGGCGCTCAGGTGTCTGCCTTGCGCCAGCAGCACGCTCAGCTGAAGGCCGAACATCCCCGCCAGCGATAGGGCCTCTTGCGAGAACGCATCGGGCTGGGAGAAGCTGTCGATGCTCAGAAACCCGACGAGTTCGCCGTGCAGGGCGAGGGGGACGCAGATGCTCGCGGGCGCCTGGCCGGCGCTCGGCGCGCTCTCGCTCGTACCTACGCGCTCCACGATGCGGGGCAGGCCGCGTAGGAAGCTGCTCTCATCCCCGCCACAGCGGGCGATGGCGTCGCCGACGCCTTGAAGCTGCCAGGGTCCCTGTGCGCCTGTATCCCCATAGCCGGCGGCGGACCGTAATTCGAGGTGCGGTCCGTTGGCGAGCCAAAGGGAGGCGGCATCGGCAGAGGGGATGAGGCGGAGGGCAGCTTCCAGAGCCTCGTCGCAGAGGGCCTGGATGTCGCCGATTGCGCCGAGCGCATGCAGGGTCGCCAGCAGATCGGCCAGCCGGGAGGTCGCCAGAATGCCCTGAAGCGCGATATGGAGGCGGTCCGCCGCACGCTGCAGGGCATGGCGCTGGCCCGATCCAAAGCTTGCGGGACTGCGGTAGAAGAGCAGCTCCAGCACGGCCTGAGGGCGCCCGTCAGGTTCCAGGAGCGGCAGGATGGCGAACGACTGCAACCCCGCGTCGAGCTGGCGCGCCGTGCTGTAGGGCGACGTCAGGGCCGCAGCCACCCAGAAGGCCTGCCGCGGCATGTGGCTGCGGAAGCTGGCCTGAAAGGGGGATGGCACGCCGGGCGACTCGAAGTCCCCCAGGCGATGGCTGGCCAGGAGGTGCGGCGAGGCGCCGCCGGGCAGCCAAACCGCACCGACGTCGGCGCCGGCAAACGGCAGCAGGAGCTGCAGGGCACGCTGCGCCACGCCCTGCGGCGTGCCGAGCTGCGTGATCTGGCGTGAGAATTCCAGCAGGAAGTTCTGCACGCGCGATGTCTCCTGGGTGGCCGTAAGGCGATCGAGACGCCAGACCGCGTCGCCCACCGCGTGCGCCAGGGCTTCGAGCGTCTCCACCTCGTTCTCCAGGAACGCTCCGGGGTTGGCGCGCTCGACATTGAGCACAGCCACCACGTGATCGCCGGAGAGGATCGGCAGTGCCACCTCGCTGTGCGTGGCGGCGATGCCGACGCCCTGGACGAAGTCGGGATCGGCCTGCGTGTTCGCTACGTGCTGCGTGCGTCTGGTGCGCAGGGCCCTGCCCGTGACGGACTGGAGCGGCACCGTGGCTCCAGGAGGAGGCGTCCAGCCGAGAGTGCCCTGCACGAGAAGCTGCTGTCCGTCCGGACTTGGGACCAGCACGTCGGCGTGCGTGAATCCGAGGATCTCCTGCAGGAGTACGGGCAGCTCTTGGAAGATGGCCTCGCTTGTCTCCAGTCCCGGCAGCCTCAACAGGGCTTCCGACAGGAGCCGTGCGCGGCGCGTCGCATGCTGCGCCGCGCTTCGCATCCGCCTGACGCGGTAGCCGATCACGCTGCCTGCGACGGCCGACAGCAGCGGGACCACGACGAGCGCCAGGGCGACGCTCGGATTCTGCGGCTTCTGTTCGAGCAGCGCCGCCAGGGCCGTGATGACCGCAAAGAGGAGACTCAGGACCGGACCCACGTCAAGGCCGGCGACGAAGAGAACCACCGTGAGCGCGGGCAGCAGCCAATCCGGCGCCAAGTGGCTGGCCGGCAGGATGCCGGCCAGCAGCAAGAACGCCGCACCCCGCACAATGCGGCGCGGCGTGCTTACGCCAAGCCAGCCTGTATCACCGGAGGACTCGGCGGGCGCCTTGAAGCCCGTCGCCCCCCATTCCGCCAAATTTCTCGCCTCGCCGCAGAGAGGTTTCGTCAAGCCAGAGGTAAGAGATACCAATCGGCTACTTCGGCACGACAGCGGACGTCCCCTTCTGGCAGGACTCTGCGACAGGTGACGGAGAACCTACGAGGCATTCCGGAGGTGCAGGACATGGACGACACAAGCCGCATCCGGCTCAGGGTGCGCTACGGCGAAGCGGATCGCATGGGCATCGCGTACTACGCCAACTATTTCGACTGGTTCACCGAAGGACGCACGGAGCTCCTGCGCCAGACCGGGGGCAACTACCGGCGGATCGAGGACGACGGGCTGCTCCTCCCCGTCGTGCGCACAGGCGCGCGTTATCACCGTCCCTGCCGCTACGACGACCCGATCGACCTGGTGACGACAGCCCGCGTGTCGCCGACCCGGCTGCGCTTCGACTATCGGGTCGAGATGGAAGGCGTTCTGCTGGCCGAGGGTTACACCGAGCACGCCTTCGTCCGCCGGGGGGATATGCGCCCGCTGAACGCCCGGCGCGCCTTCCCGGAGATCTACAAGCTCCTTGCCGGACTGCCGCCCTACTCGCCTTCGCCAGACTGATCGAGCCGCAGATCTGGAAAGTACACGGGCAGGCGCTCGCCCACCGCTGGCAAGGGCCTTTCCTGGCGCAGGTCCGCGGTAAAGGGACGTCCGTCGTCCGCGCGCAGCTCCACGCGCCAGCCGAAGTCTTGCGGCAGGGCGCGCGTCACGAGCCCCCGGACTTCGATCAAGCCCGGGGCCCCCTGCCAGGACGCCTGGGCCGGGTGCACGGCGAAGCCGCCGCGGAGCAGGTGGTACCCGAGGAGATCCGCGGCGCGGCGGTTCGGCGGCCTGCGCATCGTGGCCTCCGTGGGTCCCTCGGCGACCATGCGCCCGTCCGCGATCAGGCAGATCCTGTCGCCCAGGCGCTGCACCTCGTGCAGGTCATGGGTGGCGAGGAGGGCTGAGGCATGTTCTGTGGTCAGCCGCTCGCGCAGGAGATCGCCCATGTCCAGGCGCGCTCGGGCATCGAGCGCCGAAAACGGCTCATCCAGGAGAAGCAGCGGACGATGGGTGAACACGGCGCGTCCGAGCGCCAGCCTCTGGCGTTCGCCGAATGAGAGCTGCCGCACCGGTCGCCGGCGCAGGTGCAGCAGGCCCAGGCGCTCCAAGGCCGCGTCGAGGTCCACGGCGAGGCCCGGACCCAGCGCGGCCAGGTGCTGCTCCGGTGTCCAGTGCGGTATCAGACCCTGCCGCTGAGGCACCCAGCCGATCGGCCGCTGCCAGGCGGGCAGGCGGCGGTAGTCTTCCCCGTCGAGTTCGAGTGTGCCCTCGGCCGCCAGGAGTCCGGCGACGGCCCGCAGCAGGGTCGTCTTGCCGGCGCCCGAGGGGCCGTGTAGGGCCAGGAGCTGGCCCTGCGGCAGTGTGAAGTCGGCGTCCAGCCGCAGCGGGGCGCCGGAGGGCGCTCGGAGGTCAACGCACAGCACGACGGGCCACCCCCATGGCGACAAGCGGTAGCGGCAGGGCGATCGCCACCAGGACGAGCGCGAGCTGAAGAGCCGGCCCCAGCCCGAACTCGCTCAGGGCGATCCAGATCCCGACCGGCAGGCCCGTCGGATGATAGGCCAGCACGATGGGCGCTCCGAACGCCCCGATGGTCCTGGCCCAGGCCATGGCGCTGGCGACTGCGAGGCCTGGCGCCGCAAGCGGCAGGGCGACGCGACGGAAGGCCGACGCCGGGCGCATGCCCGCAAGCCACGCCGCCTCGAGGATGTCGCGATCCAGGGCGCTGAAGGCTGCCCAGGCCGCGTAAACGAAGTATGGCGCGGCCTCGTAGAAGCCGGCCAGCGTCAGGCCGAGCAGGCTGTTGGTCGCTCCGATGCCGAGCGTCAGCAGCCATTGGCCGAATCCAGTGGTCGGACCAAACACGTACGCGAGCACGAGGCCGAGCACCAGTGGGGGCAGCAGCAGCGGGACGGCGAGCAGAAGTTCGAGGACCTGCTGACTGCGCTGACTGGCGGATGCCGCCCACCAGGCCAGCGGCAGGCCGACGAGAAAGGTCAGGGCGAGAGCCGCGAGCGACGAGGCGACGCTGGTCGCCGTCGCAGCGCCGCTCCCCGGGGGCAGCTGCGCGAAGGTCGTGCCGGCATGCAGCAAAAGTGCCCAGAGCGGCAGGCTGACGATTCCGACCAGGGGCCAGAGCAAGAGATGGCGCGCCGTCCAACGGCGCCCCGGGGAGCCTTTGGAGCGGCTCATCGCGTAAGGGACTTGCGGCGCCCCGGACCCTTCATCACTTCCCCACCTTGCGCCAGACCGCATACGATCCGTAGCTTGCGTGCGCGGGGCCCAGGAGGTTTTGATCGACCAGCACACGGTGCCAGAGGGGGCTCGAGTCCAACTCGATCGCGACGGGCGAGCGCGTTTGCCATAGCACATAGCGCGCCGTCGGGTCGTAGCGCTGCAGATAGCGCGTCACGGGCGCGCTGCCGGTGGTGACGTCCAGGAAACCTGGCCACCAGGGGCGCTGCAGCCAGAGGTTGTCGCGGCTGTCGAGGTACGGCTCCACACCGGCAAGCTCGAGTGAGGTTCCGATCTGATAGGCTGCGAAGACATTCTTGGCACGATGGCGGACGAGGTAGTCGATCGCCCGCATCGGCGCGCGCTGCGGGAAGACGGGGCGCGTCAGGAACATGGCGCCGAGGAAAACGGCCACCAGGAGACTGAGGGCGACCGACCTGCCCGCGGCGGCCGGGGCCTGGTGTGGCGTAAGCACGCGCCAGCGCTCCGGAAGGTACCGCGCTCCGAGCAGTGCGGCGCTCAGGATGAAGTACGGCAGGAAGCGGGATGCGTAGAGCAGTGCGCCAGCCGAACCGATCAGCAGGATGAGGTCCGCCCAGCGGCGGCGCCGTCCCAACTCCGGCCCCAGCAGCCCAAGCGCAAGGAACAGGACAAGGGCCGCGACAATGGCCCAGGGCTGATGGAAGTTCGGCGACGCCCACTCGGCGATGACGTTCGTGTTGCCGCCGCTGCCCACGTTCGCGAGGTTGCGCAGCACGGCCAGAGGTCCGCCGGGACGGACGAAGAGCAGGGCCACGGAAAGCAAAAAGGGGCCCAGAACGCGCCGCCGCGGCAGATCCGCGGACGGCAGCAGCCAGTTGAGGCCGAGCACCAGGGGCAGGAGCAACACCGACCCGTGCACCTGCACCCAGACAAGCGCGCTCAAGGCCGCAAGCCAGAGATGGAGCTGGCGCCCACCTCTGGCCGCGCCGACGGCTGCAAGGGCATAGGCGAAGAGCAGGAACGAGACAAGCTGCGGCCTCGGGGCCATCACGGGCATGATCGCCACGGCGGCGGCGAGCGGCCAAAGCGTCTGCCAGTACGGGCCGAGGCGGCGCGCAGCATGGGCCAGCAGCAAGGCGATGCCCGCAAGCAGCGGCAGGAGGCCGACGTACACGGCGATCCTGCCGCCGAGCGCGTAGAGCCAGCCGCTGTAGAGGCCGAAGAGCCACTCCTCGTTCGACCAGTAGGCGCCGGACATCGCGAAGGTGAGATGGTTCGCGAGCGGAATGTAGCCGTGCTGCAGGATCCAGCGCCCGTTCGCGATGTCGAAGCCGATGTCGCCGATCAGTCCGTGCTGCGACAAGGCGAGGGCGAGGGTCAGAAAGGCGGGCAGAGCCGCGAGAACGAGCGCGGCCCAGCCCTCACGGGCGCTGGGCCGCGCAGTCTCCGAAGCGGGCACGTCAGGCCTGGAGCAGCTGCTCGCGAACGGCGCGGCGCAGCACCTTGCCGGTCGCCCCGATCGGCAGCTCGGGCCAGACGAAGATGCGGCGCGGCCGCTTGTAGTCGGCAAGCAGGCGCGAGCAGAGTTCCTGCAGCTCCTCCACCGTCACGTCCTGACCCTCGCGTGGCGAGACCACCGCGACAACCTCCTCGCCGCGACGGTCGTCGTGCAGACCCACGACGGCGGCCATGGCGACGGCGGGGTGCTGCGTCAGCACTTCCTCCACCTCGGTCGGGTAGACGTTCTCGCCCATCGTGATGATCATGTCGGTCTTGCGGTCCACGAGGTAGATGTAACCGTCGGCGGTCCGCCGCGCGAGATCGCCCACGGCCAGGTAGCGGCCACGGAACGCCTGGTCGGTGGCCTCGGGGTTCTTGTAGTAGCCGTCCATCAGCGTGGGGCCCGCGCAGTACAGCTCCCCAACCTCGTCGACGCCCGCCGCGCTGCCGTCCTCCCGCAGGATGCGCACGTCCTGGGCCAGGGCCGGCAGACCGATCGAGCCAATGACGCTGCCCGGCCCATGCCGGATCCAGGTGACGGCACCGAGCTCGGTCGCGCCGTAGATGTCGATCAGGTGGGCTTTGGGGAAGTCCGCCACGATGCGGTCGCGCAGGGTCGTCGAGAGAGGCGACGAACTCGTGATCATGACCCGGAGCTGTCCCGGGTCGAGGGTGCCACGCTCCGCGGCATCGGCGAGGAAGGTGAGCAACGACGGCACGAACATCGAGTAGGTCGCGCCGTGACGCTTGATCTCCTCGATCACGCGCACGGGGTGGAAGCTCCTCTGGTGGTAGATCGACATCGTCGTGCCGAGGCAGAGCGAAAGCGATACCAGCCAGAGTCCGTTGACGTGGAACATGGGCAGGAGCGAGAGGCCGACGTCGTCCGACGAGATGCCGAATTCCGCCGCCAGCAGAAGGGCGATCATCAGATTGCTCTTGTGCGAGCGCAGGGCCCCCTTCGGCTTGCCCGTCGTTCCCGAGGTGTAGACGAGGACCCAGGGATCGTTCTCGTCGACGTCCACGACGACCGGAGCATGGCTCTGGGCGTCGCGCAGGTCCTCGTAGGAGGGCAGGAAGTCGGGGCCAGGCCCCACCCGGACGATCTTTTCGAGGGATCCGCCTTCCGGGCGCATGCCGGTCTCGAGGGCACCGGCGAGCAACTGGCCGTCGCCGACCAGAACGCGGCTGTCGGAATGGCCGAGGACGTAGGCCATCTCGGCAGGCGCCAGACGAAGGTTGACCGGCACGGCCACCGCGCCGGTACGCGCACACGCGAAGTACAGTTCGACGTACTCGATCGAGTTCATGAGCAGGAGCGCCACATGGTCGCCCTTGCCGACGCCGAGGCTCTGCAGGGCGCGCGCGGCCTGGTTGACGCGCCGGTCGAGCTCGCCGTACGTGACCTTCACGTCGTCGTACCACAGGGCTACCTTGTCGCGATAGCGCCGGCCGTTGGTGGCCAGGGCCTCACCCATCGTCAGCATTGCCAGTCTCCTTCTGTCGCCAGAATGCGGGTGTTTTCGAGGTGGACGAGTGGTGGTTCGCCGCAGGCTAAAGGATCACCTGTCGAACGGACAGGCAGGCGGCAGCCGTCGAGGCTGCCGCCTGCCTGAAGAAGATCAGATGCGCTCCGCGACGCACTTCATCTGGGTGAAGAGGAGGAGGTAGTCGGGGCTGCCGGTCTTGGAGTCGGTGCCGGACATGTTGAAGCCGCCGAAGGGATGGGCGCCGACGACGGCGCCGGTGCA
>JAJYSZ010000111.1 GCA_021793315.1 Bacillota bacterium | reverse complement strand
CGAGCCCGTTTGTCCCCGTCGCTTGCCACCCATCTGCACAAGGATCGCTATGATCGTGGTGCCCGGCAGGACGCGCTGCCTCTTCCGTTTGCCGTGCCCCATTCACCTGGCCGGGGACACCGGCGACCCACCTCGCGCGAGCTTGCCGAGACCTCTTCGTTCATTCGCGGCCTCGGCCGTCAGCCGCCGACCTTGCCCCAGCGCCCCCCGCCGCCCACCATCTCCGGCGGCTCGCCTCTGCGCATGGAGAGGACGGCCGCCGTCCGCTCGGCCCCCACCGCAGCCGCGAGCTCGGCTTCGCTCGCGTCGTGCAGGGCCTGATGGACGCCGCCGAACGCCTCGATCAGTCTCCTGCGCGCCGCGGGGCCGAAGCCCGGCAAGAGGCTCAGCGGAAGCTGATAGACATAGCTTGGATACGCCCGGGGTTCCTTGGGCGGTGCCATCGCCATGGCCCGGTCGAGCACACCCGTCACCACGCGGTGGGCCGGATCCCGGGGACACCTGAGCTGCGGCGGATCCGCCTCCACCACGGCGTCGCAAGCCAGGCAGAACGTGCGGTGATATTTGCCGAAGGCGGGGTTCATGCCGTAGATCGTCTCGGCCTCGCCCGCCACCAGCCGCCCGATGACGGAAAAGCCCTTGTCCTCGCCCAGCAGGGCGTTCAGCTCGCGCCCGACCGTCTCCGGCCCGTGCGCGTCCGATCCCCCCATAAGACCAAGTCCGTCGATGGCCCCGACATGCTTCACGATCTCGACGTCCGCAGAAAGGCCGAGTTCCAGGCCGAGACCCTGGACGTCGCGGAACGCGTCGCGCAGGGTCAGGCCGACGCCAAAGAGGCCCCTGTGCGGCGTGAAGGCGTGGGCAACCACCACGAACCCGCCCAGCGCTTCGACGCCTTGGCGGAACACCTCCGGCGACAGGTGCACCCGCTGCGTCGAGAGGCCGGGATTCTTCACGGCGTCCCTATAGAGGCGCTCAAGCTCCCTCGCGCCCTCGAGTCCGGGCACGTAGGTCAGCAGATGGAAGGGCCCGCTCTCCGACACCCGGAACTCGGCCTCCAGCGCAGCGAGGATTCGGGTGCCGTTCGGGGCGGCAAACGCCCCGTCGCCTGTTTCGCGCAACTCTTGCCCGGCCAGGGCTGCCTCGAGGTCCGCAAGGCCACGCGAGGTGGCAAGGTCCACGACGGCCCCGACGTCGGCTCCGTAGCGCCGCAGGATCTCAGGGATGGCCGCCAGGGTGAGGTTGCGCGACGCGCTGACCTTCACCGGCTCGCCACTCCGGCTGGCACCGAGGTGGATGTGGGTGTCGGCCAGGATCACAGCAGCAGAAGGCCGAGAGCCGTCTTGACGTCGCCCATCTGCCCGGCCCTGGCCATGGCGATCGCCTCGCGCAGGGGCATGCGCACGAGCGAGATGTCCTCATCCACGTCGCCGGGCAGCCGCGAGGGCACCAGATCCTCCACCCGAAAGAAGTGGTAGACCTCCGACGAGTAGCCTGGAGCCGCGTAGCCCCTCAGGATCTCGGTGACGCGCTGCGGCTTGTAGCCGCACTCCTCCTGAAGCTCGCGGATCGCTGTCTCCTGGGGGTCTTCGCCCGGCTCGAGCGTTCCGGCGGGCAGTTCCAGGATCTCCTGGCCCGTGGGATGGCGGAACTGGCGGACGAGCAGCACATCCTCGCCCAGGAGCGGGATCAATACGACCGCGCCGGGATGCTGCACCCATGCCCTGCGATAGCGGTGCTGGCCGTCGTCGATCTCATCGACCAGCATGCGGAAGGGGCCGTCGTAAAGGGTCTCGCGGGTCACGATCCGGGCTCTCTCGCTCATCTGCCGTCCTCCCAGGCGCAACGTCGGCTTGGTCCGACCTCAGGTTCCCCTTCAAAGGGCGCATAGGCAAGGCCCGCCCCGGCAGGAGCGGGCCAGATCGATATCAGGGCACGCTTGATCTCAAGGAGTGGTCTCGATCGGCATCGCCGGAGACCGTCCCGCCGGGATCTGGGTGTGCGCGTGGTAGGAGGAGCGGACGAGCGGTCCGGATTCGCAGTGGGCGAACCCCATGCCGAGGGCTTCCTGCTTGATCTCCGCGAACTCGTCCGGCGTGTAGTAGCGCTCGAGCGGCAGGTGGTGCATCGTCGGGCGCAGGTACTGGCCGACCGTGACAATGTCGACGCCGACATGCCGGAGGTCTTCCAGGGTCCTGGTGATCTCCTGGCGCTCCTCGCCCAGGCCCAGCATGATGCTGGACTTCGTGAAGGATCTCGGCTCCTGGAGCTTGGCCTGGCGCAGAAGCTCCAGCGATCGGCGGTACTTCGCCTTGGACCGCACATGGTCCGAGAGCCGCTCCACGGTCTCGACGTTGTGGTTGAGGATGTCCGGCCTGGCATCCATCACGAGCCTTAGCGCATCCCAGTCGCCCTGGAAGTCCGGGATCAGCACCTCCACCGAGCACTCGGGCGTGCGCCGGCGAACCGCGCGAATCGTTTCCGCGAAGATCGCGGCACCGCCGTCCAGGAGATCGTCGCGCGCGACCGAGGTCACGACGACGTGCCTGAGCCCCATGCTCTCGACGACGCCCGCGACGCGGTCAGGCTCCTGCAGGTCGAGCTCGTTGGGCCTGCCGCTCTGCACCGCGCAGAAGCCGCAATGCCGC
This sequence comes from Bacillota bacterium, assembly GCA_021793315.1. GTDB lineage: Bacteria > Bacillota > Sulfobacillia > JAJZYS01 > JAJYTV01 > JAJZQO01. The sequence goes on along the minus strand of JAJYSZ010000111.1, from coordinate 5,433 downwards.
GTGCAGACCCGGCCCAGGATCATGAATGTCGCCGTGTGGTTGTTCCAGCACTCGCCAAGGTTCGGGCAGCGTGCCTCCTCGCACACGGTATGCAGCGAATTGCCGCGCATCATCCCCTGGATCGCGCCATAGTTGCCTCCGGAGGGCAGCTTGACCCGCAGCCATTCCGGACGCCGGCCGAGGTCCTTCTGCACGAGAGGCATCTCAGTACACCTGCGTTTCAGGGCCCATGGCCTCGAGCCGCCGCTTGACGGACGCGAGGTACTGGTTTGCCATAGCACCGTCGAGGATCCGGTGGTCGAAGGAGAACGAGAGGAACATCATGGAGCGGACGGCGATGGCGTCACCCTCGATGACCACCGGCCGCTTGACGATCGATTCCATGGAGAGGATGGCCGCCTGCGGCTGGTTGATGACCGGTGCGGAGAAAACGGACCCGTAAGAGCCCGGGTTGTTCACTGTGAAGGTCCCCCCCTCGAGGTCCGCGAGCGTCAGGCGCCCGGCGCGTGCCCGCGTGATGAGGTCGTTCGCCGCCCGTGCGAGCCCGGCGACCGAATACCCATCCGCGTTGCGCAGCACCGGCACGACCAATCCGTCCGGGACGGCCACCGCAATGCCCACGTGGATCCCGCCGTGGATGATGAGCTTGTCGCCGCCCCAGCTGGCGTTGATCTGCGGGAATTCCCGCAGGGCCTCGACAGCTGCCTTCGTGACGAAGGGCAGGTAGGTCAAGGGCACGCCCTCGCGCGCTTCGAACTCCGGACGCAGGGCCTTGCGCAAGGCGACGACCCGACTCATGTCCACCTCGAACCAGGCGGTGGCATGCGGCGACTCGTGCTTCGATCGTACCATGTGCTCGGCGATCGTGCGACGCATCGGAGTGAGGGGCATGAAGCTGTCGCCCGCGATCGGCGTGGGTGGCGCCGAAGGGGCCGGCGCCTGGTAGGCTGGCGCGGCGGGTGTCGCTTGAGGCGCCGCCGCGACGGGGGGGCTCGCCGTCTGGGCGGGCGCTGCGTTCACCGCCGCCGGCGTGGCGGCGCCGGAAGCCTGGAAGCGCTGAAGATCCTCGCGCGTGACGCGGCCATCGGAGCCTGTCCCTGGCACGATGGTGAGGTCGACGCCCGCCTCCTGCGCAAGCCGCCGCACGTACGGGGACGTGCGCACGCGGCCACGGGCTGCGGCTGGCACGGCTGCGGCGCTCGCTGCCGGGGCGGCAACGGGCGGGGCGGCGGCGACTGCCGCAGGCGCCGGCGCTCCTGGCGCCGGGGCGACGCTTGCATCTGCCGCAGGGGCGGCTTCGGCAGGCGCTCCGCTCTCCGCGATGTCGCAGATCGGCTCGCCGACCTTGAGCGTCTGGCCCTCCTCGGCGAGCAGGGCTGTCAAGGTGCCGCCGAAAGGCGCCGGGACCTCGGCGTTCACCTTGTCCGTCGCGACCTCGCAGATGGGCTCGTACTTGTCAACGTGGTCGCCGACTTTCTTGAGCCAGTGACCGATGGTGCCTTCGGTGACGCTTTCCCCGAGTTGGGGCATCTGAACTTTGATGGCTTCCGACCTCCTTGAAGGCTAGAGCGCCAAGAGCTCGCGCGCCGCCTGCGCGATCTTCTCGGGGTTCGGCATGAAGTGCTCTTCCTGCGGGGTGTTGAACGGCATGGCCGGAATGTCCGGCCCGGTCAGGCGGCGGATCGGCGCGTCGAGCTCGTAGAGGGCGCCCTCCGCGATGGTGGCCGCCACCTCCGCACCCGCTCCCATGGTGTGGTTGGCCTCGTGCACGATCAGGGCGCGGTGCGTGCGGGCCACCGACGCCAGGATGGCTTCGCGGTCCAGCGGCAGCAGGGTGCGCAGGTCGATGACTTCCGCCGAGATGCCCTCCTTCGCCAGCGTCTCGGCGGCCTGTTCGGCGTGGAACGCCATCAGGCCGTAGGCGAAGATGCTGAGGTCCTTGCCCTCGCGCACCAGACGTGCCTTGCCGATCGGAACGGTGACGTCGCCGTCGGGAATCTCCCCGCGCACCAGCCGGTAGCTGCGCTTGTGCTCGAAGAAGACGACAGGGTCCTCGTCACGGATGGCAGACTTGAGGAGGCCCTTCGCGTCGGCCGGCGTCGATGGGATGACAACCTTGAGACCCGGCACGTGCATGAAGAAGGCCTCGACACTCTGCGAGTGGTAGAGGCCGCCGTGCACGCCCCCGCCGAACGGGGCGCGGATGACCATCGGCACGTGGAAGTCGTTGTCGGAGCGGTAGCGGATCTTCGCCGCCTCGCTCACGATCTGATTGAACGCCGGGTGGATGAAGTCCGCGAACTGGATCTCCGCAATCGGCACAAGGCCGTTCAGGGCCATGCCGATCGCAACGCCGACGATGCCCGACTCGCCGAGTGGTGCATCGATGACCCGCTGCTCGCCGAAGGCGTCGACGAGTCCTTCCGACGCGCGGAAGACGCCGCCGCGCTTGCCTACATCCTCACCCAGGAGCACGACGCGCTCGTCGCGCGCCATCTCTTCATGCATCGCTTCCCGGATGCCGTCGATGAGATTCCTTACGGCCATGACGCCCTGCCTCCTAGTCCGCGTAGACGTGCGTGAACATGTCTTCGACCGGCGGGTATGGCGCAGCCTCGGCGTACGCGATGGCGTCGTCAACCTCTGCCTGCACCTCGGCCCGCAGGGCTTCGTTCTCCTCCGCCGTCAAAACGCCCGCGTCAAGCACGTGCTTCTGCATGCGCAGGATGGGGTCGCGTTCCTTCCACGCCTCCACCTCTTCGCGGCTGCGGTAGGTGCGGTCGTCGTCGTCGGACGAGTGGGGCAGCAGGCGATACATCTTGAACTCGAGCAGCGTCGGTCCGTCGCCGCGGCGCGCGCGCTCGGCGGCCTGCAGCGTCGCCTCGTAGCACGCGAAGAAGTCGGTACCGTCGACGGTGACGCCGGCCATGCCATAGCCCAGGGCGCGTTCGGCAGCGTCCTGCACCGCCATCTCCTTGGACTGCGGCGACGAGATTGCGTAGCCGTTGTTCTCCACGACGAAGAGTACCGGCAGCTTGTAGATCGAGGCCCAGTTCATCGCCTCGTGGAAGTCGCCCTGGCTGGTGGAGCCCTCGCCGAGCGAGGTCGCGGCCACGGTGTCCTCGCCGCGCAGGTGGCTTGCGTAGGCGATGCCCACGGCATGCAGCACCTGCGTCGTGACAGGGCTCGACCCCGTGATGACGTGACGGTCCGGCCACCCGTAGTGACCCGGCATCTGGCGGCCGCCGGACGTCACGTCCTCGCCCTTCCCGAGCAGGCTCAAAAAAGCCTGGCGCGCGCTGTAGCCCAGCGTCACCATGACGCCGAGGTCTCGGTAATACGGCAGGAAGTAATCGGTCGGGCGCAGGCCGGCGGCCCAGCCCACCTGCGCAGCTTCCTGGCCGCGACAGGGAATGACGAATGGCGCCTTGCCGGCGCGGTTCAGAGTCCACATCCGCTCGTCGATGGTGCGGGCGAGCAGCATGTTGCGGTATGTCTTGCGCACCTCAGCCGGGCCGAGCGACGACGTCGTCTTGGGCGACTCCTTCGTCCTAGCCATCTATCGGAAACCTCCCTCCGCCTCTGCGGCCCAGCGGGTCGGCGCCACGGGCGCATGCCCGCGGAACCGGCCCGCAGACCCAAACCTCTCCGAGAGCTCCTGACTGCCCAGTGATCTCCATAGTCACCTTAGGCATGGGTCCTGGAGTAGTCAAGCGCGCGCTCCCGGCCCTGCAGAACGCGCAGGGCGCCCTGCGCCAGGGCCAGCATCTCGGCCTCGCCAGGGAAGACGAACTGCTGCCTGGCAACCCAGGATGCGCGCCTCAGCACGGCCCGCATGAGCGACTTGTCGTGGGCGAGGCCGCCCGTGAGCACCAGCGCGTCGACCGGCCAGCCGGAAACCGCGGCCCGGCGCCCGATCTCGCGTGCGATGCCGAGCGCCAGCGCGCGCCGCACCAGCCCGCCGCGTCCCTTGTAGGGTATCCGCCGCAGGTCGTTGGTTCCCATCAGATCGACGAGGCCGCCGTGACCGCTGATGCGCCTGCGCAACACCTCGCCGAGATCGATGCGGCCTCGTCCGGCGGCGGTCCAGAGGGCGCCCAGGGGAACTGCCCCCGAACGCTCGGCCGCAAAGGGACCGTCGCCGTCAAGGGCGTTATTCACTTCCACGACGCGGCCGTGGTCGTGCAGGCCCACCGTGATGCCGCCGCCCATGTGCGCCACGACGAGACGCAGGTCCTGGTAGCGCTCCCCCATCAGCCCGGCGGCGCGCAACGCCATGGCCCGCTGGTTCAAGGCATGGAACAGCGAACGGCGCGGCTTTTCCGGCAGCCCGCTTACGCGGGCGACGTCGGTAAGTTCGTCCGTCACGACAGGGTCCACGAAGAAGGCGGGGCAATGCGACCTCTGCGCCACCGCATCGGCGAGGGGAGCACCCAGGTTCGAAGCGTGCTGTCCGTAGCGCGCCTCGAGCAGTTCCCCCACGACCCCGCCGTCGATGCGATAGGTGCCGCCGGGCAGGGGGTGCAGGAGGCCCCCCCTGCCCACCACGGCCGACAGCTTGCCGTAGTCCAGCCGATGCCGCGCCAGAACCCGCTCGAGTGCGGCCTGGCGCAGCGGGAGCTGCGCCGCCATGGTGGGAAAGGCGGCGAGCTCCTGCGCGTCATGGTCGATTTCCTCGAACCACATCTCCTCCTCGCCCTCGAAACAGCCCACCTTGGTCGAGGTCGAGCCGGGGTTGATGGCCAGGATGCGGATGAGGCCGTCTGCAGGTGCCAAGGCGATCAGCGCCGCGGCACGAACATGCGGTTTACGGCTGCCATCTGCGCGATGCGCTCCTCCGCCATGTGGTCCGCGGCCTCATGCGGCAGGATACCCTGCTCCCGCGCGATGCGGAAGATCTCGCGCATGCGGTCGCCGATCTGCGTGACGCGCTTCTTGGCGCGGTCGGGGTGGTAGCCGTCCGGGTGCAGTTCCTCGGCCACGTTGATCACGCCGCCGCCGTTGGCGACGAAGTCCGGCGCGTAGACGATGCCGCGGTCGTGGAGCATCTTGCCGTGCCGTGGCTCCTTGAGCTGGTTGTTGGCCGAGCCCGCGACCACCTTGACCTTGAGCCGGGGGATCGTGTCGTCGTTCAACGTGGCGCCAAGGGCGCACGGCATGTACACGTCGCAATCCTGGTCGTAGATGGCGTCCGGCGCCACCGCGGTCGCACCCCAGCGCTGGACGGCCTCGGTCACCTTCTCGGGGTCGATGTCGCACACCAGGAGCTGGGCGCCGTCCTTGTGCAACTGGTCGCAGAGGATCATGCCGACGTGGCCCATGCCCTGCACGGCGATGCGCCTGCCCTTGATCTCCTCGGATCCATACGCCTCTTGCAGGGCCGCCTTCAGGGAGACGTAGACGCCCATCGCGGTGGCGCCGGACGGGTCGCCC
>JAJYSZ010000020.1 GCA_021793315.1 Bacillota bacterium | reverse complement strand
CGGGACCAGGAAGCCTTCGGAGTACAGCTTGAAGTGGTAGATGAGAGCCTCCATGCTCTGGGCGATCTCCAGCTTTTCGGGCGGATAGATCTTCTCGTCCGCGACGTGCCAGGGCCCGTCCGGCATGTTGTCCATCGCCTGACGCACGATCTTGAGGCTCTCCTCCATCTCGCGCATCCGGACCTTGTAGCGCGCGTAGACATCGCCTTCGGTCTCGGTGGGAACCTCGAAGTCGAAATCCTCGTAGGACGAGTACGGGTTGGTCTTGCGCAGGTCGAGCGGCACGCCGAGCGCCCGGATCAGGGGTCCCGTCCAGCCGTAGTCGAGTGCCTCATCGAGGCTGATCTTGGCCGTATGCTGCAGCCGCTCGAGCCAGATCGGATTGCGGTCGAGCAGCTCGTGGTATTCCTTGAGCCAGTGCGGGAAGCCGTCGAGGAAGGCGTAGAGCTTGTCCGAAAAGCCCGGCGGCAGGTCCCGCATCAGACCGCCGACGCGAAAGTAGCTCGGGTTCATGCGCGTGCCCGCGGCCATCTCGTTGAGGTCCAGGATCTGCTCGCGCTGCTGCATCGTGTAGAAGAAGGGCGACATCGCGCCCATGTCCATGGCGCTGGTGCCGAGCCAGACGAGGTGGCTTCCGATGCGCGAGAGTTCCGAGAACATGACGCGGATGTACTGGCAGCGCTTGGGCACCTCGATGCCGAGCAGCTTCTCCACCGCGAGGACCCAGCAGAGGTTGTTGATGATCGGCGAGACGTAGTCCGTGCGCGGCGCCAGCATGCAGCCCTGCTGGTACATGAGGTCCTCGAACGTCTTTTCGATGCCGGTGTGGAGATAGCCGATCACAGGCTCGCTCCGCACCACCTGCTCGCCGTCCAGCTCCACCTTCACGCGCAGGACGCCGTGGGTGCTCGGGTGCTGGGGGCCGAGGTTCAGCACCATGTTCCCCCCGTGGCCCGGTTCCACGTCGATCTGGTTCACGATCTGGCTCTCCGTGTAGGCCATCTCAATCCTTCCCCCTCACTCGCGCACGAGCGGCGGCAACGGGCCGAGCCCCGTCAGCGGGTAGTCCTTGCGCAGCGGGTGACCGATCCAGTCGTCGGGCATCATGATCCGCTTGAGGTCGGGGTGGCCGCGGAAGACGACGCCAAACAGGTCGTAGATCTCCCGCTCGGCCCAGTTCGCCGCGGCGAAGAGTCCGGTCACGCTCGGCAACTCGGGCTCCTCGCCGCCGACCTGTACGACGAGGCGGATCCAGTCGTGCAGGTCCAGGTGGTAGAGGTGATAGACGACGTCGAAGCGCGGCTGCCGTTCCAGCCGGTCCACCGCCGTGATGTCGAGCAGGATGCGAAAGCCGTGCTCCTTGAGGAAGCGCACCACCTGGGCGATGTCCTCCTTGGGCAGCGTCAGCACGGCCTGGTCGATCTTGTGCGCGACCTGCACCTGGTCGCCGAACGCCTCGGCGAGGGCCTGCAGGATCTCGTTCATGCCTTCGCCACCTCCGTAGCAGGCAGCATGGCCGGCATGATGGGCCTGCCGCCCGCGCGGATCTTCTTCTGGAGCTGCATCACGCCTTCGATCAGTCCTTCGGGCGTCGGCGGGCAGCCAGGCACGTAGACGTCGACCGGCACGATGCGGTCCACGCCCTGCACGACGGCGTAATTCGCGAAGACGCCCCCGCAGGAGGCGCAGGCACCCATCGCGATCACCCATTTCGGCTCCGGCATCTGGTCGTAGAGCTCCCGCAGCACGGGTCCCATCTTCTGGCACACGCGACCTGCGACGATCATGACGTCCGCCTGCCGCGGCGATGCGCGCATCACCTCGGCGCCGAAGCGGGAGAGGTCGAAGCGGGAGGCGGCCGTGGCCATCATTTCGATGGCGCAGCAGGCGAGGCCGAACTGCGCGGGCCAGAGCGAGTTCGAACGCGCCCAGGCCGAGAGCTTCTTCATGCTCGAGAAGAGGACGGGCTCCTCGTCTATTGCTGCCACTGGAATCCGCCTCTCTTCCAGACGTAGGCGTAGCCGATCGCCAGCACGAGCACGAAGAGCACCATCTCGGAGAGGCCGAACAGCCCCATCCGCTTGAGCAGGATCGCCCAGGGATAGAACGACACGGCCTCGACGTCGAAGATCATGAAGAGCATCGCCACCAGGTAGAACTTCACGGAGAAGCGCGCTCCTACTCCCGCCTCGGGCACGATGCCGCATTCATAGGTTTCGAGCTTCTTCTCGGTCGGGTGACGCGGCCCCAAGAGGCGCGAGGCGCCGAGCACGCTGGCCGATATGAGCAGCGCGATGGCGATGTAGATGACGAGCGGGAAGTATTGCGCAAGCATAGGCCCACCCCTGAAGCGTGCTTTGTGCCCTATGGACCCCTGATGCCTGAATGGTCGCGCCAATGCGGAGCCGAGCCCGACGGGACCGGGCGGATGTCCTGCCGCACCTGCGGTGAGGTGGGCTGCGTCACGCGACAGGATGCCCAATGCAGGCTCCCGTATCACGAGCCATTGCGTCATTTTTCGATATGGCCACAGGACATTGCCGAATAAGGAAATAGCGGTGTGTGGTGCCAAAAGCAGGACGGTGCCGTGGCTGCGCATGAGCCTTCGCGTGTCCCGCGCTTTTGCGGCGCGCATACTAAGCGGGCCCGTCCGGCGTGGGCCGGCGCGGCAAAGGAGGCTCTCGGATGGGCGCACAGCTTTGGCCCCGCAACTTCGCGGGCGGTCTCTTGCCGCGATCGGCCCTGGTACGCACCGCCTGCCAGGATTGGATCGGGCGGCTCGACGCCATGGCGCGCCAGAGCAACCTCGTGCGCTGGCACGATGCGGACGACGGGTCCCTGGATCTTGGGGAGAGCGACCGCGTGGCTCTGCAAGACCTCTTGCAGGGCGTACCTGTGGCGCTCGGCGAGCTCGTCCGTCCGCGCAGGGAACTGGACCCCGGCGTCCTGCGCCGGCTGGCCGACCGTGCACTGGAAAGCCGCGAGGAACATGGCGTCCACACGCTGCACCTTGGCCTCGGGCTGGCCAGCTGGCGGATGGCCGGCCAGGATCCGCCGCTGGCGCCTGCCCTGCTGCTGCCGGTCGAGATCGAGGTCGGAGCCACTGGCGGCACCTCCGTCCGGCGCCGAGGGCAACTTGCCTGGAACCCGATGCTGCTCGAACTCCTCGCGCACGATCACGGCCGGGCCTTCGCCCTGCTCGGGTCGCCCACAAGCTTCATCTCCAAAGACAGCAGCCTGCCGGAGGATCTCTGGGCTCCGCTGCGGGGGGCGGCCGCGGCGGTGCCGGGCTTCGAACTCCGTGCCCGCACCGTGATCGGACACTTCTTTCCTCACCATGCCCACCTGCTGCGGGAGCTCCGCTCTCAGGCCGACCGCATGGCGGGGCACGACATCCTGGCGGCCCTGGCCGGCGACGAGGCGTCGAGGCGGCTCCTGACCGCCAGGACGGAGCGGGAACTTGGCCCGCGCCGCATCGTGCTGCCGGCGGACGAGACCCAGATCCGGGCGGTCGACGCCGTGCGCCGGGGCGAAAGCTGCACGGTGCAAGGCTCGCCCGGGAGCGGCAAGAGCCAGACTGTCGCCAACATCGCCGCCGCCCTACTGGGCGACGGCCAGCGGGTGCTCGTGGTGGCGCAGAAGCGCCAGGCGCTCGCGGCCGTGCGCGCGCGGCTCGAGCAGCGGGGCCTCGGCGACCTGGTCCTCGATCTGATGGGCGCGGAATACGACGACCAGGAGGCGCGCAGCCGCATCGCCGCGGCCGCGGAGGCGGCTGCGCCGCCTGCCGGAGACTTCTACGAGGAAGAGCGCCTGATGCGCCGCCGCCAGAGCCTCGAGGGCCAGATCGCGGCGCTGCACCGGACGCGCACGCCAAGCGACCTGAGCCTGTTCGACATGCAGAGCCGGCTCGTGCGGCTGCCGCGGGAGGTGCGGCAGGCGGGGCTCAAGCCGGCGCCCTGGCTGGCTGGCATGGATGCGGCGACCGTGCGGCACGTCAAGCTCCTGCTGGCGGACGCCTCTGACCTCGGGGACCTCCTGGGGGGAACGTCGGCGTCGCCGTGGGCAGGCGCCAGACTGCCGGACCAGGACGCGGCCAGTGAGGCCGTCGGGCTGAGCCTGCGCGCGCGCGCTCTCTGGCCCACGCTCATGGCGGCGCTCGACGCGCTGCTGGACGTCGAGCCCACCCTGCACCCCAGATCCCTGGCGGAGGTCGACGCGGCCGCGCGTCTGTTCGCCGGCATCAATGCGTCCTACCGCCGCTACGGCCCCGAGGTGTGGACGGCCGACGTGGCGGCGCTGGCGGACGGCGCGCCTCGGCGGCCCCTCGCGCCGGCGGACCGCGACTACCGGGCCGCCGTGCGGCAGCTGCGGGCCCTGCGCGGCGAGCCGCATGCGAGCGTCAGGACGCTCCAGGAGGACGTGCGGGCGATGTTGCGGCAGGCGGCGCAGTGGAAGACGATCAGCGGACAGGCGTCGCCGCCGCCCCGGCACCCCGAGGCCGACCGGCTGCTCGAGCTGATCGAGGCGCTGCGGGAGCCGCTCCTGAAGCTTTCGTCCCTGCTCGGCCCGCGAACGGTCGAGGGACGGCCGCTGACGGGCCTCGGCCAGCTGCTCGAGGAGCTTGCCAGGGACCAGGACACGCCGCACCGCATCCCGCTGGCGATGACGATCGCGGAGGAACTCGAAAAACACGGAGCCCTCGGCATCGCGAAGGACATCCTCGGCCAAAAGATCGACCCGAGCATCTGGCCGCAGGCGTTCGAATTCCTGTGGCTTGAGGCGTGCCTGAACCGGAGCAAGGCCGACGAGCCGCAGCTCGACGGGCTGTACGGCCGCGACCTGGACCGCCTGCAGCACCAGCTGCTCGATCTGGAGCGGGACGAACGGAGCGCGGCCGCCGAGGCGGTGCGGCTTGGGCAGAGGCGCCGAGCCGCCGAGGCCGTGGCGGAGCATCCCGAACAGGCCCGGCTGTTGCGCGAGCAGGCCCGGGAAGCGTCGCTTTCCCTCAAGACCATGTTGGCGGCAACCCCCGACGTCCTGCCCGCCCTGTTCCCGTGCTGGCTTGTGAGCCCGTGGGCCGTCAGTCAGGTGGTGGACGGCGACCGGCGGCACTTCGACGTCGTCATCTTCGACGAGGCGAGCCAGATGCCCATGGAATCCGCCATTCCGGCGATCGGCCGTGGTTCGCGGCTGGTGCTCGCCGGCGACTCGCGCCAACTGCCGCCTGTCATCCCGCCGCAAGACCCGGGCAAGGCGCGCGGCCTGCTCGAAGCGTTCGCCTTCCTGCCGAGCTACAGCCTCGGCTGGCACTACCGCAGCCTCGACGAGGCCCTGTTCGCGTTCGCGAACCGCCGCATCTACGATGGCGCCGTCGCCACCTTCCCGGGCCGCCTGGGCCACGGCGCGGGCCTCAGATACGTCCTGCTGGGCCGAGACCGCCCAGAGCCCGCGCACGGCGGCTCCCCGCCGGAAGGGGCTTTCGCGCCGCTGCTCGACCTCGTGCTGCGGGAGGCCGAGGATCACCCCGACCAGTCGCTCGGGGTGATCGCCCTCACCTCCGGGCGGGCCAGGCAGATCAAGGACGCACTGGACGCAAGGCTGGAGGCGAGGCCCGACCTCAAGGCGTTCTTCGACCAGACGAGGCCCGAGCGATTCTTCGTCAAACCGGTCGATCTCGTCCAGGGCGACGAGCGCGACGGCGTGATCCTGGCGATCGGCTTCGACGATCCCCAGCAGGAGTTCGAGATGCTCTGGGGTCTGCTAGGCCTTCGTCGCCTCAACGTGGCCATCACCCGCGCCAGGCGGCGCATGACCCTCGCCTCCCGGCTGCGCCGCGAGGACATCCCCGAGATTGGACCGGGCAGCGGTGTCACCCTGCTGCGGGACTTCCTCCATTTCGCCCAGATGCGCCACCAGGGCCAGATGGCGGCCGACCTGACGGACGAACCGGTGAATCCGCTTGAGGAGGAACTCGAATTCTTCCCCGAGCAGGTCTACTTCGCGCTGCGCGACGCAGGCCTGGATGTGGTGCCGCAGTATGGCCAGCTGCGCCACAGGGTCGATCTGGCCGTCCGCGACCCGGAGCGCCCGCGGGGGTACGTTCTCGCCATCGCCTGCGACGACCAGGAGCAGCACCGGCCGCCGACCCGGCGCGCGTACGACAGGCAGCGCCAGCTCGAGCGGCTCGGCTGGCGCTACCACAGGATCTGGGCCGGGGACTGGGCCGCGGACCGCGACGGCGAAGTCGCGCGGGCCCTTGAGGCGTACCGCATGGCGGCCGGAGCCCTGACCGCCTCGGCCGGTCCACGCTGAAGGCTACAGGGCGGCCCCTGCCGGCACCATGATCGCGTCCACCATGCCGTGGATGACCTTCTTGTCCTGTGGGCAGATGGTCGCCAGCACGCCGCCGAGTTCGACGGTCTCGCCCTGGCGGAAATAGTACGGGCAGAGCCGTGCCCGGCCGGACATCGTCACGACCTCGCCCTGGCTGAAGTCGTAGTAGTCGTGGTGGAGCACCTTCGCCTTGTGATAGCGCTGCAGGATCCAGCGCGTCTGCCCGAAGTCGGCGAGTCCCTGCTCCACCGCCGCCTGCCAGGCTTCCTGCGGCGCATCCTCGCCGATATGGACACCGCGGCTGCCCCAGGCCATCTCGGAGAACCCGGACGGCTTCAGCACCCAGTCGGCGCGCTCGCGCTTGCTCATGTCGCCCAGCCGCCGCATGTCCTGGAGCGGGTGCCCGCAGGCCTGAAACCCCGACACCACCGCGTGCGGCGGCACGGGACGCGGGTCGAGGAGATAGGTCTCGGGAATCAGCCCTTTGAGGCGGGCAAAGCGCGCCGGCCCCAGCTGCTCACGCCAGACCTCCTCGAGCATCGGGTGGTGCACGAGCGCGAACCAGAGCTTCTCCTCGAACTGTGGCTTGATCGGCGGCGTGATCTGCACGAGTTCTTTGCGCTGCGCGTAGAGAAAGAGGTCCGCCTTGGGCACGTTGCGCAGGTCGAACAGCTCGAAGAAGCGGTAGAGGACATCGATCCGCCGTCCTTCGACGTAGAGGCCGTCCTCCTGGAAGATGACGTCGCGCGGCGGCACGCAGTGGACCTCATGGCCGCGGGCGCGCAAGGCGAGCGCCACATGCTCCATTTCCGGCCGGTAGTCTTCGGACTCCTGGGAGACGACGATCGCCACCACAGGATCGTCCTTGCCGGCTGTCAGGGCCATGGCCCGCATGAAGCCGTCGAGGATGCCGATCGGACCACCCAGGACATCCTGCCCCAGGGCCGCGTAGACGTCCTGCAGGGCGGCGAGCTCCCCGAACCCGCCCGGCACGGAGTCGATCTCGGTCGCAATGAAGTCGTCGCCGGGGACGATCAGGAGATCGGGACGGATGAAGGCCGGCAGCTGGCGGCGCAGCCGCTTCATCTGGCTGAAACGCAGCATGTCCTCCGGCTTCCCCGCGTCGAGGTACTCCGCGACAAAATACAGATCGGGCCTGCGCAACGCCTGGTGGTAGATCTCCTGCTGCGCCTGGGCAAACGCCCAGAGGTCCTCGCCGATCTCCCTGAGGCGCAGCCGCTGCGCCTGGCCGAGCGGCATCACGTTCGTGCCGATCCGCCAGCTGACGCGCTGTCCGGGCGGTGCAGGGCGGCGCCGGCTCTGGAACAGGTGCTCCTGTGCGAGCACCTCCTCGAGCCAGGTCGCCTCCGTCGCCTGGGACAATTGACCGCCTCCCTGTCCTATATACGCTTGCCTAAATGGAGAGGGCGTCACCGCGTGGCGCGGGGACGCCCTGGCTTACCTTAGGTTAGCGTATGAACGCGGCGGGCACAATGCGGGTCAGGCGTCGATCTGCGCCCTTTGCAGCTGACCGCTGAAGTCGACGTAGACGGACTTCCACTCGCTGAAGAAGTCGAGCGCGGCGACGCCCGCCTCGCGGTGGCCGTTGCCCGTGCCCTTGACGCCGCCGAACGGCAGGTGGATCTCGGCGCCGGTCGTGCCCGCGTTGACGTAGAGCAGGCCGCTCTCGAGGTCGCGGATCGCGCGGAACACGCGGTTGACGTCCTGGGTGAAGATCGAGGAGCTCAGGCCGTAGGTGACGTCGTTGTTCACGGCGATCGCCTCGTCGAAATCCTTGACCTTGATGACCGAGAGCACCGGTCCGAAGATCTCTTCCTTGGCGATGCGCATGTCCGGGCGCACGCCCGTGAAGAGCGTCGGGCGGTAGAAGGTGCCCCGCCCGAGATCGCCCTCGGCGGCGATGCCGCCGCCCACCAGGAGGTTTGCGCCTTCGGACTTGCCGATCTCGACATAGCGGTCGATGGACTGCGCGGCGGCGCTGTTGATCACCGGACCGACGTCGGTCGTCTCGAGCAGGCCGTCGCCGAGCCGCAAGGTCTTCACGCGCGCGGCGAGGCGCTCGACGAGCTCGTCGTGGATCGCCTCATGCGCGATCACGCGCGAGCAGGCCGTGCAGCGCTGTCCGGAGGTGCCGTAGGCGCTCCAGATGATGCCGTCGAGGGCGAGATCGAGGTTGGCGTCGTCCATGACGATCACGGCGTTCTTGCCGCCCAGTTCGAGCGAGATGCGCTTGAGGCCCCTGCCCGCCTCCTGCGCGACATGACGGCCGACCTCATTGGAGCCGGTGAACGAGATGAGGCGCACGCGGTCGTCCTGGAGCAGCACCTCGCCGGCCACGGAGCCGGAGCCGAACACGAGGTTCATGACGCCCGGCGGCAGGCCGGCCTCCTCGAAGATCTTGACGAGCTCGAGGGCGAGCATCGGCGTGTCGGTGGCGGGCTTGAAGACAACCGTGTTGCCGAGTACGATCGCCGGGAACGTCTTCCAGGTCGGAATTGCCATCGGGAAGTTCCAGGGCGTGATGATGCCAGCGACGCCGATCGGGTCGCGCACCGCCATGGCAAACTTGTTCGGCAGCTCGGACGGCGTCGTGTGCCCGAATGCGCGGCGGCCCTCGCCGGCCATGTAGAACGCCATGTCGATGCCTTCCTGGACGTCGCCGCGCGCCTCGACGAGCACCTTGCCCATCTCGCGCGTCATCTTGCGCGCCAGGTCCTCCTTGCGCTCACGCAGGAGCGTGCCGACGCGGAACAGGATCTCGGCGCGCTTCGGTGCCGGTACCTTCCGCCAGTGCTCGAACGTCCTGTGCGCGACGTCGATCGCCTGCTGCACGTCCGCCGCGGAAGACTGCGGCACACTCGCGATGACCTCTCCCGTGGCCGGGTTCAGGTCATCGATGCGCCGGTTGCCCTCCGCATCCACCCACTTGCCGTTGATGTAATTGCGCAGTTCGACCATGCTTGCCGGGGTTCTCGGACCACATCGCCGGATGCAGTCCTCCCGGACTCCCACCTTTCCAAAAATGGATTTGTTTGCGGCCGCGCTCAGTCGTCCGGGTCCCCGCCGCTCCAGGGTTCGGTTTCGTAAACGGTCAGCAGGAATTGGTCACCCTGGCGTGCGATGCCGAAGATGAGACCGCGCCGCTTGAGTGCGCGATTGAGAAAGGTCACCAGGACGTGGGGCTCGATGGGATCGCCGAGCTCGGTCCGGGCGATCTCCGGCAAACTTTGCGGGCTCATGCGGCGACGGCGCCGACGACCATGCGCTCAACCTCCAATAGCGAGCATAGGTGCACGGAAGGCGGCGGTCAACGGCGAAAAGGCAGGCTCTGGCACAGTTGCGCTCGCAGCACGGCCTGCCGGCAGGTGCGTCGGCTGGCGCTCACGCCGCGATCTGGATGACATAATGCCACACCTGCGGGACGAAACTAGCATCGGGAGGTGACGTGGCTTGGCGCAGTGGACGAAGGGACCGGCGCTGCCCCGCGAGCAGCTCGACCGCTTCAAGTTCGAGATCGCCGAGGATCTGGGCATCCCGCTGCACGAGGGCTACAACGGCGACATGACGACGCGCGAGGCCGGGCGCATCGGCGGGCGCATCGGCGGCAACATGGTCAAGGTGATGATCCGGATGGCCGAAGAGGCCATGGCGCGCGGCGAGGGCTAGCTACTTTTCCCGCCGGCGGGGCTCCCCCCGCCGGCGTCTTCGCGGTTTCTTAGGCGACCGTGGGCAAGCCGAGAAAAAATTAACGCGTGTCGAAGCGTCTTCCAAAAGAGGCCGGGCATACTCCTTGCAGGTCGGGTGATCCGACCGGAAAGGGGCATTGCGATGCAAAGGAGGCATCTCCTGATCGGCGCGCTGATCGGCCTGCCGATCCTTCTCGGCGGCGGCGTCGCTGCGTTCGCGGCGTCTGGCCAGAGCACGACGGGCTCGCCGGCCCAGGCGTTCATCGCGGACGTCGCCAGCCACCTCGGCATCTCCACGAGCACGCTCCAGGGTGCCGTGCAGCAGGCCCGTCTCGACCAGGTCCAGAAGATGCTGAGCGCCGGCAAGATCACGTCGGCCCAGGCGTCCCAGATGGAAACCGCGATCAAGTCGGGCCAGGTCGGCTTCGGCGGCATGCACGCCAGGGGCGGGCGGATGATGGGGTTCGGCGGCGGCGCCATGCAGGCGGCCGCCACCTACCTCGGCGTGACGCCGGCGCAGCTCAGAAGCGACCTGCAGTCGGGCAAGTCGCTCTCGGACATCGCGTCGGCGCAGAGCGGCAAGAGCGCGACGGGGCTTGAGGCCGCCATCACGGCCGCGATGCAGCAGCAGATCCAGCAGGCGGTCAGCGCAGGCAAGTTGACGCAGCAGCAGGCGACGCAGCAGCAGCAGCAGCTGCAGACGTTCGTCCAGCAGTTCGTCGCGCGCCAGGGCCTAGGCCGCGCACACGGGGGTTGGGCTCCGCCCGCTGGGGCCCCGCAGCCGCAAGGCAACCCGCCGGCCACCAACTAGCTTGCAGCCGTCCGCCCCGCAGGGCTATGCCTTGCGGGGCGGTTTGTGTGTCCGTCGGGACCGGTCCCGTTCGGCGTCGCCGTCCTGCGGCGGGACGTGGGCCTCGGGCACCGGTCACGAGACCGGCAAGCTGGTAGGGTGGAGGCCTCCCGCACCCGCCGCAGGATCGCTTCGTAGTGCGGCAGGAGTCCTTCCCCGTTCGGGGTCGGCGAAACCTCGGGCTCGCGGTTCGGGAGCCGCAGACCGCACTCCTCCGCGAGTGCCTTGAGCCGGACGCTGATCGCCGACGGCCAGACGTACGGCAGGCGCGCGGCCTTGCCGAACTTCCGCTCGCGCGCCACGGGGACAAAGGCCGTAGAGCCTGCCCCCCACTCCTCCCTTGCGGCCGGGCCTCGGGCTGCAAGACCCGAGGCGATCAGACCAAGTCTATGCCGAGGAGTCCGACGGCCCTTGCGTTTTGAGGTCGCGAGGGCCCTTGGCTGCCCACGCCTCTCTCGAAATCGCGTAGACGCGATGGGGATAGCCCGCCTTGACAAGGCTCGAGACCGGGCGCATCCCATTGCGCTCCGCGACCCTGATGGACGGCAGGTTCTCCACCCGGATGAGAGACACTGCGCGCGGGATCGCGAGATGCGTGAACGCCCAGTCGCGGCAGGCCCTGGCAGCTTCCGTGGCATAGCCGTGGCCCCAGAACTGCCGGGCGAAGAGATAGGCGACCTCCACCTCGGTCGCCCCGTGCACGTCCTGTACGAGCAGGCCGCACTGGCCAAGAAAGCGGCGGTCCTCCTTGCGTTCGACGATCCAGAAGCCGAAGCCGTGCCGCGCGTAGCTCGCCCGGGCCCGCTCGATCCAGGCGATCGCACCGTCCCGGTCGATGGTGCTCGGGTAGTGCTGCATGGCGATCGGGTCCGCGAAGACCTCGAGCAGGTGGTCGGCGTCCGAGCGGGTCATCTCCCGCAGGCTGAGCCGCTCCGTCTCCAGGATGGGCAGGTCCGTCACCTCCCGAAAAAGTCTGCACCGCCCTCGCTTGCGTGGCCTCAGCGGCGGATGCGGTGCCCCGTGCGCCCGCCCGGCAGCAGCCAGGCGGCGAAGCGGTCGGCCTCCTCGCCGAGCTCCTGCAGCTGGTGCTGCGCAAGCGGTCGCAAGGGCGACAGCACGAGCGTGCACTGGCGTGCCTTCTCCTCGAGGTCCCAGGTTCCGGCCACCTGCCCCTCGACGAGAAAGGTGGCGAGCACGCGGCCGTCCCGCATGATCACCTTATCCTGCAGGTCCGGCGCAAGCACGCGCGTGCGGTCCTCGTAGGCGAGCAGCAGATTGTCCCAGCGCGGCAGGAGGCGCACGGGCGGATCGAGGTCCGGGATCTCGGGCGGCCGGGCGAGGTCGAGGCAAGGCCTACCCGCCGCCGGGCGCTGCTGCACGCAGTCGCCGATCCGCATGCGTGCAGTCTGGGCTTGGCGCATGCCAAGCCCGGACCAGCGCGTGAAGTCTTGGAGGGTCGCGGGACCGAAGGCGGCCAGGTAGCGCTCCAGGAGGGCCGCCTCGGCCTCCTCGCAGCCTGCGGCGGGGGCCGCTCCGACCCAACCGTATCGTGGCGCGCCCTGGCCGTTCCAGGCGCCGGCCGGCGGCAGCTGGACGATGGGGGCCAGGGCCTTGGCGGCAAAGGAGAGGCTCGCCGCGCCGGCGCCTCAGGGAAGAAGGGCTGTAGCAAGCGCTCGAGCTCCCGGAACGGAATGGACCTTGACGCCTGCAGGGCTTGGTCCACGATGTCCCGCACCCGGTCCTCCTGGGTCGGGCCGGCCGCCTGCGGGAAGAAACTGCGGAAGGCCCGCCGGCGCGCTTCCTGCAGGCCGGTGAAATAGAGCGGATAGTCGTCGGCGGCAACGAGGTGCAGGGTGCCGCGCAGCAGGGTGGCCTTGTAGGCCGCGCCCTGCGCGAGAACGGCTTCGAGCTCCTGACGCTCGAAGCCGCCGAGGCGGCTCCAGAGGGCGATATATGGCGAGCGGCGGTGCTGCGCGTTGAGCCCCCCGAGGTGTCGCAGGGCTTCAAGGGCGCTCAGGTCGGCGCGGCGGAGCAGCAGCTGGCGGCCAAGGGTCAGGCGGCGCAGATCGTCGATGCCAAGACGCTCGCTCAAGGCTCTTCGGCACAGCAGCAGGCGACCTCGGCTCCGCTTGCCAGGCGCAGCTCGTCGCCGGAGGTGGCAAAGAGCGCCGTGGGACCGCCGGCGGCGGCAAACAGCCGGTCGTCCCCCAGGAGGCAGGCGTCGAGCACGGTGCGCAGGCGTTGCACGTGGCCGAACGGCGGCACGCCGCCGATGGCGTAACCGGTTTCCCTGTACACGCGCTTTGCATCCGCCCGGCGCACTACGCCCGCGTCGAGCACGGCCTTCAGGCGTTCGGCATCGACCTTGCGGTCGCCGCGCTGCAGCACGACGACCGCTTCATCATCCGCCACAAACACGAGCGACTTGACGATCTGACGCTGAGCGCAGCCGACGGCCCGCGCCGCGTCCTCCGCGGTGCGGGTCGAGGCGGCGAGCTCCTGCACGTCGGGACGCACGCCCAGGGCGGCGGCGCGTCGCCAAAAGTCCTCTGGTCCCACGGGTCCTCCCCCCCGCGGGTCGCTTCGCCAGGGACTCGGGCACACCCTCCTACGGCAGCGGCGACGCGAGGCGGTAGCCCGCCTTCTGCAGTCCCTGCGCGAGCGTCTGCAGGGCAGGCAGGTCGCCCTGCTGCACCGGCACGGCCAGCACCTCGCCGCCGCTGGCCGCGCCGAGCGCGGCCGAGGGGGCCTGCTGCTTGGCGACCAGGACGGTCACGTGCTGGGTCGCGAGATCTGTCAGCGTCTTCGCCGAGAGGGAGCCCTGCCAGAGCACGGCCTTGGCCCCCGTGCGCTCTGCCTGCTGAAGGCTGGACGTCGCCAGCAGCACATGGCTGCTGCCGCCCAGGCTATAAAGCGAGCTGGGCAGCGCGAGCACCATGCCCGACGGAATGCTCTGGCGCAAGGCGAGGGCGCTCGCCTGGTCCTCAGCCACCACCACCACCGCGAGCTGCGGTGTGCCGGCACCGCCCCACTGCGCCAGGGTGCGGCCCGGGATCACCTGACCGCCGCCCGAATTTTTCGCGGCGGACTTTCCGCCTGCGGCGGACGTCGTCGCCGGGGCAGAGCCTGCGCCCGTCTGGACCGCCGACGTGGTGGGCGTGGCTGCAGGAGCGGCGGAGGCGGCGGGTACGCCGGCATAAGGCAGTTCAAGCCTCTGGCCGGCATAGATCAGGCTCTGGCCGCCGTTCGCGGCCAGCAGGTTGGCAGGCGGCAGGCCAAAAGTCGCGGCGATGCCATCGATCGTTTGACCGGGCTGGACGCTGTAACTGCGCTCGAAGATCGCATCCCAGGTGGCCGGGCCGACGATGCCGTCGACGCTGAGCCCGCGCGCAGCCTGCAACTGGCGCACGGCCGCGCCAGTGCCGCTGCCGAAGTTGCCGTCCGACTGCAGCTTGATGCCGTCGGCCGTGAGCAGGGCCTGCAGATCCTGCACGGCAGGGCCGGTGTCGCCCGCCTTGAGCAGGGGGGCGGACGCGGCGACCTTTGCGACGATGTCGGACAGCACGGCGGCGTCGGCGCTGCCCGTGGACGGCAGACCGGCCCCGGCTTCCAGACGGCTGACGGCGGCGGCGGTCTCAGGCCCGTAGAGGCCGTCGACGGGGCCGGGATCGAGATGCAGGCGAGAGAGTTCGGTCTGCAGGGCGGATACGGCGGGGCCCTGCATGCCCGAAGCCAGGGGCGTGAAAGGTACGGAGAGCAGCAGCAGCCAGATCAGGGCGATCGGCGGCACGGTCATCACCTCGGCGCCAGCCTTGCCCGGATGGGCGCGCGGCAGACGCCGGGCTGAGCTCAGAGGGCGAGCCCGAGCATGCCCCCGATGGCCCCGACGACGAGGCTGAGGACGACGCGCAGTGCCAGCCCCGAGGGATGGATGGGCAGGTCGTAGACCAGGATGCCGAGCAGGTAGAGCACCAAAAACAGAAGGAGTCCCGCGGCCGCACCGTGCCAGAGTCCCGCGCGGCCTACGCGCCTGGCGGCGCTGAAGCCGCTCGCCAGCACGGAGAGCCAGGCCACCGCCACGGTGGCGAGCGGGATGAAGCCTGACGAGTCCTGCACGACGTAGAGAATCAGGGACGCGATCAAGAGGAGCGCGGCTGCGGTCACGGCGCCTGTCCCTGCGCCGCGCAGCACCGACTGGCCGTCGAAGCCGTCTTCGGAAGCCACCATGCACCACCCCCTGCCCCAGGGCTATGCAGGGGTGGTCCGATTCATGGCAGGAAGCGTTCGAGCCGGGCCAAGACTTCGTCGGCCGGCCCGATGACCCGCTGGGCGTCTGGCAGGGCGTCCAGCAGATAGCGGCCGTAGCGGGCGGTCGCGAGCCGGCGGTCGAGGACGAGCACCGCCCCCTGATCGGTCGTGGAGCGGATGAGGCGTCCGAAGCCCTGCTTGAGTCGCAAGGCCGCGTCCGGCAGGCTGATCTCGTTGAAGGAAGAGCGGCCCTCGGCTTCGATCGCCTCCTGACGCGCCTCCCAGACCGGCCTGTCCGGCGGTTGGAACGGCAGTTTGACCAGCACGACGAGTGCGAGGGCAGAGCCCACGACGTCGACGCCTTCCCAGAAGCTCTGCGCGCCGAACACGACGACGCGTTCGTCCTGGCGCAGGGCGTCCAGGAGGCGCGAGCGGGGCCCGTCCACCCCTTGGGCCAGCAGTTTGAGGCCGAGGGCCTCGAGCGGCTCGCGCAGGGCTGTCGCGAAGGCGCGCAGCTGCCGGTGCGCCGTGAACAGCACGAGCGTGCGCCCTCCGGCGGTGGCAAGCGCCTGGAGGAGCACGTCCTGCGCAC
Source organism: Bacillota bacterium (assembly GCA_021793315.1). Lineage (GTDB taxonomy): Bacteria > Bacillota > Sulfobacillia > JAJZYS01 > JAJYTV01 > JAJZQO01. The sequence continues at coordinate 24,493 of JAJYSZ010000020.1, read as the reverse complement.
GGCTGTCGAAGCTTGGCTCCTTCGGCTCGGGCAGGTCGTTCGGGACGAGCAGGGCGCACTGGTCCCGGAAGAAGAACGGCGTCGGCAGCACCGTCCTGTGCACGCGAGGATCGTCCGCCAGCCCGATCGGGTGCAGGAGGAAGCGGAAGTCGTCCCCGACCGCCAGAGTGGCCGAAGTGAGGACAGCCGAGCGCAGGCGCCCGAACAGGGTCTCCTGCAGGAGATCGCCTGGATAGAGCGGCGCCGTGTGGAAGCTCGGCTCGTCGCGGTCGGGCAGGTCGCACCAGACCACGTCCGCGGGATCTGCGAGCAGAACGCGGTTGCAGAGGCCGACGTCGCGCTGCGCGGACTCGGCGAGGGCGCGCAGCTCGGCCTGCTGATGCTCGCCCGCGCCCTGCGCCACGCCTTCCGCGGCCCGGGCGAGATCCGCGAGCGCCAGGGCGAGGGCCGCAAGCTCCTCCCGGAAGGGCCCGCCCGCCTCGGACGCGAGGAACTCGGGCTTGAGGCGGATGCTGCGGCGGCCCGCGAACTGGCCGCGCACCGCGGCCACGGCCGCTTGAGCGTGCTCCTGGACGCCGCGCTGGGCATCGCGGCAGGCGGTGCCGCCGATGGCGGCCGCCCGCTGACCCCGGCGGCGCATCTCGCGCAGCGACAGCTCGCCGCCGAGGTGGTCGGTGGCCGCCGCGTCCAGGCCGTGCGCCTCGTCGACGATCAGATGCTCGAAGGGCGGCAGGACGCTCTGGCCGCTGGCCGCGTCCGAGAGCAGGAGGGCGTGGTTGACGACGATCAGGTGGGCAAGTTCCGCTCTGCGGCGCGCGCCGAAGAAGTAGCAGTCGCGGTAGGCCGCACAGCGCTCGCCGCTGCAGGTGTCGGCGGTCGCCTCGATCCTGGACCAGAGGTCCGCCTCGATCTGCACCTCCGAGCGCTCGCCGCTTTCGGTGCGTTGCAGCCAGAAGGCGATCTTTGCGAGCTGCAGGCGCTCGTCGCTCGGCAGCTGCGCGAGGGCCTGCGCCACCTCGCCCTGCCAACGCCATAGGCAGAGATAGTTCTGCCGGCCCTTGAGGAGATGCGCCCGCACCGGCCAGCCGGTCGCCGCCAGAAGTGACGGCAGGTCCTTGTGCAGCAGCTGCTCCTGCAGGTTCCTGGTGCCGGTGGACACCACCACCTTGGTGTCTGTGCGCAAGGCAAACGCCATCGCGGGCAGAAGGTACGCCAGACTCTTGCCGGTGCCGGTCGGGGCCTCGGCGACGAGGAAACCGCCTTCGGTGAGGGTCTCGTCCACCATCTCCAGGAGCTCGCGCTGGCTCTCGCGGCGCTCGAGGCCGAGGGACGCGATCAGCGGGCTGCCTTCCGCGAGCGCCGCGGGGGCGTCGACCGGCATGCGCGGCGACGGTGGCAGCGGGAACTCCCAGTTCGGGCGCCTGGGCTGCCAGACCTGGTCGGTCGGGTTGAGATCCGCCGCGGCGCGCAAGGTGGCGGCCAGGGGATCTTCCAGGCCGTCGAGAAGGCGCGCGACGAAGCCGAGCAGGGCCGGATCCTCCCGGCGCAGCTCGTCGCGCAGGATGCCGACCAGCTGCGCCGTCACCCGGGCGTCCTCCCCCGCCCGGTGATGGCGGAACTCGAGGCCGTAGCGCGTCGCGCCGGCGGCCAGTCCGTGGCTCTGCAGATCGGGATGCGCAATGCGGAAGAGATCGAGGCTGTCCAGCACGGGATGCGAGCGGTCCCAGCCGCTGGCCACGAGAAAGCCGATGTCGAAGGGCGCGTTGTGGGCCACGACGAGGTCCTGGCCGACAAAGGCGCGCAGGCCCGCAAGGGCTTCCTGCACCCCGGGCTGGCCGCGCACCATCTTGGCGTCGATGCCCGTGAGCTGGCGGATGAAGGGCGGGATCGGGCGACCCGGATCGACCAGGGTGGACCATTCCTCGGTCACCTGGCCGCCCGAGAAGCGGGCCGCGCCGATCTCCATGATCGCGTCCTGGGAGGCGCTCGAGCCGGTCGTCTCAAGATCTACGGCGACGAATGGGCGGTCAAGCCAGGTGGTCGCATCGGTTGACGTAATGGGTTACCACCCTCCCGTCCGGGGTGACGTCGAGCAGCGAGATGCTGGCGTTGTCGACGACAAAGCGGATCCTCGGCCAGCTCTCGAGTCCAAGCAGGGCCATCAGGCCGGCCACGATGGTACCGCCATGGCAGACGATGGCCACCGATCCCTCTTCCCTGGCGGCGATCTCGCGCAGGGCAGCCTCGGCGCGCTGGCTCAGATCGGCGAAGCTTTCGCCGCCCGGCGGCCGGGCCGTGCGCGGGTCGGCGCGCAGATCCGCCTCGGCCTCGGCGTAGGCCAGTGCCGCTTCCTCGCGCCGCATACCCTGATACGCGCCCCAGTTGCGCTCCTTGAGGCGCGGGTCGAGCTGGAGCGGCACGCCGTGCGCCACGGCGAGCGCCGAGGCGGTTTCCACGGCGCGCTGCAGGGGACTCGCGTAGACGGCTTTCAGCGGTACGGCCTCGAGCGCCTTGGCAAGGGCCCCGGCCTGCCGTCGTCCTTCTCCGTCCAACGGGACGTCCATGTCGCCCTGGATGCGCCAGAGCCGGTTCCATTCGGTACGACCGTGCCGGATCAGGTAGAGTGAAGGCAAGGCGTTTCCTCCATCGTCTTCGAGTTCCGGGAGAAGGAGTGGTTTCGGTGCGGCTCAAGGGAGTGGCGATAGCCCAGTCCCTCTTTCCGTCCGCAGCCAGGGGACTGCCGGTGGTCGCGATCGACACCCTGCGCGCCGCCACCACGGCGGCTGCCGCCTTGGCGGCTGGCGCCCTGGCGGTCCGGCCGGTGGCGGGCGTCGACGAGGCGTTCGCCCTGCGCGATCGCCTGCCAGGTGCGGTGCTCGGCGGCGAGCGCGGCATGCGCCCGGTGCCCGGCTTCGACGCCGGCAACTCGCCGCGGGAGTACGGGCGGCGCCTGGTGCGCGGGCGGGAGGTCGTACTGACCACGACCAACGGCACCCTCGCCCTCGCACGGGCACGCTCCGCCAAGTCGGTGGCCTTTGCGGCCCTGACAACGGCGCCGCTGGCGGCGCAATGGCTTCTCGACCAGGATGCGCAAGAGGCCCTGATCGTGATGAGCGGCACCGACGGCCAGTTCTCCTATGAGGATGCGCTCACCGCCGGCGCGATCGCGGCACTCGTGCCGGACGCGGACCTCGACGACCTGCTGCTCACCGCCTGCGCCGCCTTCCAGGCGCGCCGGCGCGGGCTCGAGGGCGCCCTGCGCATGACGCCGCACGGGGTGCGGCTGATCGAGGCGGGATTCGAGGCGGACATCGCGATCGCGGCGAGGCTCGGACGCGGCCGCGTCCTGCCGGTCCGCGACGGGCGCGACAAGACCCGACTCACGCCCTGGCGTCGTTCGTAAGCCCTTTCCCGTTGTCGGGACACGATTCCTGCCGAGAGCCTGGCCGTTCCCTCGTGGGCGTTTCCGCGCCTGACGCGTGCGTGCTGGCGAAGGGAGTGTGGCATTGGCCGGGGTGGTACTGCGACACATGGACGCGGGCGATCTCGACGCATTCTGCCGGCATCAGCGCGATCAGGAGGCCAATCGCATGGCTGCCTTCGGCACCGACGACCCGGCGAATCGGGCCGTGTTCCTCGCCCATTGGCAGGCCATCCTGCACGACCCCAAGGTCATCATGCGGACTATCCTGGCGGACGGGCACCTGGGAGGCCACATGGGCTCCCGCGTCCACGGCGGACGGCGTGAGGTCGGTTACCGGCTCGGGCGGTGCATTGGCACCGGGGCACCGCGCAGGAGGCCCTGCGGCAGTTCCTGGCGGTGGACGGCGCGAGGCCGATCTTCGCCGCGTGCGGCGAGGATCACGGCTACTCGTCCGCGCGCGCCCAGGACGTCGAGGAATGGATCTACCGGCTGGCGGACGGCCAGGGGATCGCCTAGAGGCTCAGGCCGTCCGCAGTTGCAGCCGGCTGCCGTACTTCGGGTCGAGGGCCAGCTGCAGCCCCTTGCAGATCGTCTCTTCCGGATTGACGTCCAGGTGCAGCGGCAGGTCGAGGCGGCCCTGCAGCATGTCCGCCAGGGCACCGAAGTGGGAGCCGCCGCCCGTCAGGAACACGCCGTGATCCGCAAGGTCGGCGACGAGTTCCGGCGAGACGTCCCGCAGGAGCTCGCGCACCGCATGCGCGATCTGGTCTGCCAAGAGCTCGACGGACGGCAGCACCTCTGAGCGCTCCAAGGTCACGGAATGCGGCAGGCCGGTCACGAGGTCCCGGCCGTTTGCGGTCGCGTGGTCGGCGCCGTCACCGATCAGGGCGTGCTTGATCGCCTGCGACGTTGCGCTGCCCACCATCAGGTTGTAGCGCTCGCGCATCAGGCGTGCGATCGCCTCGTCGATCTGGTCGCCCGCCGCCTCCACTTTGTGGTGGGCCACCGAGTGGCCGAGCGAAAGGAGGTCGACGCGGGTGCAGCTGGCGCCGACGTCTATGAGCAGGGTGCCCATAGGCTGAAAGAGGGGCAGCTCGAGGCCGAGGGCCTTGCAGGCCGAGAGCGAGCAGTAGCGCACGCGGGCAGCGCCGGCGTGCTGGGCCAGGACGCCAAGGCCGCGGCGGTCGATGGCGCTTGCGCCGGCGCCGAGCGCGATCCAGATCTCCGGTCGCCTGAAGCCGTGCCCGCCCACGCGGGCCAGAAGATTTTTGAGTAGCGCTTCGGCAAGCTTCTGCGAGCGCACGCCGCCGCGCGTGAAGGGCCGTTCCGCCTCGAGTCCGTCCGGTGTCCGGCCTAGCATGCGCAAGGCCTGTTCGCCCACTGCGACGACGTCACCGGTCATGCGATGCGCCACGACCGCCGGCTCGCTGAGCGGTGGGCGCCGGCCGCCCTCCACGCTCATGCGCACGTTCTCGGTGCCGAAATCGAAGATCAGGCGTCGCAAAAGAAAGTCCTCCCTGCCTTGTCCCGTCCCTTTCATTGAAACGGACAGGCGGGCGGACCGCATTGACAAAATGTTGGCGGCGGGCCCAGTTCCGGGTCCGCCGCCAAAGGACCGATCCTAGAGGAGAGGCGTCCCGGCGAGCCGATCCGCGCTGGCCCGGGCGGAGGCGAGCACCTCCGCCGCGTCCACCAGGAGGTGGCGCCCATCGCTATAGACGAGGCGGCCGGAGGCGTAGACCCGTTCCACCTGCTGGGCCGTGGCCGTGTAGACGAGCGCCGAGTAGGGGTCGAAGACCGGCTGCACGGCGAAGGAGCGCAGATCGACGACGACGGCGTCCGCCAGGCAGCCGGGCTCGAGCGCGCCGAGTTCCGGCCAGCCCAGGGCCAGGGCACCCTCGCGCGTGGCCATGCGCAGCACGTCCTTGGCCGTGAGGGCCGCCGCATCCTCGGCGGTGCCCTTCGCGATCCAGGCGGCGGCCTTCATGCTCAGGAAGGGATCGAGGACGTTGGCGCTGGCGGCACCGTCCGAGCCGATGCCGACCGGCACGCCCGCCTCCCGCAGCCTGCGCGTCGGGGCGAAGCCACAACCGAGCTTAAGGTTCGAGATCGGGCAATGCGCGATGCCGAGATCAAGCCCCGCGAGGCGATCGATGTCGCCCTCGGCCGGGAAGACGGCGTGCGCGGCGACGACGTGCGCACGGGAAAGGCCGCTCGACGTCAGGACCTGCGCGGGCGTCGTGCCCTGCCGCAGGAGCTCCTGGGTCTCGCCGCGCGTTTCCGCGAGGTGGATGTGCACCGGCGCGTGCAGGGCGGTCGCGTAGTCCGCGACCTCCTTCAGGTAGTCCGGCGGGCAGGTGTACGGGGCATGGGGCCCCATCGCGACGCGCAGGCGACCGCCGAGGCCGCCCTGCCAGCGTTCGTAGAGCGCGACGCCGCGGCGCAGGCTCTCCCGTTCGGGATCCTGGGCGCCGATCAGGCCCTGCGTGATCATGCCGCGGATGCCGGACTCCCCGATCGCCTCCGCGACGCGGTCCATCGAACCGTACATGTCGTTGACGCAGGTGACGCCGGACGCCACTGCCTCGAGCAGAGCCAGCCGCGTGCCCTGGAGGATGTCCTCCGGGGTCATGCGGGCCTCGATCGGCCAGACGTGCTCCTCGAGCCAGGGCATCAGGGGCACGTCGTCCGCTATGCCACGCAGGAGCTGCATCGCGAGATGCGTGTGGGTGTTGACGAAGCCGGGGATGATGACGCGCCCGGGCAGGCGCGAGACCTCGTCGTACGGTGCCGCGGGCGGCGCGTCGGCGGCCGGGCCTGCATAGGCGATGCGCGGCCCGTCCAGCATCAGCACGCCGTCCGGAATCTGCTGCTCGGGCGTGAGCAGCGTGGCGGCTTCCAGCCTGATCACTGGGTACCTTCGCGCCAGGTGGCACGGTAGCGCACCTGCTCCTCGGTCTCCACCTCGAGCCCGATGCCGCGCGCCGTAAGCGAGAGCTTCGCGACCTGGTCATCCAGCTCGTCGGGATACGCATGGACGCCAGGCGGCAGGCGGTGCCCCACGACATGGAGCAAGGCGAGGGCCTGCACAGCGAACGACAGGTCCATGATCTCGGCCGGATGTCCGTCGCCGGCCGCGAGATTGACGAGGCGACCCTCGGCGAGCAGGTAGAAGCGGCGCCCGTCCGGCAGGCGATAGGCGTCGACGCTGTCGCGCACGCGCTCGACGGACGACGCGAGGTCCGCCAGCGCCTGCTTGTCGATCTCGACGTCGAAATGGCCGGCATTCGCCAGGAGAACGCCGTCGCGCATGCGCTCAAGATGCTCCCGGCGCACGACGCGCAAGGCGCCGGTGACGGTGATGACGATGTCCGCCTTCGGCGAGAGGTCGTGCATCGTGCCAACGTCGTAGCCGTCGAGCCAGGCTTCGTTCATCTTCACGGGATCGATGTCGACGACACCAACGCGCGCTCCGAGCCCCCTGAGCCGCTGCGCGACGCCCTTGCCGCACTGGCCGAAGCCGACGACGAGTGCGTAGCGCCCGGCGATCGTCAGGTTGGTGGCGTGCATCACGGCCTCCAGCGCGGACTGACCGGTACCGAAGCGGTTGTCGAACAGGTGCTTCATCTTGGCGTCGTTGACGGCGATCATCGGCGCCTTGAGCTCGCCCGCCGCGTGCATGGCACGCAGCCGCACAAGTCCGGTCGTCGTCTCCTCAGTGCCGCCCCGCAGCCCCTCGAGCAGCTCGGGCTGTGTCAGGTGAAGGCGGGTGACGAGGTCCCCGCCGTCGTCGACCACCAGCGTCGGCCGGTGCGAGAGCACCTGGTCGAGATAGCGGAAATACTCCTCCACCGCGGCGCCGTGGCGCGCGTAGACGTGCACGCCGCGTGCGGCGAGAGCCTCGGCGACGGCGTCCTGCGTCGACAGCGGGTTGGAACCGGCGATCGCGACCTCTGCTCCGAGCTCCTTGAGCGCCAGGGCGAGACGCGCCGTCTTGGCCTCGAGGTGCAGCGCGATACCGACGCGCTCGCCCTGCAGCGGCTGCTCCTCACGCCGTTCCTTGAGAAGGGCCTCCAGGATCGGCATGTGGTCCTGGGCCCAGTCGATGCGGCGGTCTCCTTCTTGCCTGCTCACGACATCGCCTCCGGTTGTGCGTGGTGGCTGCAGCGATAGTCTTCGCCAAGATCGGGCAGCGTGCCGAGCAGCAGGCGCGAGAGTGTCCGGCCCTGCTGGGCCATCAGCTCCAGCACTTCCTCGTGGGAAGGCCGCGCCCCCTGGACGCCCGCCGCCAGGTTGGTCACCAGGGCGACCGCGGCGTAGCAGATGCCGAGCTCCGCGGCGAGCACCGCCTCCGGCACCTGCGTCATGCCGACGACATCGCCGCCGAGCATGCGGTAGGCGCGGATCTCGGCCGGCGTCTCGAAGCGCGGGCCCTCGGTACAGACGTAGACGACGTCCTCGGGGTGCAGCGGGATGCCCTGCGCCGCGGCGCTGCGGCGCAGGGCCGCGCGCAGGGTCGGGCAGTACGCGTCGCTCACGTTCTGGTGCACGACGCCGGGACCGTCGTGGAACGTCGTCGACCGGGCCTTGGTGAAGTCCATGAAGTCGCCGAGCAGGGCGAGCGTGCCCGGGGGAATCTCCTCGCGCACCGATCCCACGGCCGATGTGGCTAAAATCGCGCTGACGCCGATCTCCTTGAGCCCCCAGAGCAGGGCCCGGGCGGGCAGGCGGTGCGGCGGCACGGCATGCCCCTTGCCATGGCGCGCGGCGAAGACGAGCGACTGACCGTCCGGCAGCCGAACCTCAGTGACCGACGCGTCGCCGTAGGGGGTCGGAATCGTGCGTTCGCGCTCCTCGGCACCAGGCAGCTCGTAGACGCCTGTGCCGCCGATGATGGCGACCATGTCAGTTGCCCGCGTAGATCCAGGCTTCTTCCGGCCGCGGCTGGCCCACCAGCTCGTCCGGGCGGAAGAAGAGGCCGATCTCGCGCTCCGCGGCCTCGGGGCCGTCCGATCCGTGCACGATGTTGGCCGCGATCTGCATGGCGAAATCGCCGCGCAAAGTGCCGGGCGCAGCCTTGGCAGGATCGGTGGCGCCCATGACGCTGCGGCTGATCGAGATGGCGTCCTGCCCCTCCCAGACCATCGCCACGATCGGGCCGGAGGTGATGAAGCGTACGAGCCCGCCGAAGAACGGCTTCTCGCGATGCGCTTCGTAATGACGCCCCGCAAGCTCCTCGCTGACGCGCATCATCTTGAGGCCGACGAGCCGAAGCCCCTTGCGCTCCAGCCTGCCGATCACCTCGCCCACGAGGCCACGTCCTACCCCATCCGGCTTTACGGCAACGAAGGTCCGTTCCATGCTTAGATGTCCCTCCCGAAAAATTCGCCCCGGTCCTTCGACCGGGGCGCCGTGTCAGCCGACTTGCGCTTCTACTTCGGCGAAGACGCCGCGCTTCGTCTCTGTCGCCGTTACACTCTCTGCGCGGAAGTGCTCCACTATATAGTTGCAGGCGTCCCATGGCTCGACGCGTTCACCGCACGTGAAGACGTCGACTGCGGCATAGCCCAGTTCAGGCCAGGTATGTACCGCCAGGTGCGATTCCGAGATGACCACCACGCCACTGACGCCTTGGGGGCTGAATTTATGGAAGGCAACTTCCCGGACCTCAGCACCCGACTCCAGCGCTGCGGCCACCAGGATTCTCTCGACCCGCTCCGGGTCGTTGAGAATCGCCCGGTCGCAACCGTACACCTCGGCCAGAATGTGCCGGCCCAGTGCGTTCATCGATCAGCCCCCTCGCCTAGGTTCACCGTCAAACTGCATTGTAGAGACATGTCGGAAGGTTGTCAACGAACCAGCCGGGGTTTTCAGCAACGATTCACGATGAGGCGGAATGAGACGCGATAGACGTCAGGATCCCGCTCATCCTCGCGCGATCTCTTGCGTTATCTCTGCCATACGTGTAGTGCGATGATTCACGAGACCTAACGAGCGCGGCTGGACGAGAGTGCCGCCGACGGCATTTGCGCTTTGCGCCGCATAGCGCACAGGCGACCTTCAGCCCGATTGCGCAGGCGGCGTCCCCCCAGCACGGGAGGTCCATGCGCGGGACTACTTGTCCCTCAGGTCCTTCTCGAGCGCGTCGAGCATCTGCTCGGCGTTGCGCCGCAAGATGAGCTTGGCCACCGGGTTCAGGAGGCCCGCGATCATCGGCATGCCGAACTCGAAGTCGGTGGTCAGGGTGACGCTGGTGCCATCCTCGGCGGGCGCGATGCGCCACTCGCCCTCGAAACGCTTGAGATCCCCCGAGATCTGCTGGTAGGTGATGCGCCCCTCCTCCGGCAGGAAGGTGTCGCGCTCGAGCCAGCGGAACGGGGCGCCCTGCAAGGTGACATGCCACTGCGAGTCCGTGGTGTTGTCCTCGCGGCGCACCACCTCGACGGACACCACGTTCTCCATGAAGCGCGGGAAGGCTTCCATGTCTGAGAGCACCGCGTAGACGGCATCGGGATTGGCCTGGATCAGCTTCTGCACTTCCACGTAGGGCACTTTGCTCGCTCCTTTAGAGATCCTCGGCCACGAGCGCTACCTCGGCCGCCGCCGTGCGGATCAGGCCAAGCGTCTCGGCGATCGTTTCTTCGGAGATGACGATCGGCGGGATCATGCGCAGCACCCGTTCGTTGTTGAGCGTCCAGAGCGCCAGCACGTGCCGATGGAGAAGCTCCGACATCAACATGCCGCCGACGCCTTCGCGCGGACACTCGATGCCGAGCATCAGTCCCCTGCCCCGCACTTGCGAGATGACCTGCGGGAACTCCTTTGCGATCGCCTCGAGTCCCTCGCGCAGGATGGCGCCCTTGCGCAGCGCCTGGCCAGGGAAGTCCTCTTCGCGCATCACGTCGATGGCCTCGCAGCCGACGGCGGTCGCGAGCGGCGCGCCACCACCGCCACCGCCGCCGAACGTGCTGGTGTGAATGAGCGGCATGCTGTCGAGGAAGCCCATCGCGTCGGCGGTCCCGACGCAGGCGCCGAGCGGCATGATGCCGCCGCCGAGGGCCTTCGAAACGGTGAGGAAGTCCGGCACGACGCCGGGTTCGTGTTCGCACGCGAAGTAGTGCCCCGTGCGGCCCATGCCGCTCTGGACCTCGTCGAAGATCAGCATGGCGCCGTGCTGGTCGCAGATCTCCCGCGCCGCGGCCAGGTAGCCGTCCGGTGGCACGATGATGCCGCCCTCGCCCTGGATCGGTTCGAGGATCACGGCCGCCACTTCCTCATCCACGGCGGCGCGCAGGGCGTCGACATCACCGTACGGCACCAGGCGCACGTCAGGCAGGAGCGGGCGGAACGGGTCCTTGTAGAGGTCGCGGCCGCTTACGGAGAGGGCGCCGAAGGTCTTGCCGTGGAATGCGCCGTGGGTCGAGACGAAGCACTTGCGACCGGTGCGCGCGCGCGAGAACTTGAGGGCAGTCTCGTTCGCCTCGGCGCCGGAATTGCAGAAAAAGCTCAGCTGCAAGGCGCCGGGTGTGATCTCGGCAAGGCGCTTGGCGAGCGCGATCGGCTCGAGCACGGGCAAGGAGCGCGACGGCAGGGCCAGCTTGTCCAGCTGGGCTTTCGCGCGCGCGACGAGGCGCGGATGCAGGTAGCCATGGACCATGACGCCGTAGCCGCCGCCCATGTCGGTGTAGCGATTGCCTTCGCTGTCGTATACGAAGGCCCCTTCCGCCCGCACCTCCGGCGAGAGCACGCCGAGAAAGCTGTACGCCCTGGCAATGCCGGGGTTGATGTAGGTTGCGAGATCCTGAAGCCAGCCTTGATCCGGCAAAGATCGTCATCCTTCCGCAAAAGAGGATTGCCTGTCCGGTGCAATTGCACCCGGCCGGCCTTGATTCCTGCGCCGACGCGCGAGACGGCCACCCCCTGATGGGAGTGGCCGCCCCGATAGGACCCTCAGACGGTCTGGGGCACGGCGCCGCCGAGCTCGAAGCCGAGTTCGAGCGCACGCTCGTTCAGCTCGAGGAACTCCGGCTTCATGCGGGCCCGCAGGGCCTTGCGCAGACTTTCGCGCGTCACGGCGCTCGTCAAGGCGACCAGGGCGCCAAGCGCGATGACGTTGAGCGAGAGCTCGTTGCCGAGGTCCCGGGCGGTGCGGCGGAAGGGCAGGAAGTGGCCCTTGGCGTCCGGCAGCTCCTGACGGATGGTTTCCTCCAGGAGGATGAAGCCCTCAGGGGTTACCTGCTTGCCGTACTTGAGGTAGGCGTCGCGGGAGAAGCAGAGCACGAGGTCCGGCACCGACACTTCCGGGAAGGCGATCTCGCGGGTCGAGATCACCACCTCGGACTTCGAGGCGCCGAGCCTTGCCTCAGGGCCGTAGGTCTGGGTCTGCACGACGTAGAGGCCATCCTCCATGGCAGCCTCGGCGAGCATCGTGCCGGCCAGGATGATGCCTTGGCCACCGCGTCCGGAGAGGCGGACGCGCAGGGGGTCATGAAGCATGCTTGCCACCCCCCGCACGGGCAACGAGCCCGTGGTACTGGTCGACGTACTCGGGCCGCTCCTCGTCGCGGAAGAGTCCGATCGGCAGCTTGCCGACCATCTCCTCGCGCGTGATCTCGGGCAGCGGGCCGAATGCCTCGAGGAGCTTGGTGCGGTCGCGCTCGTAGAGCAGCATGTCGGGAGCCTCGCCGAGCTTGTTCAGTCGGCCATAGTAGGTCGGGCACTGGCTCAGCACCTCGACGACGCTGAAGCCGTGGTGGCGAATGGCGCCGGCGATCAGCTGGGGCATCTCCTGGAAGTCGAAGGTCGTGGTACGCGCCACGTAGGTGGCGCCGGCGGCCAGCGCGAGCTCCACCGTGTCGAAGGCGGGCTCGATCGAGCCCATCGGCGACGTGGTCGAGCGGGAATCAAGCGGGCTCGTCGGGGCGGCCTGGCCGCCCGTCATGCCGTAGATCGAGTTGTTGAAGATGACGGCGGTGATGTCGATGTTGCGGCGGGCGGCATGGATCAGGTGGTTGCCGCCGATCGCCATGGAGTCGCCATCACCCATCGGCACGATCACCGTCAGGCCCGGGTTCACCATCTTGAGGCCCGTGGCGTAGGCCAGGGCACGGCCGTGCGTCGTGTGCATCGCGTTGGCTTCGAAGTAGAACGGGGCTCGGCCCGAGCAGCCGATGCCGCCGACGACCGCCACCTGGTCCATGTCGAGGCCCAGGCTCATGAGGGCGGTCGCGATGCCGCGCGCGATGATCCCGTGGCCGCAGCCAGGGCACCAGACGGTCGGCATCATCTCCTGGCGCAGGTAGGGCGTCAGGTCGACGCCTGGCTTAGTCATGGGCCACACCTCCGATCTCGACGGAGCTGGCCAGGGCCTTCGCCGCATCGGCCAGGGCCTCCGGCGTGAAGAGCTCGCCGTCGCAGCGGCCGAGCGGCTGCACCGGGCAGCGCCCGGCGAGCGCGGCCCGCACCGGCATGACGTACTGGCCGAGGTTGAGCTCGGGCACGAGCACGGCCTTGGCCTGCCGGGTCTTTTCCTGGACAAGCCAGTCCGGGAACGGCCAGAGCGTCTGCAGGTCCAAAAGACCCGCCTTGATGCCGTCCGCGCGCAGCAGCTGGACCGCCTCGCGGGCGGCACGTGCCGTGATGCCGTAGGTGAGGAGCACGATGTCGGCGTCGTCGAGGGCGAGTTCGTGGTAGAACGTGATCTCGCGGGCATCCCGCTCCATACGCGCCTGGACGCCCTTCAGGATGCGCTGCACGGCCTGGCCGGCCAGGGCCTTGGGCAGCCCTGTCTCGTCGTGGCTCATGCCGGTCACGACAGTGTGGTGGCCTGATCCGAACGGGAGGAACGGCGCGTCGGCGCCGAACGGCAGGAAGTTCTCGTCGATGACGGGCTTCAAGCGCTCGCGCACTGGGACGTCGGGGAACTCCACGTTCTCGCGCATGTGCGAGAGCACGGCGTCGAGCAGCAATATGGCGGGTACCCGGTACGTTTCGGAGAGGTTGAACGCCTCCACCGTCATGCGGTAGGCCTCGACCACGGAGGCGGCCGTGAGCACGATGACCTCGTGGTCGCCGTGCGTGCCGTAGCGGGCCTGCATGACCTCGCCCTGCGCGGGCAGCGTCGGCAGGCCGGTCGACGGACCGCCGCGCTGCGAGTCCACCACCACGACCGGCGTCTGCGTCATGCAGGCGTAGCCGATGTTCTCCTGCATCAGGGAGAAGCCGGGGCCGGAGGTGGCCGTCATTGCCTTCGCGCCGCCCCAGGCCGCGCCGATCGCGGCTGCGATGGAGCCGATCTCGTCCTCCATCTGGACGAAGACGCCGCCGGTCTTCGGCATCTGCCTCGCCATCATCTCCATGATCTCGGTGGCCGGCGTGATGGGATAGCCGGAGTAGAAGTTGCAGCCTGCGTGGACGGCGGCCAGCGCCACCGCCTCATTGCCTTGTACTAACCTCATGCCGTTCCCCCCATGGCCAGCGCCGGGGACGCGACGCGCTCCAGCGTGAAGACGAAGTCGGGACAGCGTACGGCGCAGATGCCGCAGAAGATGCAGCGGGAGATGTCTCCGACCACGATGCGCTCTCCGTCGTCCAGCGAGAGGATCTGCGACGGGCAGTACTCAACGCAAAGGTTGCAGCCCTTGCACCAGTCGCGTTGCACCGAAAGCTGACGATCCCCCTGCTGGTAATGCAGCGTGGGTTCCTTCATCGCGCCAGCCCCTTCAGGTAACGATCGATGCCCACCGCCGCGACCTTGCCGTGATGTACGGCTTCGACCGCGGTACCTCCGCCGTTGACGGCGTCGCCGCCGGCGAAGAACTTGGGGTTGCCGGTCTGACCAGTCACGCCGTCGACCTCGAGTGGCCCGCGCTCATGCTGGAGACCGGGGATCTGGGCCAGGAAGCCGGTGCGGTAGCGCTGACCCACCGCCTTGATGACGGTGTCCACCGGCAGATCGAAGGCCGAGCCAGGAACAGGCTGTGGCCGGCGGCGGCCGCTTTCGTCGGGCTCACCCAGCTCCATGCGCTCGCAGCGCACGACCGAGACATGGCCCGCGCCCAGGAAGGCGACCGGCAGGCTCAGCCAGAGGAAACGCACGCCGTCCTCCTTGGCTTCGAGCACCTCGTGACGCCACGCGGGCATTTCGCTCTCGGTGCGGCGGTAGAGGACGACGACGTCGTCGGCGCCGAGCCGCAGCGCCTCGCGGGCGCAGTCCATCGCGGTGTTGCCGCCGCCGATCACGGCCACGCGGGGCCCTACCTTCGGTGCGAGCCCGTCCTTGACCGCCTCGATGAACGGCAGGGACTCGTAGACGCCGACGAGCTCGTCGCCGTCGTAGCGGACGTCGGCGTCCTCGCCGAGGCCGACTCCGAGGAAGATGGCGTCGAACTCGGACTCCAGGTGCTTGAGATCTTCCCGCCCGCGGATCGGCGAGTCGAGGTGGATCTGGACGCCCATGGCCTCCAGGCGTTCCGCTTCCTGCGGCAGCGGCTCCCGCACCTGGCGGTACGGGGCGATGGCGTAGCGGACGAGTCCGCCTACCTCCTTATGGGCGTCGAAGATCTCCACGTCGTAGCCGAGCGGCGCCAGGGTGGCGGCGCAGGCCATGCCCGCGGGGCCGGACCCGATCACGGCAACCCGGCGCCCGTTGGCTGCGGCGCGGTTCGGCGTGGCGGCTCCGCCCGCGAAGGCGACGTCGGTGGCAAAGCGCTGCAGCTGGCCGATCGTGATCGGCCGCCGGCCTGCCGTCTCGAGGACGCAGGCTCCTTCGCAGAGCACCTCGGTCGGGCAGACGCGTGCGCAGCTACCGCCCAGGGGGTTTGCGGAGAAGATGATGTCTGCGGCCCTTTCGGGCTTGCCGTCTACGATCTGCGCGATGAAACCTGGGACATCCACGTCAGCCGGGCAGGCGACCGTGCAGGGCGCCGGAGCGGTGATGCTGCCGCACTCGAGGCAGCGCTCCGCCTCGGTGACCGCCACCTCGGCCGTGAAAGCCGGGTGGAGCTCCTGAAACACGCCTCCGAACGGCAGGGACGACGACCTGTCGTCCCCGCCGCGGGTAGCGGACACCCGGTCAGGCTGGTGCGTTTCACCGGCCATCTCGTGTCACTCCCCCTTCTGGCCTTGCAGCCTCTCTACGCGACCTCTTCCTTGATGGCGGAGAGGAGGCTCTGCAGCGCACCCTTCGCGTCGCCGAAGAACATCTTGGTGTTCTGCTTGAAGAACATCGGGTTGTCGATGCCCGCGAAACCGGCGGCCATCGAACGCTTGTTGACGATCACGGTCTTGGCCTGGTCGACGTTCAGGATCGGCATGCCGTAGATCGGGCTGCCCGGGTTCTCGCGGGCGTCCGGGTTGACGACGTCGTTGGCGCCGATGACGAGCACCACGTCAGTGCGCTGGAACTCCGGGTTGATGTCGTCCATGTCGTAGAGGCGGTCGTAGGGTACGTTGGCCTCCGCGAGCAGCACGTTCATGTGGCCCGGCATGCGGCCGGCGACCGGGTGGATGGCGAAGCGGACGTCGACGCCGCGGGCCGTGAGGACGTCCATCAGGTCCTTGCACTCCTGCTGCGCGCGCGCCACGGCGAGGCCGTAGCCCGGCACGATCACGACGCGCTGCGCGTAGGCGCAGAGCATGGCGACCTCCTCGGAGTTGGTCGGGTGGATCTCGCCGTGCTCGGAGGTGCCGGTCGCAGTGACCTTGGAGCCGAAGGCCGAGAACAGCACGTTGAAGATCGAGCGGTTCATGGCGCGGCTCATGATCAGGGTCAGGATGGTACCGGACGATCCGACCAAGGCACCGGCCACGATCAGGACGTCGTTCTGGAGCACGAAACCTGCGGCGGCCGCCGCGATGCCCGTGAACGCGTTCAAGAGGGCGATGATCACCGGCATGTCGGCGCCGCCGACCGGCACGACGAACGAGACGCCGAGGATGACGCTGCCGATGATCAGGATCCAGTCGAGGGCGAGGCGGTCGCCCGAGGGGACGATCAGGATGGAGATCGCGAGCAGGACCAGAACGATGAGGAGAACGGCGTTGACCGCGTTCTGCCCCTTGAACGAGATCGCCTTGCCCGGCATCCACTCCTGGAGCTTGAGGAAGGCGATGATGCTGCCGGAGAAGCTGATCGATCCGACCAGCATGTCAAACAGTCCCGGGATCGCCTGCGAGAGGCCGGGGTAGCTGCCATGGCTGAGGGCCTGGAGGGCCTCCGAGAGGGCGATCATGGCGGCGGCGCCACCGCCCATGCCGTTGAAGGCCGCGACCATCTGAGGCATGGCGGTCATCTTGACGGCACGTGACGAGTAGGTGCCGATCACGGCGCCTACGACGAAGACCACGATCAGCAGGACGAGGTTGCCGACGCTGGCGCCGATCACGGTGAAGACCACCGCGATGAGCATGCCGACGGCGGCCAGGATGTTGCCGGTACGGGCTGTGGCAGGGTTGCGCAGACGCATGACACCGACGATGAACAGGATTGCGGCGATCATGTACGCCGCTTCGCGAATGTTACTCACTTGGCGGCCTGCCCCTTCTCGGTCGGACTCTTGCGGAACATCTCGAGCATGCGGTCGGTGACGACGAAGCCACCCACGACGTTCAGGGTCGCGAGGAACAGCGCCAGGGCCGCCACGACGATCTGCGACGGGCCGGCAGCGGTGAAGACGACGATCAGGGCACCGACGACAAGGACTCCGTGGATCGCGTTCGTGGCCGACATCAAGGGCGTGTGCAGCACGGGGGGCACCTTCGTGATCAGCGACCAGCCGGTGAAGACGGCGAGCACGAAGGAGAAGATCTCCTGCAGCAGGCTCGCATGCACGGCGGTAAGCACCTCTCTTGCAAGGGATTTGGAGCAGGCGCCCCTTGCGGGGCGCCACGCGTTCTACTTCGCTACAGAGAGCTTCTCGCGCGTCGGCGCGTGGGTCACGTCGCCCTTCGCCGTGAGGCGCGTGGCGATCAGGATCTGGTCGTCCTCGGGAACCGGACCCAGGTCGGCCGCATGCGCGGCGTCCTTCGCCCAGGTGTCGAACAGGTGGTTCAGGAAGGTGACCATATTGCGGGCGTACAGCTGGCTCGCCGGCGACGGCATCGTCGAGGGCAGGTTGAGGGTGCCGTCGATGATCACGCCGCCCTCCGTCACCTTGACCTCGCCGGGGACCGTCAGGGCGCAGTTGCCACCGGTTTCGGCCGCGAGGTCCACGATGACCGCACCGGTGTGCATCGAGCGCACCATGGCCTCGTCGATCAGCAGCGGGGCCTTGCGGCCCGGCACCATGGCGGTCGCGATCACGACGTCGGCCTTCTGCACGGGCTCCGCGAGCAGCTCGCGCTCGCGCTGCTCCTCGTCCTCGCCCATGGCGCGCGCGTAGCCGCCCTGTGCCTCGGCGTTCTCGACGGGCAGACTGAGGAAGCTGGCACCCAGGCTCTCGACCTGCTCGCGCGAGGCGGGACGGACGTCGAAGGCCTGAACCACGGCTCCAAGGCGCTTCGCCGTCGCGATGGCCTGCAGGCCTGCGACGCCGGCGCCCAGGATCAGCGACTTGGCGGGAGCGATGGTTCCGGCTGCGGTCATCAGCATCGGGAAGAAGCGCTCCACCCGGAGGTTCGCGGAGAGCACGGCGCGATAGCCGGAGACCGTGCTCATGGAGGAGAGGACGTCCATGCTCTGTGCACGCGTGATGCGCGGCATCAGGTCGAGGCTGAAGGAAGTCACCTTGGCATCGGCGAGCTGCCTACCCACTTCTGGTTCGCTCAAGGGGCCGAGAGTTCCGATGACGACACTGTCCGGCTTCAGGAATGAAAGTTCGGAGTTCTCGGGTGCGCGCACCTTAAGAATGATGTCGGCCTGCTTGTAAGCAGTCTGGCCATCGGGCAGGATCTCGGCGCCTGCGGCGCTGTAAAGCGCGTCTGGCAATTGGGCCGCAAGCCCCGCGTTCGTCTCGACCCCGACCTTGTGGCCCTTCTTCACCAATTGCGCGACCATCTCGGGCGTGAGTGCAACACGCCGCTCGCCGGGTCGAATTTCCCGGGGTACACTCAAGTACACCGCGCCACCACCTCTCCAAGTACCTTAGAAACTCGCGCTGCGCCGCAGGCAGGGCCCAAGGGCCCCAAGGAGCCTGCCCACATGGCCCAGTACGCTAGAGCGATCGGCCATCCAATGGGCGCGATCAAAAGGCTGACCCTTTGCGGAGGTTGTTGCCCTTTGCCTCCATTGCAACAGATTTCGCGTGGATTGGCGAGCGCCGCGGCCGCCCGGGAAGTGCGCTCAGGCATGCGCCTGGGGCTTGGCAGCGGGCGTGCGGTGGCTGCCGTCATCGCAGCGCTCGGCAGGCGCATCGACCTCGAGGGACTGGTCGTATCGGCCGTCGCGGCTTCGCGGACGTCAGCCCGCCAGGCCCAGGCGGCAGGGATCTCCCTGCTCGGTGAGGGCGACATCGAAGAGCTCGACCTGGGATTCGACGGAGCGGACCTTCTCACGGAGGATCTCCGGCTGATCAAGGGCGGCGGCGGCGCCCTGGTGCGCGAGCGCCTTGTCGCGGTCGCGTGCCGCCGCTGGGTGATCGTGGCCGAGGAGGACAAGCTGCGCCAGGATCTCCGGGGAGTCTCCCTCCCCGTCGCGGTGGTCGCGTTCGGGCATGAGGCGACGGCGAGGCGGATCGAGGCGGCGGGCCTGCATGCCGCGGTCCGCAGGACGGCCAGCGGCCGCGTCTGGCGAAGCGATGACGGGCTCGTGCTCTACGACTGCGGCGACCCCTCGGCAAGGCAGCCCGAGGAGCTTGCCGCCACCGCCGCCGCTCTGCCGGGCGTCGTCGATACCGGCTACTTCGCCGGCATGGCCGATGCGGCCTATGTCGGATCGCCGCAAGGCGTGCGACGGATTTCTCTGCGCCGAGCAGGCGGCCATGCACGATCAGGACAATAAGTAAGGAGCCGCCCCATGGGGACCGGCTCCCGCAAAACTGGTCGGACTGGCGGGACTCGAACCCGCGACCTCTACCACCCCAAGGTAGCGCGCTACCAAACTGCGCCACAGCCCGATCACCACTCCATGTTAGTGTGCCGCGGCCAAAGGCGCAAGTGCACCCCATCACACCAAAGCGTCGGGCGCCTGCGCCTGAACGATGCGGGACGGCGGCGATGGGCGGCAAGGACGGCTTGCGAGCCCTGGGCGCACGCGTCCGGGGCTCGCTCGCTGCTTTTCAGACGATGATGCAGATCAGGCCGCCGCTGCCCTCGTTGACGATGCGCTCGAGCGTCTCGCGCAGCTTCTGCTGCGCCTGATCGGGCATGCGGACGAGCTTGTTCTGGATGCCCTCGCGCACGAGCTCGCTGAGCGACTTGCCGAAGATGTCGGACTCCCAGATCTTCTTCGGGTCGTCCTCGAACTTCGTCAGGAGGTAGTGCACGAGCTCCTCGCTCTGCCGCTCGGTGCCGATGATCGGCGTCACTTCGGTCTCGACGTCGGCGCGGATCATGTGGATGGACGGCGCCATGGCCCGCAGCCGCACGCCGAAGCGGCTGCCCATCTTGATCAGCTCAGGCTCCTCGAACGCCATCTCGTCGAGGCGCGGCGCGACGAGGCCGTAGCCGGTGTCATGCACCTGTTCGAGGGCCTCGGCCACCTGGTCGTAGCCCCGCTTGGCTACGACCATGCCCTGCCAGGCGCGCATCAGGTCGGGTTCGCCGGAGATCGGCTCGCCGTAGAGGTCCGTGAGCGTCTGGAAGAAGAGCCCGGGCCGGGCAGACAAGGCGATGTGCGCCACGCCGTCGCCCAGGTCGAGTTCCGTGAGCTGCACGCGGTCCGCAAGTTCGAACCCCGCCAGCTGGTCGACAGCGCTGTCGACGTCGCGTACGCGGCGGATGCCCGCCTGGGCTTCGCGGACGGCGCTTTCGAAGCGGTCGCGCAGCGGGTAGCCGCTTTCGAGCTCCTGTACCCAATCCGGAAGGGCGATCACGACCTCGCGGACCGGGAACTCGTACAGGAGCTGCTCGAGCAGAACCTGCAGGTCTTCTCCGGTCAGGTCCTGCGCGGAGAGCGGCAGCACGGGTACGCCGTACTTCTGCTCGAGGTCGTGGGCCAGCTCGAGCGTCTCCTGCGCGTAGGGATGCGCGGAGTTGAGCACGACGACGAACGGCTTGCCGAGTTCCGTCAGCTCCGCCACCACCTGCGCCTCGGCAGGCTCGTAGGCAAGGCGCGGCAGTCCCGTCACAGAACCGTCCGTGCCCACTACGACGCCGATCGTGGAATGGTCTGCGATCACCTTGCGGGTTCCGGTCTGGGCCGCTTCCGCGAACGGTACCGGGTGGTCGAACCACGGCGTGTCGACCATGCGGGGAGCTTCGTCCTCGGTGTAGCCGATGGCGCCCTCAACGGCGTAGCCGACGCAGTCGACCAAGCGGATGCGGCAGTGCACGCCTTCCTCCAGCTCGATCTCGACGCCCTCGTCGGGGATGAACTTGGGCTCGGTCGTCATGACCTGGCGGCCTGTGCCGCCCTGGGGCATGGCGTCGCGCGCCCGCTCCTGCTCGTTCTCGTCGGTGATGTTGGGCAGCACCGCGAGTTCCATGATGCGGCGGATCAACGTCGACTTGCCGCTGCGCACGGGCCCGACGACACCGATGTAGATGTCGCCCCCCGTCCTCTGCGCGACATCCTGCAAGATGTCGAACTGCTCCACCCCTACCCCTCCCGTACCCTCCGGTGCCGGCCGCGCACAAGAACGCGGTCCGGGGGAAGCCGGATTGGACGGTTCATCATATGTAGGTGGATGGGCACTATGACCGGATGGGCCCAAGGACCGGCGAACGGCGTCGATCCGGCTCGGGTGCGGCCAAGGATATGCCGCTCTCCTTACCAGCGTTCCTCTTCTTTGAACGCGCGCGCCAGAAGAATCTCGATCTCCTGGCGCGGGTCCGCGCCTTCAAAAAGGAGGCGCGCCAAGGCTGCCGCGATCGGCAGATCCTGCCCGTGCCGCCGCGCCAGATCGAGGGCCGCCTTCGTCGCGGGCACCCCCTCGACCACCATCGGCGAGGCCTGCAGAACCTCCTCGAGCCGCATACCCCGGCCAAGCGCGATGCCTGCCCTGCGGTTGCGGCTGTGCGAACTCATCACGGTTGCGAGCAGGTCGCCGAGGCCGGCAAGGCCTGCGAAGGTGGCCGCCTGCGCGCCGCAGGCAGCGCCGAGCCGCGTGATCTCGGCCAGCCCTCGCGTGAGGAGCGCGGCCCGCAGGTTGTCGCCGAGCTCGAGGCCCTCGCTGACGCCGGAGGCCAGCGCCAGAACATTCTTGAGCGCGCCGCCGAGTTCGACGCCGGCCCGGTCGGGCGACGAGTAGACGCGCAGGCCGGGCCCGTGCAGGAGGCTCTGTGCGGCCGCGCGGCGCGCGCCGTCGGGGTGCGCCACGACGACGGCCGTCGGTTGGCCGACGGCCACTTCCTCGGCGTGGCTCGGCCCGCTCAGAGCCACAGCGTCGATGCCGGCCTGCGCAAGCAGTTCGGACATGCGCAGGAGGCTGCCGAGCTCAAGACCCTTCGCTGTGTCGATCACGAGAGGCGGCACGGCGTACGCCGCGAGTTCCTGCACGGTGGCGCGCAGATGCTGCGAGGGCACGGCGAGGATCAGCGCCTGGGCTCCTTTGAGCGCCAAGCCGAGGTCGCCGCACGGCATGACCGCCGGCGTCAGCTTCACGCCCGGCAGGTAGGGGCGATTCTCCCTCAGATCGGCAAGTTCCTCGGCGAAGGACCGGCGGCGGGCGTAGAGGGCCACCTCATGGCCACAGCGCGCGAGGTGGAGCGAGAGGGCTGTACCGAAGCCCCCCGCGCCGAGCACGGTGATACGGCTCAACCGTGGCTCCCCAGGCGCTTCTCCTCGTGGCGCAGGAGGCGCGTGATGTTCGGGCGGTGTCGCCAGATCAGCAGCAGCACCAGGAAGAAGACGCCGTAGCGCAGAGCCGGCGAAAGGGGTGGCAGGCCTGCCGCCGCCAGGACGGCCGCCGCCAGGGCTGCCAGCATCGAGGCGAGCGATACGATGCGCGTCAGGCCGAGCACGATCAGGAACACGATCAGCGCACCGACGAGCAGCGGCCAGCCCCAGAAGAGGAGTACGCCGAGGGAGACGGCGACCACCTTGCCGCCCTGGCCGCGCAGGAAGAGCGAGTAGGCATGCCCCACGGCCGCGGCGGCTCCCGCGAGGGCGCTGCCCACCGGCCCGCCGAGCTTCCAGCCAACGTAGGCCGCCAGGATGCCCTTGCCCGCGTCGCCGACCAGGACCGCGAGGGCCCAGTAGGGACCCATCACTCGCAAGGCGTTGGTGGCCCCCGGGTTGCCGGAACCTTCGTGCAGGATGTCGCGACCTGCCTGCCTGGCGGCGACCACGCCGAAGGGGATCGAGCCGAGCAGGTAGCCGGCGATGGCGGCGAGCACGACGTTCACCGCGGCCGTCCTCCCCTCTTGCGCAAGGTGATGCGCAGCGGCGCCAGGTGCAGGTCGAAGGCCTGGCGCAGCCGGTTTTCAATGTAGCGCAAGTAGGAGAAGTGGCAGAGCGCCGGATCGTTCACGAACAGGACGACGTGTGGCGGGCGCCTGCCCACCTGCGTCGCGTAGAGCACCTTGAGCTGCCTGCCCTTGACGGACGGCGGCGGCTGCTGGTAGAGGGACTCTTCAATCTCGCGGTTCAGCTGCGCGGTCGGCATGCGCAGGTCGATCTGCGCACCGACGCGGCCGATCTCCGCGAAGAGCTTGTCGACGTGCAGGCCCGTGAGTCCCGACAGGAAGACGATCGGCGCGTAATCGGCCGCGGGCAGGGCACGGCGCAGTTCGGCCAGCAGGGTGTCGGCCTCGCGCGCTTCGTGCTCGCGGGCGTCCCACTTGTTGACTCCGATCACGAGACCGATGCCGGCATCCCCCGCGAGCTTGACGATGCGCTTGTCCTGTTCGGTCAGACCATCATCCGCCGCAAGCAGGAGCACAGCCACGTCCGCGCGCGAGATCGCCTTGCGCGCGTGCAGGCCCGCGAGCTCCTCGAGACGCGCGTCGATGCGCGCCGGGCGCCTGAGCCCCGCCGTGTCGATCAGGAGAAAGCGCCTGCCCCGGACCTGCACCTCGACGTCCACCGCATCGGTGGTGGTGCCCGGCACCTCCGAGACGGTCATGCGCTGGCTTCCGAGCGCGCGGTTGACGAGGGTCGACTTCCCGGCGTTCGGGCGGCCGACGATGGCGACCCGCAGCGGGCGGTCTTCCGGCTCCTCCTCTTCGTCGCCGACCTCCGCGGGCTGCATGTCCAGCTTCTCGATGATGGCGTCGAGCAGATCGCCCGTGCCGTGGCCGTGGGCGGCCGACACGAAGTAGGGCTCGCCGAGGCCAAGCCGGTAGACGTCGCTTGTGTCGAGATGTCGGCTCTCGGCCTTGTTGGCGACCAGCAGCACCGGCTTGCCGAGCCGGCGCATGCGGTGCGCCACCTCCTCGTCCTCGGCCGTGAGCGGCAGGCGGGCGTCCACGACGAACAGAACCAGTGCCGCCTCGGCGATGGCCTCCCCGACCTGATGGGCGATGGCCTGCCAGAACTGGTCCTCGTCCGAGAGGCCGCCGGTGTCCACGAGAAGAAAGCTGCGCGCGCGCCAGGTACAGGGGGCGTAGATGCGGTCGCGCGTGACGCCGGCCGTCTCTTCTACGAGCGCCACCCGGCGCTGAGCGAGTCGGTTCATCAGGGAGGACTTGCCCACGTTGGGCCGGCCGACGATTGCGACGACCGGCAATTCCTGCTCGTTGCTCATGTTGACCTGCATTCGCCCTCGATTGGCACGAATCCCCCTATACCGGAATCAGCAACCACGTTCCGTCGTGCAGGTCGTGCACCGCCACCCCGGTGATCCGGGCGATCCACATGGCGATGTGCTCCTGCTCCTGCTGCGTCTTGACGTAGAACACCGGCGAGACCCCGCCTTGGACCTCCTGGGGCGACTTGAGGGTGACGATCGCGTAGATGCTGCCGCTTTCCGGAAGACCGGCCATTGCTGGCTACTCCCCCCCCTCATGGTGTTGCTGCCACTCGATCAGTGC
>JAJYSZ010000110.1 GCA_021793315.1 Bacillota bacterium | reverse complement strand
GATCTATGCCAAATGTCCGCAGGTGTAGGAGCACGGGGGCGTGCGCATCCCTAAGTCGAGGAGGCGGTTTGCGCATGTCCGAGCATCCGATTCAGGGACTCATGACGACCGCGATGCAGAGCATCAAGGATATGATCGACGTCAACACAGTGATCGGGGACGCGGTGGAGACGCAGAGCGGCGGCGTGATCATCCCGGTTTCGCGCGTCAGCTTCGGTTTCGCAGCCGGCGGTGGACAGTACGGCGGGCCGGGACCCGAGAAGCACACGGCGACCGGCGACGAAGAGCGCCTGCCCTTCGGCGGCGGTTCCGGCGCGGGCGTGTCGGTTCAGCCCGTGGGCTTCCTGGTGCTGCACAAGGACGAGGTGCACCTCGTGCCGGTCGACCAGAACGCTGTCCTGGACAGGGTGCTGGACGAGGCTCCGGAGCTCCTTCAGGAGATCGGGAGCTGGATCCGGCCAGGCAGCGGCAGGCAAGATCGTTCTCTGACGGACAGCGAGCGCGACATGAATGGTGGCTCCACTTATTGACGGCAACGCGGACTCCGCCACCGCGGCGCTGCGCGCCTGGCCCCGGTTGGAACCGATCTGGCGCCGGGCGCGCGTCGTCCGCTACCCTCATCAGCTGAATGCTGCTGGCGAGATCGTGAACCGTCTGGAGGGCTCGGCCCTCCTGGCCGACGAGGTGGGCCTGGGCAAGACGATCGAGGCCGGCCTGGTTCTCGAGGAGCTGAGGGCCCGGGGCGAGGTGCAGCTCGCCCTGATCCTCTGCCCGGCCGGTCTCCTGACGCAGTGGCGGGACGAACTTCGCACCAAGTTCCACCGCCAGGTGATGCTGCAGCCGCGGGTGCCTCCGGCCAGCGGCATCGTGCTCGCCTCGCTCGACTGGGCGAAGCGCACGCCGCAGGCTGCAAGCTACCAGACTAGGCACTGGGACCTCGTCATTGTCGACGAGGCGCACCACCTCAAGTCCCAGCGCAGCCAGAACCACAGCTTCGTGGCTGGCCTGCCGCGCAGGCGGATGCTGCTGATCACGGCGACTCCGATCCAGAACGAACTGACCGAACTCTACAATCTTGTGACTCTCGTGAAACCGGCCGTCTTCGGTTCGTACATGCAGTTCTACCGTCGCTTCCTCCTGGCGCCGAGGCGCCCGCGCAACGTGGATGAGCTGCGGCAGGAACTGTCGGCCGTCATGGTCCGGCGGACCCGGCAGGAAGCGAATATTGCCTTGCCGGAGCGAAAAGTCGAGCTGTTGAAGGTGGATCTGACGCCCCCCGAGCGCCAGCTCTACGAACGCGCGACACGCCTGCTGGTGCAGGCGTACCGTGCGCGCCGCGCGCAGCAGGAGACGATCCTGCCGCTCGTCCTGATCCAGCGCGAACTTTGCTCGTCGAGCTTCGCCCTTGCCGATACGCTGGAGCGCATGGGGTCTTCCTGGTTCGGCAGCGAGGCACGAGACCTGCTGCGCTGCGCGCGGGACATCCGGCAGAACCAGAAGGCCGAGGCGGCCAGGTCGCTTCTTTGCGGCATGCGGGAGCCGGCCCTTGTGTTCACCGAATACAGAGCCACGCAGATGTACCTCGGCCGTGAGCTCGAAGGGGCGGGCCTGGAGGTCCACTACCTGCACGGCGGGCAGGCGCAGCGGCAGCGCCAGCAGGAGATCGACACCTTCCGCAGCCGTGGGGGCGTGCTCGTGGCGACGGAGGCCGGAGGCCAGGGGCTCAACCTGCAGACTGCCTCGGTCGTGGTGAACTACGACCTGCCCTGGAATCCGATGCGCGTCGAGCAGCGCATCGGCCGGGTGCATCGGCTGGGCCAGACCCGCGAGGTGCGCATCCTGAACCTGTGCGCCCGCAATACAGTGGAGGAGCATGTTCTCAACCTGCTGCATGAAAAAATCGACATGTTCCGGCGGGTGATCGGCGACCTGGACGTTATCCTGAGGCACCTGGAGCACGAGAAGCCCCTCGAGAGTCAGCTGCTCGAGATCTTCCTGACGGAAAGCGGCAAAGGCATCGACAGCCGCATGGACGAGCTTGCACGCAAGGTGCGGCGGGACGCCGTGCAGGAAGTCGTGGGGCAAGGAGTGTAATCCCAATCGACAGGAACAGCCTTGGCGGAGGTGGCTGTCACGGAGCAGGTGCATTCGGTCGAAGAACTGCAGCGTGCCTCAGCAGCGACGGGAAAGTCACTGGCGCTCATCCTGACGCGCGGCTTCTTGCACCCCGGGCACCGCAAGCTCGTGACCGCGGCGGCGGAGTCCGGCTACGCCACCGCAATCGGCGTCTTCCTGCATTCCCGGCAGTTCGCGCCGGGCGACAGCCCGGCCCTCTATCCAAGGGACGCCGCCGGGGATGTCGAACGGGCGGCCGAATATGGCGCGGATCTCTACTGGGGAGTGGGCGAGCGCGACGTCTATCCGCCTGGCTTTGCCACCGAATTGCGCCTTCCCGCTCTCGAACGGACGCTTGCCGGCGTCGTCCACCCAGAAGTGCTGCGCTCTCAGCTGACGTTGACCTTCCGGCTGCTTTCCCTCGCCAAGGCCAGTGCCATCTATTTCGGCGAACTCGACTGGTACAAGGCGCGATGCGTCGAGCGCACGCTCGAGGATCTCGCCTTGCCCTGCAGCGTGCAGATCGTCGACACGGCGCGCGACGAGCAGGGCCTAGCCTACTCGGCGCTCAACGCGAAACTCACGCCTGAGGAACTGCGCAACGCGTCCCGCATCCATGCCTGTCTCAGCGAAGCGCGCAGCCTCTTTGCAGATCACGGCGAGGACGAGGTGACGCGCCTGCTCGGGCGGACGTCGGCTGCGCTCACGCGCATTCCGGGCTTCCGCCTGCAGTACGTCCACCTTCTGGACCCCGTTTCCCTCACGGAGCGTCAGCGCGCACACCCGGGTGACCTGCTGATGATCGGGGGCTTCTTCGGCCGGACCCGCATCGCCGACGCGACCCGGCTGCCGTAGCCACGCACCGCTTGGGGTCCCTCCGCATAGGCTGGCCACGAGCCCCGCTGCGGAGGGATCCCCGTTGGAGGACTACTTTCTCGAGCGCAGCGCCGAGCGTGACGCCGCACGGCACGAGGAGAGGCTACGTGCGGCGCTCAGTGGCTTCCTGCGCGATCTTGTGGCTGAGGAGGCCATCATCGGCGGCGACGAGCACAACCTGCGCGTCGCCTACCCTGTCCTGCGCGAGCGGCGCCTGCGTTTTGCCGATGCCGGCCGCGGCATCCTGATCGAGGGGCCAGGCACCGGCAATGGAGCCGGAGACGCTCCGGGGGAGAACGTGCTCGACTGGCTGCGCGAGGAGATAGCCCAGGTGCTGGACCGGCGCTGGAAGCTGCCGGAGATCGCGCCTCCGGGCGGCAGAGGCGTGCAGCGCAACGATGCCGAGAGCCTGGCGCGCGTCGGCAGATGGGCGTCGCTCGCCCGCAGGGAAAGCATGCGACTGGCCCTCATCCGCTCGCGGGCGCACGGCTGTCCCGTCAGCCTCACCGAGGAGGACCTCAGGTTTCGCTGCGTGGCGTCCCAGCGTGCGCCAGCTCCGGACATCCGCATCATTGCGCTGCGCGATGTGTCCGGCAGCATGGGCGACGAGAAGAAGCAGCTCTGCCGCAGCTTCTTCTACTGGGTGACGAACTTCATCCGTCGCCGCTATGGGCCGCTCGAGATCGTCTACGTGATCCATCACACCGAAGCCCAGCGCGTCAGTGAGGAGGAGTTCTTCCGGCGTGCCGAATCCGGCGGCACCAAAGTCTCGGCGGCCTATCGGCTGGCCGCCGAATACGGACGGGAGTCGTTCGGTCGGGGGCAGCAGTCGATCGTGCTGCACTTCACGGATGGCGACAATTGGGGAGACGCGGACAACCGCCTGGCGCGGGACCTCGTGCAGGGCATGCTGCCCATGATCGGCCTTTTCGCCTATGTCGAGGTGCGGCCGCACGGACGGCCGTCGGGTCTCGGGAGCACGCTCTCGGAGATCACGGACCCGCGCTTTCGCAGCTTGCGCGTCACCGATCGCCAGAGTGTTCTGGGCGCTCTCGACCAGCTGTTCGGCGCGGAAGACGCTTGAGCTGGCTTGGACACAGACCGTTTGAGCGGACCCTCAGCCCGTCCGCGGGCAGCACAATGGCTCCGTGGAACGATGTGCGTCCGCCGTTGCCAAACTCGGACTGGCGCCGCATATGTGCGCAGTCTCGTCCTCGCGCACCTTTGAGGATCTCATCGCTGACGCGGTCGGCTCAGATAAGCACCCGGTTCACCGCACGCCAGCCGCCCGCCACCATATCCTCGGCGATATCGACGGCGCCAGTGTGGACCTACCCATTACCCACATCGGCGGTGTAAGTAGTTGACAGATTAAGCATGCGCTAGGAGCAAGGAACTGGCAATAGGCGTGTCGACGTTGGCGGAGCATCCGAACGAATCGTTGCCCCATGCTGCGGGGTCGTGGGGTGAGCTGAAAGGGATCTATCGGTTCTTCGATAACGCCCGAGTTGTGCACGATCGCATCCTGCTTTCGCACCGCAAGGCGACGGTCGATCGGATCAAGGGCAAGTCGATCGTCCTGGTGGCGCAGGACACGACGACGCTGAGCTTTACGACGCACCGGGCGACGGAGGGTCTGGGCCCTGTGGGGTCGGATTACACGTTGGGTTTCTTCTATCACCCGAGCCTGGCGATGGACATCAGCGGAGTCCCGCTGGGCCTGCTCACCGCAAGGTTTTGGGCCAGGGAGGGTGAGGAGCCGCGGGAGAAGGAGAGCCAGCGTTGGGTCGATACCATCCGTGAGGTGCGCGGGATCGTGCCGCAGGACACACGTGTCGTGGTGATCGGTGATCGGGAGAGCGACATCTTCGCCGTGTTCGCCGAAGCGCATAAGAGCGGCGCCGACGTCCTGGTGCGTGCAACCCACAACCGCCAACTCGCGGGCGAGTGGCCAGATCTGGCTGCGGCCATCGAGGCCGCGCCGCTTCTTGGCGGCCTCGATATCACCGTGCCCCGTGGCCATGAATCGCCTGAGCGGCAGGCAACGCTGGCCTTGCAGGCCCAGCAGGTTCTGCTGCAGCCGCCAGCGGCGCAACGCAAGCAGTACCCGGACCCGATTCCTCTCTCGGTGGTCTGCGCCTATGAACTCCACCCCCCGGAGGGCGAAAAGCCCGTTGGCTGGATCCTCCTCACGACGCTCCCTGCTGCCACGGCAGAAGAAGCCGCCCTCGCCCTGCGCTGGTACACCTACCGCTGGCGCATCGAGCGCTTCAATTACACGCTCAAGAGCGGCTGCCAGGTCGAAAAACTCCAGCTCGAGACCAGACGTCGGCTGGAGAACGCCATCGCCGCTTACAGCATCGTTGCCTGGCGCCTGCTGTATCTCACGTACGTCGCCCGAGAAAACCCCGATGCCCCCTGTTCCCTGGTCTTCAGTGAGGCGGAATGGAAAGGTCTCTACCTCGCCATCTACAAAAAGAGGATGCTCAACGGCATGCAGATGCCGTCCGAACCGCCCAAACTCTCCACCGCGGTGCTTTGGCTTGCCCGCCTCGGCGGCTTCCTCGCGCGCAAAAGCGATGGCGAGCCTGGCGTCAAGGTGCTCTGGCGCGGATTCCAACGCCTCGAATTGGCCACAGCCTTCTGGGTGGTCGCTCATCCTAGCTCAGAACTGGGTAAGGGGTAGAGTGTGGACGAGTCAGCCCGGTAACCCTGCGAGGTGCGGCGAGAGATTGGTCAGAGATCCATTGGGAATGCAGGAAGACTTGCAGGCTCTGGCGCAATCAGCATCTACAGCTACTGAAACCAAGGCAGCGAGTGCGCCCACTGTCCGTTACTTGGCGAGGACCGGATCGGGAGGCGAAGGGATGAGATGAGTGGGAAGGTTGTTCCCCTGAACGACCTGAGCTTCCAAATCCCTTTGCTCCAGACAAAGATGCTGGTGCCGCAGGCCGTGGCAGGTCTGGTGCCGCGTCCACGGATTCATGCCCGCCTGGACGAAGGTTTGCAGGGCAAGCTGACCCTGGTTACGGCTCCGGCCGGCTTCGGCAAGACCACCGCGATCGCTCAATGGGTGCGGGAGAGGGAACTCCCCGCAGCCTGGCTGTCCCTGGACGCAGGGGACAATGATCCGGTGCGATTCTGGAGCTATGTGACGGCCACCTTGAGACGGTTAGATCCCGGCCTGGGCGCGGCGACGGCGGCTATGATCCAAACGTCGGGCAGTCCGGCCTGGGAGACCGCATTGTCCCTGCTCATAGACGAGATGGAGCACCTGACGTTCGATGCCGCCCTTGTCCTGGACGATTACCACGGGATCAGCGAACCCCTCATTCACGAAACCGTCTCATTCCTGGTGCGCTACGCACCCCCTCACCTGCATCCCGTCATCGCCGGACGGAATGAACCGCCGCTTTCCCTGGCCCGTCTGCGGGCCGGGGATAAGGTGGCGGAACTGACTGCCCGGGAACTCGGCTTTGCCGACGAGGAAGCATTCGCTTTTTATACTCAACGCGACATTCGCCTCACGCGCGAGGAGGCCGGAAGGCTTGCCGAGCGTACCGGCGGCTGGGCCGCCGGCTTGCAGATGGCGGCCGTGTCCTTGCGCGAAGCCGGCAACCAGGCCACCGTGATCGACCACTTCGGGGGCGGCGATCGTTTTCTTGCCGGCTACTTCCTGGAAGAGATCTTCAGCCGGTTCGAGCCGGACGTGCGCGATTTCCTGCTGCAGACATCCATCCTGAACCGCCTTTCCGGGCCACTGGCCGACGCGGTGACCGGGCGGTCCGACGGCGGCGCCGTCCTTGCTGCGGTGGTACGAAACTGCGGGCTCATGGACCGCCTGGACCAAGATTGGTACGTACATCACCAGCTCTTCGCCGAATTCCTGCGGAGCCTGCTCATGGAGAGATATCCGAAGCAGGTGGGTGACCTCTACGGCAGGGCCGCCCGCTGGTGCTCGGCAGGTGGGCTTCTGCAGGAAGCCGTCGATTACCACCTGCAGGGCAAGCACTACGACCAGGCGGCCACCCTGGCAAGTCGGCTGGTGTCGGACATGATGGGGCGGGGCGAGACGGCGACCCTGTTCCGGTGGCTTGCGGCTCTGCCGCGTTCGGAACTGGACAGGCGCCCCGACCTGTGCGTGGCGCAGGCCTGGGCATCTGCGGCGGCCGGCCGGGTCGCCGAAGCGGAACAGTGGCTGGGGCAGGCAGACGCGATCTGCCGGGGATCAGGCGAAGACGGGGCGTGTGACACCATGACCGGTGCCACCAGGTCCGTCCTGGAAGCCGTCCTGGCCGTCAAGCGCAGTGATGTGCAAGGGGTGCTGCGCTGGCTGGCCCAGGCCAGCCAAGCCGGGGACCAGCTATCTGTACAGACGCTGATCAGGATACTGCAACCCTTGGAGCCAAGCCTGCTTGGCAGTGTGCTGGGAGGGTTCGGTCGGCTGAAAGCGAAGGCGCAGGCGATGGAAAGCGGGGTCCACCTGAAATTCCGTGCCCTGGTCGACCCTGCCGACCACCCGGGTTTCACCTTGGTGGCCAACGCCGAAGCCCTCTACGAGTGGAACAGGATCGACGCTGCGGTCAGGAGTCTTCTGGAAGGCATTGAGGAAGCCCAGAGGACGGGAGAGGACGGGGCCCTGGTGCCTGCCCTGTTCACCCTGGCCCGTATCCATGTTGCCCGCGGCAACCTCACTGCGGCGCTGGCGGCTGCGGCAGAGGGGGAAAAGAGTGTCCGGCGTCTGCGCCGTCCCCAGTGGCTGCCTGCCTTGGCCGCCCTCGGGGCGCGCCTGCACCTGACCGCGGGCGACGCGTCGGCCGTGGAGGGCTGGCTGGCCCAGAGCCGCCTGGACGTTTACGATCGTCTCAGCGCGGCCAGGGCCTACGAGCACACGACCCTGGCCAGGGTCCTGGTGGCCAGGGGAGGACAGCAGGAAGCCCTGCTTTTGCTCGAGCGACTGCTGGTCTTTGCCGAAAAGGAGCAGCGTCTGCCCTCAATCATCGAGATATCCAACCTGATGGCCATAGCCTGGGAGGCGATTGGGCGGACCGCCGAGGCCTTGGACATGCTCCGGCGGAGCCTGGCGCTGGGCCGCGAGAACGCCTACCTGCGCAGCTTCGTGGACGAAGGTGCGCCGATGTTGGTACGCCCGGCATGGGCGCATGACTTGGCGGTGAAAGTCCGCTACGGAGGGTGGTTGCCCCAACCGTTAGCCAAAGGCCAGGGTG
>JAJYSZ010000019.1:36798-41081 GCA_021793315.1 Bacillota bacterium | reverse complement strand
CGGCATCGAGCCCGCCAGCCTGGAGCTGCGTGGGCAGGCCTTCCTCCGAGAACACCTGCTGGGGATTGTCCCAAGCGCCGAGGATGCGCTGGGCAGTGCCGGCGGGCAGGTGGTAGACCTTCGGGGCAAGCTGCACCATCAGGTAGAAGGCCTGGCCCTGGGGATCGGTGGCAGGGTTCGTGCGTCCGAGGCGCAGGCCTGGCGTGGCGAGAAGGGTGAAGAGGTCCGCCATCGGCTCCTTGCCTTGGGCAATCGCCTTGAACTGGGCTGCGTACCGGCTCTTCGGGTTGTAGGCAACGACGAGAGGACTTGTCGCGAAGCCGACGGCCCAATTGGCGTACTTCGGCCCAAGGGCGGCGATCGGTCCGGTGCCTACGCTTTCGAAGACGTCCGCCTGGATGACGCCGCCCTGCAGTTCGTGCGCCAGGGCCCAGGAGCCGCTGCCGCGGCCGCTGTAGGCGGTGCCGCTCGACTTGGTGAACGCGGGACCGAGGATCTGGTCGTTCATGTAGGCAAGCGAACCCGCGTACGCGACAGAAACTTGGCTGGGCGCCGAGGCAGGCTGGGCGGAGGGCTGGCCGCAGCCGGCCACCGTGATCGCGATCAGACTGCAGAAAGCGGGCAGGATGTGGCGTACACGCAATGAACGCACCTCCGGCGCGGGGATGCCTTTACCATAGCGCGTGCCTGCCAAGGACCGCAAGAAAACTTTACGCAGATGTATGCTAGACTTTGCATCAATGGGCGGGAGGGATAAACGTGGCGCAGATTCGGAACCGCCTTCGCGACGTGCGCATCGCCCAAGGCCTGACGCAGCAGGCCCTTGCGCGCAAGGCGGGCCTTACGCGGCAGACGGTCGGTGCCATCGAGGCGGGGGACTACGGTCCGAGCCTCGAGGTAGGGCTGCGCCTCGCCAGGGCCCTCGATGTCTCGCTCGACGACATCTTCTCCTTGAGCCCCCCGGACGCGCCCGATACTGCGCTCTTGCCGCGAACCGGAGCGACGCGGGTGGTGTCCGCGGTGATCGGCGGGCGCGAAGTGCTGCGCGGGATCGGGCAGCTTGGAGCCTATCGCTGGCCTGCTGCGGCAGCGGATGGCCTGGCTGAGGTGGACGCAGAGGGCAGGTTCTCGCTGCAGCGCTTCGGAGAGGCACGGGGGGACACCGTCTTCATCGCCGGCTGCGATCCTGCGCTCGGCCTTGTTGCCGATCATCTGCAGCGCCGCGGACTGCGCGCGTTCTGGTTCGCTGCGGGCAGCGGCGCTGCACAGGAGCAGCTGCTGGAAAGGCGTACGCATCTCGCGGCCGTACACTGGACCAAGGGCGACGCGCCCAAGGTGCCCGCGGGCGTCGATCGGATCGTCCTCTCGCGCTGGCAGATGGGCTTCGTCGTGCGCAGGGGGGACGAGCGCGTCAGGGGGGCGGAAGATCTCGGAGCGGAGGGCCTGCGCATCGCAAACCGGGAGGCCGGCGCAGGCGCGCGCCGCCTGCTCGACCGTCTGCTCGCCACGGCGAGTCTCCCGCCTTCGCGCGTCAGGGGCTACGACCAGGAACTGCCCGGCCACTGGGAGGTCGCTGACGCGGTGGCCCAGGGCGCGGCCGATGTCGGCATCGCGAGCGGGGCCGCCGCAGCGGCGTTTTCGCTCGACTTCCTGCCGCTCAGCGTCGAGACGTGCGAGGTGTGGTGGCAGACGGGGACGGTGGTAGCGGATACGGTGCAAAGGCTCGGCGACACGCTCCTGAGTCCGGCCTTCGCCAGCGATCTGACGGCCTTCGGCCCTTTCGACACGAGCCGCACGGGATCGGTGCCTGGCGATCAGCGCGGCAAGGGGTAGCGCGCCAGGATGTGCTCGGCCATGCTCGCCTCGGATGCCGGAAGCGTGACCACGACCTCCTCGAATCCGCTCTGCCCAGGCCTGGGCGCGATGGCGAGCCCCCAGACGGGATAGCGATAGCCTTTGGCCGTGCCGTGGTAGGAGATGACGTAATCGGACAGCCACGTCTGGCTGACGTCCGGCGTGGCGGTCGCATCCGGAAGGACCACCTCCGGGGCGGGCAAGGCGCCGTCCGTCAGACTGACAACGCTGCAGCCGATACAGGGTGCGGCCTCCACCTCCACATAGGCGGCGGGATCGGCGGGGTCTACGATCCGCCAGATGGTGAAGCCGCCGCCAAGGCGCTCGCTCGTTTCCCGCCAGAGCGGCGGTCCGTAGATGGTGGTGCTGCCGGCCTGGTAGCTGACGACACCGGGCTGCGGCGGATCCGGCACGGTGGCCGCGCCGAGCGGCAGACCGTAGGCCAGGTCCTGCCAGAGGTGGGGCGCGTCGGACAAGGAATAGGTCTCCACGGCGCCCGTCCGGGGGTCCATGACGTACGTGGCGGTCGGGGCCAGGATGCCCATGCGTGCACCGGCCACCACCATGCCGGCGCTGGCCGTGATACTGGACGGCGCCATCGTGACCTGCCCCGTGCGGAGATCGAGCATCCCGGCATCGAGCGTCGTCGCCGTGCCGGCGACGTCGAGCGCAAAGCCGAGGTAGGGACCGGAGGTTCCGACGAAGTGCAGGTCGGCGGACTGGGTGCCTACGCTCTGGGGGATCTCCGCGATGAGCCTGCCGCTGCCGGCGAGGGCACCGCTGCCCGGCGAAGGCGAGATCTCGATCGCGTAGGGGTGCGGCATGACGAAACTCCCGCCGTCGTCCGTGGCATCGGCGTAAGAACTCCACACGAGGCCATAGGGAGTCAACGCTGCAACCAAGCCAGGCGTGTTGGCCAGCACGTTCGGCGCCAAATATGCCGTATAGCCGTCGGCCGTGACCGGAGTGCCCGCCGGAACGGTCGCCTTTGCAGAGGTTTTGTGCGTCTTGGCCGATTTGTGCGTCTGCGTGGCCTTTCCGCTGGGCGCGCCGCAGCCGCCGAGCAGGGCCAACAGCAAAGCGAGGCCCGCAGCTGGCCAAAGAAGCTTTTGCGACATGGACTGCCTCTCAATCGATAGGAATCCAAAGCTATTTAGGCCGATATGCTCAATATAGCGCACGCACCAGCACTTGGCGACTGGCGGGACCCGCGCGTCCGGCGAACCTGTGATAAACTGTGCAAGGAATCGGTCGGGCTGCCGCTGGAGGCACCTCGTAATGCGCAATCGCTGGTTTATGCTGTTCGGCGGGCTCGGCCTCGTGGCGGGCATCGTTCTCTTCCTGTTCACAGGGTCGCTAGCCGCGGTATATCTGGCCTTCATGGGGATCGTGCTGATCCTGGCCGGTCTGCTTGTCGGTCCGCGCTATCGAGCGGAACTCTCCGAGCCGCCCGAGGGCTATGTGTTTACCGGGGAGCGCTTTGTGGACCCAACGAGTCGACGCACCGTCGACGTTTGGCAGCACCCCGCGTCAGGCCAGCGTGCCTACGTGCTGGCCAAGGATGCGGGCGAACCTGAGCGGGGAAGTTGAAACATGGGAGGCGCCCTTTTGGCCCGCCACGAATCGCATGACGCCAAGATCCGTCGCATCTTCGGCGACATCGCGCAGGTCTACGACCCGATGAACCGCGTCATCACCCTGGGCCAATGGGGCAGGTGGCAGCGCCGGTTTCTCGAGCTCGTCGCGCCCGGACCTGGCGAGCGTTGCCTCGACATCGCGACGGGCACGGGCGATCTCGCGATTCTTCTCGCGCAGGTGGAGCCAAAGATCCACGTGACGGGACTCGACCTCAGCCGCGACATGCTCTCCGTAGCCGAGCACAAGGTGTCGGAGCGCGGACTTGCGTCGCGCGTCGACCTCGTCGAAGGCAATGCCCTGGCCTTGCCGTTTCCGGACGGGAGTTTCGATGTGATCACGTGCGGATTCGGGCTGCGCAACTTTCCGGACTTGCAGGCGGCGCTCAACGAGATGCACCGGGTTCTCAGACCGGGTGGCCGCGCCCTATCGCTCGAGGTATCGCGGCCGACCAACGGCCTCGTCTTCCTCGGATTCAAGATCTTCTTCTACGGCATCGTGCCTGTGCTCGGGCGACTGGCCGGGCGCCGCGGCGCCGCGTACGGCTGGCTGCCGGAATCGCATCGCAAGTTTCCGGGCCGCGCAGTCCTTGCAGAGATGTACCGCCGGGCTGGCTTCTCGGAGGTCAAGGCGTGGCCTTTGACGCTTGGATCCGTTGCAGTTCACCGGGGGGTTGCCGCGCCATGAAGACGGGCTGGACATTCCTCGGCATCAGCCACCAGGGCACCGACCTCGACATGCGCGGGCGGCTCACGCTCGAGCCGCACGTCGAGGAGGTCTACCGTCGGGTTAGA
>JAJYSZ010000019.1:0-36788 GCA_021793315.1 Bacillota bacterium | reverse complement strand
ATCTGGACGAGGCATTCGTGCTGCACACCTGCAACCGCAGCGAGATTTACGCCTTTGGCGTCATCGACCAGGTGGCCCCCCGTCTGCTGGCGACGTTCAGCGACGTGACGGGTGCGAGCCCGGCCGTGCTGGCGCGCTATGCGTTCCGCCTCGACGGCCAGGATGTGGTACGTCACCTCTTCCTGGTCGCGGCGGGGCTGGAGGCCCAGATCGTCGGCGAAACGCAGATTCTCGGCCAGATCAAGCAGGCCTTCAACCAGGCTGCCGCGGCGGAAGCGGTGGGCAAGGAGCTCAGCATGCTCGTGCAGGCGGCCCTGGCCTCCGCGCGACGCGCGCACCGCGAGACGGGCATGGACCACCACCCTGTCTCGGTCGGCAGCGCCGCGGTGGCCCTGGCGAAGCAGTCGTTTCCGGATCTCGCAGGCCGCACCGTGCTGCTGATCGGCGCGGGCGAGGTGGCCGAGCTGTGCTGCCAGCACCTGCGCGAGGCCGCGGGCGTGCAGATCGCGATCGCGAACCGCACGCGCCAGCGCGCGGCGAAGCTCGCCAAGGAGTTTGGCGGCACGGCGGTGGGCTGGTCAGAGATCGACGACTACCTCGCCAAGGCGGACGTCGTGCTGACCTCGACCGGTGCCCCGCATGAAGTGCTCTATGCCCGCGACATCAAGGAGGCCATGCGCCGCCGGGCGGGACGGCGGATGGTGCTGGTCGATCTCTCGCTGCCGCGCGACATCGAGCCGGACTGTGCAGCCGTGCCAGGCGTCAAGCTGCGGAGCCTCGACGATCTCGCGGCCATCAGCCGCGCCCAGCGCCAGGAACGCCTGCGCGAGGCCGAGGCGGCCGAGGTGATCGTGCTTGCAGCCGCCAGCGCTTTCGAACGGCGTCGCTGCGAGCGCCAGGCCCTGCCGCTGATCCGCTCCCTGCGCGGCAAGGCGGAGGAAGTGCGCGAGACGGAACTCAGGCGCGCCCTGCACCGGCTGGGCGATCTGCCGGAGAGCGAGCGTCAGGTGATCGAGCAGCTCACGTCCCGCATCGTCAACAAGCTTCTGAACGATCCCACGCTGGCGCTCAAGGAGTGCGCCCTGCGCGCGGACGGCGAGAGTTGCCTGCGCCTCGCGGCGGAGATCTTCCGCCTGGACGGCCCCGACTGGCCGCAGGAAGCGTGAGCCGTTCACAGGAGACCCCCCTGGCGCCGGCAGGCGAGCGGGAGGGGCTGGCGGGTCGGTCCCGTGATGTGGGGGTGATGGAGTGGAGATCCGCATCGCCTCACGGCGCAGCCCGTTGGCGAGGCGCCAGGCGGAGCTTTTTGCCGTCGCGCTGAGCGAAGCGCAGCCGGCCGTCCCGGTGCGCTTTGTCACCGTTGAGACAGAGGGCGATGTCCGCCAGGATGTCGCCTTGAGCCGCATCGGCGGTAAGGGAGTCTTTACGCAGGAGATCGAGGCGATGCTGCGGCGCGGCGAGGTGGATGTCGCCGTGCACAGCCTGAAGGACCTGCCGACGGCGCTGGCTCCGGGCCTGCGCATCGCGGCGCTGCTGCCGCGCGAGGACCCGCGCGACGTGCTGGTCGGTCCACAGGGCTTGACGCTCGGTGGACTCCCCTACGGTGCGCGAGTGGGCACGTCGAGTCCCAGGCGGCGAGCTCAGCTCCTGCATCAGCGCCCGGACCTGCAGGTGCTCGAGCTGCGCGGCAATGTCGGCACGCGCCTGCGCCGATTGGCGGAGGGGGAGTACGACGCGCTTATCATGGCCGCCGCGGGCCTGCTGCGCGACGGCCGCGCCGACGCCATCGCCCAATACCTCGAACCTGGGGAGATGCTGGGTGCACCGGCGCAAGGCATCATCGCGGTCGAGACCGCGGCGGACCGCAAAGATCTGCTGGCTCTCCTGCGTCGGCTGAGCCATCGCCCGACGGAGCGCCGGGCGCTCAGCGAGCGCACCTTGCTGATGGAACTCGGCAGTGGATGCAGCGTGCCCGTTGGGGCCCTGGCCACGGGCCACGGCCGCGGCTTGCGACTGACGGCCGGCGTGTTCGCCCCCGACGGCAGCACCGCGATGCGGGTCACGCTGGAAGGCGACCGTGCGGCGGAGCTCGGACGCGCCGCGGCCAAGGAGCTCCTCATGGGCGGAGCGGGCCGTATCCTTGCGGAGGCGGCGGACGATGTCCGCTGAGATCTTTTACGCTTACTGGGACCCGGGGGCCACGCCGCTGCTGGCGGACCTCCTCGACGCCGCGCCGATCGTGGCGGCCACCGCACCCGTGCCGACAGCTCTCGAGCTCTACCTGCACCCGCAGGCGCAGAGGGTGGCGCCGCGGGTGGCCATGCTGCGCCAGGAAGGCATCGTGGCCCGACTCTACGGCGATGGCGAGGAGCTCGAGGCGGAGGCGGCGGCCTTCATCGCGCGTGGTCACGAGGCGACGACGTTGGCGACCCTCGGCCCGTCTGGACCGCACCTCGCGGAGCCGGCCCTGCTCGGCCGCCGTGTGCTCGTCACCCGCGCGGCCGCCCAGGCGGGGGCGGTGCTCGGCGCTTTGCGGCTGCGAGGTGCGGAGCCCGTGCTGCTGCCCGCCCTGCGCATCGCCCCCGCGCTGGATCAGCGGCCGCTTGAAGCGGCCCTCGAGCGCGTGGGGACCTACCGCTACATCCTGTTCACGAGCCAGAACTCCGTGCAGAACTTCTTTGCCGCACTGGACGCGAAGGCAGTCGACGTGCGCCGTCTCGGCGATGCGCGGCTCCTCGCGGTCGGCGCGGCGACCGCCCTTGCCCTCAGGGCGAGAGGGCTACTGGCAGAGATCGCCCGCACAGGTACCGCCATGGGACTTGCATCCCAGCTCCAGGGGAGGGTGCGCGTAGGCGACAGGGCGCTTCTGCTGGGGCCGGAGCCTCCGGATGCGCAACTCCTGCAGGCACTCTGGGACCAGGGCCTGCAGGTCGATGCGGTCCCCATCTATCGCACGCTGCGCGGTGCGGCGCAGCACGACGCGGCAGCCGTGCTGCGCCAGGGGCGTCCGGATGCGGTGCTGTTCTACAGCCCGTCCGCGGTGCAGGCGACGACGGCGGCCTTGCCGGCCGGATACCTCGACGGCGTCCCGGCGGTGGCGATCGGCCCGACGACGAGCGCCGCGTGTCTGGAACTTGGGCTGAAGCTGGCCGCGCAGGCGGAATCGCCAGGCCTCGCCGGCATCCTCGCGGTCCTGCGCCAGGTTCTGACGGATTCCAAGGAATGATCTTCGAGGAGTGACCCGCGATGGAACTGATCGAAAGGCCAAGGCGACTGCGGCAGAGCCGAATGATGCGCGACCTGGTGGCGGAGACGGACCTGCGGGCGAGCGACCTCGTTCAGCCGCTTTTCGTCGTGCCCGGCCAGAGCGTGCGCAGGCCGATCTCGGCCCTGCCGGGCCAGGCGCATCTGTCGCCCGATGAGGCGGTGGACGAGGCTGAAAGGATCTACCGTGCCGGCGTGCCGGCCATCCTCCTCTTCGGCATTCCGCCCGAGAAGGACGCCGCAGGCAGCTGGGCCGCGCGTCTCGACGCGCCCGTGCAGGAGGCGACGCGCCGGATCAAGGAAGCGGTGCCGGATCTTTTGGTGATCGCAGACACCTGCCTGTGCGAGTACACGGACCACGGCCACTGCGGCGTGCTGCACGACGACGGCGTGGTCGACAACGATGAGACCCTGCCGCTGTTGGCGGCGGCGGCTGTCAGCCAAGCCGAGGCTGGCGCGGACGTGATCGCGCCGAGTGACATGATGGACGGCCGGGTGGCCGCGCTGCGTGAAGCTCTGGACGCGGCGGGCTTCACGAGCACCGCGGTTCTTTCCTACGCGGTCAAGTATCGATCGGCGTTCTACGGGCCGTTCCGCGAGGCGGCTGGATCGGCCCCGCAGCATGGCGACCGCTCGGGCTATCAGATGGATTACCGCAATGGTCGCGAAGCCTTGCGCGAAGCCCGGCTGGATGTCGCGGAGGGTGCGGATATGCTGCTCGTGAAGCCGGGTATGCCTTACCTCGATGTGCTGTCATCGGTGGCCCAGAGCGTCACCGTGCCAGTCGGGGCATACCAAGTGTCCGGGGAATATGCCATGCTGGAGGCAGCCGCCGAGCGCGGCTGGCTCGACCGCGACCAGGTCGTGCAGGAATCGCTCATCGGATTGAAGCGCGCGGGAGCCCGCTTCATCGTTACCTATTACGCACATGAGTGGGCCAGGCGCGGGCTCGCACGTTGACGAGGGGGAGTTCGCCCGTGCAGGTCGTGAGGATCACGCCGCGCGGCTACTGCTACGGCGTCGTCGACGCCATGAAGCTGGTGCGGCAGGTCGCCGAAGACCCGAAGACGCGCAAGCCGATCTTCGTCCTCGGCCTCATCGTCCATAATCGCCACGCCGTCGAGGAACTGGATCGCTACGGCGTCATCTCGCTCGATGGCGAGAACCGTCTCGAACTGATCGAGCATGCCGACAGAGGCACGGTCGTCTTCACGGCCCATGGCGTGTCGGAGGCGGTGCGCCAGCGGGCGGCAGAAAAGGGCCTCGACGTCGTGGACGCCACCTGCCCCGACGTGACCAAGACCCACGATCTGATCCGCACCCTGGCCCATGACGGCTACACGATCCTCTATATCGGCCGGCGGGGCCACCCGGAGCCGGAGGGCGCCATGGGCGAGGCGCCGGGCAAG
Organism: Bacillota bacterium; assembly: GCA_021793315.1. GTDB lineage: Bacteria > Bacillota > Sulfobacillia > JAJZYS01 > JAJYTV01 > JAJZQO01. Next base: position 32,115 of record JAJYSZ010000019.1, on the reverse strand, counting down.
GTGCACCTCATCGAGACGGCCGCGGACGCGCATGACCTGGACCTTGACGGCAGGAAGCTCGCCGTCGTGACGCAGACCACCCTGTCGCGCTGGGATACCGAGGAGACGATCCGGGAACTCAGGAACCGCTACCCGAAGATCGAGGTCTTCAACGAGATCTGCCTCGCGACGCAGCTTCGCCAGGAAGCTGCCGTGCGCCAGGCAGAGCACTGCGATCTCGTTATCGTGGTCGGCGACACGCGCTCCAACAATTCGAACCGCCTTGTGCAGGTGGTGCGCGAGCAGGCCGGACGCCCGGCCTACCTCGTCGATGGCGTGCATGAGATCGACCCGCATTGGCTCGAGGACGCCCAGACGGTGGGTGTGACGGCCGGATCTTCGACGCCGAGCCCGATCACGCGCGAGGTGATCCAGTTCCTCGAGCAGTACCAGATGGACGGGGCGAGCGCCAATCCGGGGCAGGGCTGAGGTCGGGCGATGTACACAGCGCAGGCTCTAGCGACCGCCACACCGCTGCGCAACGGGCTTTGGTGGCTCATTCCGCGCGAGTATGGCGCCTGGTCGATGCTGCTGACGGGCTACATCACCACCTTGGCAGTAGCGGATCGCCTGACGCCTGCCGCGGTCTGGCTCCTGCCCGCGATGATCCTGCTGCTGATGGCGAAGGAGCCGCTTGAGCGGCTCCTTCGCGTACAAAGAGGCGAGCGGCGGCTCCTCTGGCGCTACCTGGGCATTCTCTTGGCCGAGCTTCTGCTGTCGGGCGGCTTCGGCAGCCTGGCGGCGGCGAGCGCCCACAACGCCACGATCTACGTCCTGCCGCTGACCGCGGCACCGTTCTACGCGGCTGCGATGCTGCTCGGCTTCTGGGGCGAGCGCTGGCGCACTCTGCGCGAACTGGTGGCCACCTGGGGCCTTCTGCTCGCCGTGCCTGGCACCTGGATCGCCCTCGGCCTAAGGGCGGACATGGCGATGTGGATCGTCTACGTCGGGCTCGTCCTGCATTTTCTCTATGGCGTGGGTTTCCTCCGTCTGCAGATCGTCGCGGCGCGCACCAATATGGAGGCGGCCGAGGTTCGGCAGGGCACGATCCTGCTTGCGGGGTCTGCCTCAATGATCACCGTCGGTGTCGTGGTCGTCAGCCTGTTCGGCTACCTGCCGATCTGGGCGGCCGTGCCGCTTCTGCCGCAGATGGTGCGCGCGTATCTGTGGCTCGGCAGCGGCCAGCCATGGCTCGAGATGAACCGCATGGGGCGCCAGGAGGTGGCCCTGGCCACGGCGATCCTGGTCCTCTTCACGCTGGTCGCCCACGCCTGAGCGCGGCAAGGGGGTTCAGTCCGGCAGGAACGGCATCTGCTGGCCCGCGCTGCCGGTGTCTTTCGGCATGAACCACTGCATGACAAGGGCGGCGACTGCGATCACCAGCATCAGGATCATGGCATCACGGAATCCCTGATAGTAGCCGCCCGTCAACGAGCCGATCTCGAAGATGCTGGCGACCAGCGCCTGGCCGAGGCTCATGCCGATCGAACGGCCCATGTTGAGGAGGCCCCCCGTGACCCCGAGGTGCTCCGGCGGCGCGCTGCCCATGACGGAACTGTTGTTGGGCGGGGTGAAGACGCCGGCGCCGGCGCCGATCAGGGCCATGGCCGGTACGGTCCAGCCGAAGGCGGTGAACGGCGTCCAGAAGAAGATGGCTACCGCTCCGGCCGCCAGGACGATCAGACCGCCCACGGCCACTTTGCGGTTGCCGAAGCGGTCCGCCAGGGTGCCCGCGAGCGGCGCCACCGCGGTCATGGCAAGGGCGATGGCCATCACGAGAAGCCCCACGCGGCCTGTTGGCAGGTGGCGCACTTCCTGCAGGTAGTACGGCGTGAGGAAGATGATGCCGTAGAGCACGCTGAACGAGAGAACGCCCAGGACGACGCCGCCCGTGACATTGCGGATCTTGACGAGTTGCGGTTCGACGAGCGGCGTCGGCACAAGACCCTGGCGGCGGGCGAAGACGTAGCCCAGGATGATCGCGACCGCCAGCTCGACGTACCAGAACTGGTGTCCGGGCAACGACGGATTCAAGGTCACGAGAGCCAGCACCAGGACAACGGCCATAAGTGCGGAGGAGAGCACGTCGACACGCGGCATCACGCGTCCCGCAGGGTCCTTGGGCAGCGTGTAGGGGCCTACGATCAGGGCGATCGCGGCGATGGGCAGGTTGACGAGGAAGATGGCGCGCCAGGTGAACGCAGCGATGAGAAAACCGCCCAAGGCGGGCCCGATCGCCAGCCCCACGGCCTGCGCCGCGCCCTGCACGCCGATCGCGCGACCGCGCATCGACGACGGCACGCTGGACGTCACGATCGCGACCGAGTTGGCCTGCAGCATTGCTGCACCCACGCCCTGGACGAGGCGGGAGATCAGCAGCACGCCGAGGCTCGGCGCGAAGCCGCAACCCGCGGAGGCGATGCCGAACACGAGGAAGCCCGCGCGGTACATGCGCGAGCGCCCGATGCCGTCGGCGAGGCGTCCAGCGAGCACGACGACCGTCGTGAGGACCAGGAGGTAGATCAGGGACACCCAAGCGACGTCGCTCGTCGTGGTGTCGAAGTAGTGCTGCATCGTCGGCAGGCCCACGCTGACGATGCTGGCGTCGATCGCCGCCATCGCGGCGCCCAGACAAACGGTGGCTACAGCAAGCCACGGGCGCTCGGCCAGACCCGTCTCCGTTTGCGCCAAGTTGTTTTGCATGTCAAAGAGCATAGTGCATCCGTGGGGAAAGAAAAATGCTATAGTATCTTCGCCTAACCATAACGGTGCCTTATCGGAGTGAGGAGATTGCAGCTTGGCCAGTTGCGCGTCTTCCAGGTGGTTGCGAAGTGCCAGACCTTCACCGCGGCTGCAGAGGTCCTAGGACGCAGCCAGCCGGCGATCAGCATGCAGGTGCGGGCTCTGGAGCGGGAACTCGGGGTACCGCTCGTGGAGGCGTCGCACCGGCACATCCGGCTTACCGTCGCGGGCGAGGAACTGCTGCGGCACGCGAATCGCGTGCTGGCGGGCATCGATGGACTCGACCGTGCGATGACCAGGATTCGCGGTGGCGGCGGACCGGTGCGAATCGGCGCCAGTGCGACGCCGTCGAGTTATCTTCTGCCCTACCGGCTTGCGCCGTTCGTGCGGGAGTACCCGGACGTGCAGATCCGTCTCAGCGTGGAGAATCCCGCTGCCCTGCACGAACTTCTCGAGAACGGCGCGATCGACGTCGCCGTGGCCATGGGGGCCAACGATGCTCCGCCCTGGCAGGGCGAGTTCGAGATCGGAACCCTTGGCCTTGACGAGATGCGGATCGTCCTGCCGCCGGGGGACGTCAGGGCGGGCCGTGACTGGAGCATTGCGGAGCTCGGGGAGGCACCGCTTGTGTTGCGAGAGAGCGAGTCACACACGCGGGTCGTGCTGCAGCGGGCCCTCGGCTGCGAGCCGCACCCCGTGATGGAGATGGCCTCCAACGAGGCCGTCAAGCGGGCGGTTGCCGCGGGTGTGGGCGTTGGGGTCCTGTCGGAGTTGTCGGTGGCGTGGGAGGTGGACGCCGGACGGCTCTCGGCGGCTACCTGTCCTGACCTCGGCGGGCCGCGGCGCGTCTACTCCTTCCGGCGGCTGCTGCACCGGCGGCTGCCGGCGGAAGAGGCGTTCTGGCGCGCTTTGCATGCTTCTTGAGCGCACCCCGGTTTCACAGGCGTACTCCCCGAGCGCACCGTTCGTAGAAGGATCGGTGCCCAGGATGGCAGGTGGGCAAATGAAGGTTCGGACCATCTGGGTCCTCCTCGGCTTGCTGGCCGTGGACGCGGCTATGTTCGGATATGCCGACTACATGAAGTATCGCTGGGACAATACCTTTACCTTCTGGAGTTATGTGTCCGCTGCAGAGTTCCTCATCGGAGTCCTATTGGCTCTCGCCTTTCTCGTCGTGGCGATCACGCAAGCGACCCGTCGGAATGGGAGTTAGGTCTCCCACTTGCGGGCCTGCCGTCTTGCCTGGAAACCAGGGTCCAGTCGAACGCTGGCGACGGCGGAAACACGAGGCACCCAAGCGCCTCTTGCGTACGTAACAAGAAGCGCCGGACAAAGTGCCACATAACGAATGTGTCGGGTTATATCCTCCCTCCAGTTTCCTCCACTCTGGCAGTCCGCAACAGCATATGGAGAGCAGCAGGCAAAGGCGGCGACGGGGATCACCCCGCCGCCGCTACGGATCAGGCACCCTACTCAGCGCAGGCCGTGCACGAAGCCCGCCACGATCAGCGCGGCCATCAGCACGACGTAGATCCGCAGGCCCCACCAGGCGACGGCCACCGGGCCGCGTACCTCGACGCGGTGGAACACGGGCGGTTCCTGAAGGAGCGATTCCTCGCGAACGACGTTCCAGATCGCCTCGTTGTCGCAGGTCAGCGTGCGCGCCATGATCATCCGCTCCTTTCGTTCAGATCAGTGCGGGAAAAGCGAGGGTAGTACGACCGACATGCCGTAGAGCCCGTTCATGACGACCAGCAGAGTGACGATGCCGACGGCCACGATGTTCTGCAGGCGGCTGTTGACGTGATGCCCCATCACTTCGCGGTCGTTGACGAGAAGCAGGAGGAAAAGAAGTGCGGCCGGCATGAACACGGTCGCCAGTACCTGCACGAGCACGTTCAGGTACCCGAGCGGTGCCCCCGGGATCAGTACGACGGAGGCGGCGAGCGTCACGGCGATGAGCCCGGGAAGGTAGAAGGGGAGAGCCTGGCGGAGACCTGCGTTCAGGCTGCGCACCTTGAGGCCGAGTGCCTCTCCGGCGGCCCAGGAGGTGCTGGCGGTGATCGCCATTGCGGCGATCAGCCCGGATTCGATCAGGCCCAGGGCAAAGAGCGATTCCGCCCAGCCGCCGACGTGGCGGCCCACCGAGTGCAGGATGAAACGGATGTCGAGGCCGGACGAGCCGGGGGCGGCGTGCAGCACCGTGGCGGCCAGGATGACGAGGGCGATGGCCACGACACCCATGACGATGCTGCCGATCAGGGTGTCCATGCGTCCGAAGCGCACGTCGCGCGGTGTCAGACCCTTGTCGACTACCGCGGACTGCTGGAAGAAGAGCATCCAGGGCGCGATCGTGGTGCCCAGGTTGGCCAGGAGGAGCATCAGGAACGGGCCCGACGCACCGCCAGCAATGTGCCAGGTAAGGAAGCTACGCGCCACGGCGCCGAAGTCCGGGTGGGCGGCGAGCGCCAGCGGCACGAACACCACGTTGAGCAGGGCGACCCAGAGCGAAATGCGTTCCCAGACGCGATAGCGGCCGATCAGCGTCACCGCCCAGACGGCTGCCAGCCCGAGCAGCACGGACAGCGCAATCGGCACCCGGAAGATCGCGAGCCCCGCGGCGATGCCGATGAACTCCGTGACGAGCGTCAGCGCGTTCGCAATGACGAGGTCGATGGCGGAAAACGTGCCCCAGAAACGGCCGTACCGCATGAAGATGAGTTCCGCGTGCCCGCGGCGCGTCACCGCGCCCAGCCGTACCGTCATCTCCTGGACGACGAAGGCCACGGGGATCATCACGACGAGGAACGGGATGAAGAAACCGAGACCGTAGCTAGCGCCGGTCTGGGCGTAGGTGATGACCCCGCCGGCGTCGTTGTCGGCGATCATCACGAGAATGCCGGGACCGATCAGCAGCAGGAGCAGGCGCAGGTGCGCCCAGAGGCCTCCGCGCTGACGCGCGTACTGGAGCTGCAGCCGGTCCTCGGCGCGCTGACGCACCTCCCGCGGCAGTTCGGGGGCTTGGTTCTCCATCTTGGCCGAAGACATGCGTCACGCCTCCCTTCAGAGCCGGTTGCCGGCGAGTGTCGGGAGGCGCGCACAAAGATCGCTATGCGTCGCTAGAAGGCGCGCAGCCGAGGACAGGCCGCAGTCGCCGCCCGTCCGCTTCCTTGTCCGCCATCCCGAAGCTTGGGTCTACTATGATCGTCCGCGGCCACGGCCTGATCCCCCCCTTCATAACAAACCTGGGCGTGAGAACACGCCCAGGAAAGACTGGCGTCTTCTCGTTGAGCTTCAGCACCACACGGCATAGGAGCTTGCGCTCCAGCTCTCTGGTTCCGGCCTTGTTTCGACCGGGACTGTTTCACCCGTGGGCATCTCTCGATGTTTCCGGGCAAGAGCCTATCTCTCGTGGGTAGCCTCACCTAACAGACGGTCCACAACCAATATAACATCAAATGCGGCGAATGCAACACCTGTTGGGCGGTTTCAGGCAAGGAACGCCAAAGGGGACCTCTGGTGGCTTCCGCTGTCTCGCAATCTTCGCCGCGCGCCCGAGCACGCATGCTACGGTACGATTGCAAGCGATGAACGGCGCCTACCACTCGGGGCGCGAAACCTCCGGGTGGGCCTTCAAGGCCTTCTCCATCTCCGCCTTGGCAAACGCGAGCGCAGCCTCGGTTTCGCCTTCGGCGCGCAGTACCAGCGCGGGTTCCGTGTTGGAGGGGCGGAGAAGAGCCCAGGCCCTGTCGAAGACCACCCGCACGCCGTCCACGGTCACGAGCGGGTAGCGGCCGGCGAACGCAGCCTGCACGGCTTCCGTAACGCGGGCTTTGGCGCCTTCCGGGCAGGCGACGCGGGTCTCCGGCGTCGCGTAGGCCTGAGGAAGGTCCGAGAGCAGATCCGCGAGCGAGCGGCCGCTGCGGGCGCAGACCTCCGCCAGGCGCAACGCTGCGTAGAGCGCGTCATCGTCTCCGGTGAAGCGGTCGGCGAAGAAGATATGCCCCGAGAGCTCGCCGGCGAACGCGGCTCCCACCCGGCGCATCGCCGCCTTGATCAGCGAGTGGCCGGTCGGCGTGAATTCGGGGTGTGCCCCCATGCGGCTCAAATCGTCGGCCAGGCGCTGGGAGCACTTGACCTCGACGAGGGTCGGCTTTTCCGGGTAGCGCGGGTAGATGTCGCGCCAGTACAGGATCAGGAGTTCGTCCACCGCGCGGATGCGACCATGCTCGTCCACGGCGCCGAGCCGGTCCATGTCGCCGTCGAAGGCGAAGCCGAGCTGGGCTCCGAGGCGCACCACCTCGGTCTGCAGCACCGCCATGTTCTTTGGCTGGAGCGGATCCGGGTGGTGGTTCGGAAAGCGGCCGTCGGGCTCGCAAAACAGCGGGTGCACCTTGAGCCCGAGGTCCTCGAGCACGGTCGGCGCGTACGGTCCACCGGCGCCGTTTCCGGCGTCCGCCACCACCTCGAGACCGCCGAGACCGTCTGGAAAGAGCTCGCGCATGCGCTGCCGGTAAGCCGGGAAGATGTCGTGCGCTTCGACCCTGCCAGACCTGGCGGTCGGCTTGGCGTCGCGGCAGAGCTCCTGCACCTCCTGGATTTCCGCCCCATAGAGGGTGCCCGGCCCCAGGGCCAGCTTGAAGCCGTTCATCTGCGGTGGATTGTGCGAGCCCGTGACCATCACGGCTGGACCGATGCCGAGCGCGTGGCGGGCGAAGTAGACGAACGGGGTCGGAACCATGCCGAGGTCGACGATCCGATCCATGCCGGCGTCCAGGAGGCCGTCGACGAAGGCCTCCGCGAGCTCCGGGGAGGATAGGCGGCAGTCCCGGCCCACGATGGCGGTGCTCTGGCCGTGCCGATGCCAGTAGTCGGCCGTGCCCAAGGCGATCTGGTGGGCCGCCTCGGGTGTCAGGTCGACCCCTACGTGGCCGCGGATGTCATATTGACGGAAGAGCTCGGGCGACAGATCCAAGCATGATCACTCCATAGCGCGAAGTTTGGAAACCTTCTACAAGGCTCGGCCCGGCGCCTGCCGTCTTGTCGCTTCTACCACCGTGCGCGTAGAATGGATGCTGCCAGAAAGCGTATGGTGTGCGGATTTCGAGCGCAGAGATCCGCCGAGACGACCAATCGGAGGTGGGTCGATGGCCAAGGAGCGCAGGACGCCTTCCGGGCTGGAAGTCAAGCCTGTCTACCGTGCCGAGGACGTGAGCGCCGACCCGGTGCGCGACATCGGGGAACCGGGCCAGTATCCATATACCCGCGGCATCCACCCCGGCATGTATCGCGACCGCCTTTGGACGATGCGCCAGTTTGCCGGTTTCGGCACGGCCAAGGAGACCAACGAACGCTTCCACTACCTTTTGCGGCAGGGACAGACGGGCCTTTCCACCGCGTTTGACATGCCTACGCTGATGGGCTACGACTCCGACGACTCGCGCAGCCTGGGCGAGGTGGGCCGCGAGGGCGTGGCGATCGACTCGCTGCGCGACATGGAGCGCCTCTTTCAGGGTATCCCCCTGGGCGAGGTATCGACCTCGATGACGATCAACGGCCCGGCGATCATCCTGTTCGCCATGTACCTGGCGGTAGCCGAGAAGCAGGGCGTGCCCTGGGCCAAGGTGCGCGGCACCCTGCAGGCCGACATCCTGAAGGAATACATCGCCCAGAAGGAATGGATCTTCCCGCCGGAGCCGTCGATGCGGCTCATCGTCGATATGATGGAGTTCGCGGCCAAGGAAGTGCCGCAGTGGAACACCATTTCGATCTCGGGCTACCACATTCGCGAAGCCGGCTCGACGGCGGTGCAGGAACTCGCCTTCACCCTGGCCGACGGCTTTGCCTACGTGGAGGCAGCCATGGCGCGCGGGATGGATGTCGACGAGTTCGCACCGCGGCTCTCGTTCTTCTTCAACTCGCACCTCAGCTTCTTCGAGGAGATCGCGAAGTTCCGCGCCGCCCGCCGTATCTGGGCCCGCCGCATGCGGGAGCGCTACGGGGCGAAGAACCCGCGTTCCCTGATGATGCGCTTTCACACCCAGACGGCCGGCTGCTCGCTGACCGCGCAGCAGCCGGAGGTGAACATCATCCGCACGGCCTACGAGGCCCTTGCGGGAGTTCTTGGCGGTACCCAGTCCCTGCACACCAACTCGATGGACGAGGTACTGTCGCTGCCCACCGAGAAGGCAGTCACGATCGCCTTGCGCACGCAGCAGGTGCTGGCGCACGAGATCGACGTCACCGACACGGTCGACCCCTTGGCGGGGTCCTACTTCATCGAGAACCTCACCGACCGCATGGAAGCCGCCGCGGAAGACTACTTCCGACGCATCGACGAGATCGGCGGCGTGCTTCGCGGCATCGAAATCGGTTTCTTCCAGCGCGAGATCGCCGATGCAGCCTACCGCTACCAGCAGGAGATCGATCACAAGGAGCGGCTGATCGTCGGCGTCAACGCATTCGTCGAAGAGCAGGAGGAGCGCATCCCCATCCTGAAGATCGACCCGACCGTCGAGCGCAGCCAGCGTGACGCGGTGCAGGCCGTAAGGCAGGAGCGCGAGCAGGCGGCCGTCGAAGCCGCCCTTGAGGGTGTGCGCGAGGCTGCGCTGTCCGGCCGCAATCTCATGCCGCCGATTCTCGACGCGGTGCGGGCCTACGCGACGGAGGGGGAGATCGTCCGCACGATGCGGGCGGTATTCGGAAGCTATCGGGAGGCAGCAGTGTTTTGACCGAAGCAGAGGAGAGAGAAGGCACACGTCCGATCCGCGTGCTGATCGGCAAGCCCGGGCTTGATGGCCACGATCGTGGTGCGAAGGTCGTGGCCAGGGCCCTGCGGGATGCCGGCATGGAAGTCATCTATACGGGCTTGCACCAGACACCCGAGGAGATCGTCGAGGCCGCCCTGCAGGAAGACGTTGACGTGGTAGGTCTCTCGATCCTGTCAGGAGCCCACCTGACGCTCGTCCCGGCCGTCCTCGACCTGCTCCACGCGCAGAACATGGACGATGTCGTCATGGTGGTCGGCGGCATCATCCCCGAGGAGGATGCCGAGGAGCTGCGCAAGCTCGGCGTCAAGGCCGTCTTCGGACCCGGCACGGAGACGGACGACATCGTGCGCTTCACCCGTGCGAGCGTGGGCCGCGCATGAGCCTTGGCGCGGAGATCCTGCAGGGCGACCGGCGCGCCCTGGCGCGTGCCCTGACACTGGTCGAGAGCGACCCGCACGCAGCGGACGACATCATCGCGGAAGTCTATCCGCACACGGGACACGGCGTCGTGGTGGGTATCACGGGTGCCCCCGGGGTAGGCAAGTCCACTCTGGTCGACCGGCTGGCGGGCCAGTTCCTCGCGCGCGGGCGCAAGGTGGGCATTCTCGCTGTGGACCCTTCGTCGCCCTTCACCGGCGGAGCCCTCCTCGGGGACCGCGTGCGCATGGAGGGCCGCGGCAGCGACGTCTTCATGCGCTCGCTGGCGACGCGCGGCCACCTCGGTGGTCTGGCGCGCGCCACGCCCCGCGCGATCCAGCTGCTTCAGGCCTTCGGTAAGGACCTGATCCTGCTCGAAACGGTCGGGGCCGGCCAGAGTGAAGTCGACGTGATGGGGTTCGCGGACACGACGATCATCGTCGTGGTGCCGGGCTTGGGCGACGACGTCCAGGCCTTCAAGGCGGGGATCCTGGAGATCGGCGACATCTTCGTCGTCAACAAGTCCGATCGCCCTGGGGCCGACCAGACGATGCGCGAGCTGCGCCAGATGCTGCACCTCGGCCCGCAAAGGGCCTGGATGCCGCCGGTGCTGGCCGCCCAGGCGCAGCAGGACGTCGGCGTATCCGAGATCGCGGATGCGATCCTTCGCCATTCGGAGGTACGCCTCACAGACCCCGAGCAGCAGCAGCGCCGTATGCAGGAGGCCGAGCGCCTGGTGCGCGACGCCCTCGCGGAGCAGCTGGTGCGGCGCGTCGTGAACCAGAGTCAGGCCAAGGGCCGCTGGCACGAAGTGCTGACCGAAGTCGCTGAGCGGCGTCTTGACCCGGCTGGCGCCGCGAAGGCTTTGCATCTGGACCAGGAATAGATCCCGGCCGAACGCTGTGTGATGGGAAGGAGGTGGCGGCGCCATTGGCGTCGGTCTAGGACCGGCGGCAGGGCGCCGCACTGGCCATGGACTTCGCACTGACGGCAGAACAGGCGGCAACCCGCGCGAGGGCGCGCGCGCTCGCGACACGGGAGTTTGCTCCCCACGCAGCGGAGTATGAGAAGAGCCACGAGTTCCCCTGGCGCAACTTTCACCTGCTGGCTGACGAGGGATTTCTCTGCATGACCCTGCCCGAGCGCTACGGCGGCATGGGTGCGGACTACCTCTCCTACACGCTCTGCGTCGAGGAGTTCTCGCGGGCCTGCTCGGTCACGGGCGTCATCTTCGAGGTACACAACTCCCTCCATGCTGAAGCCGTGTACAACCATGGCACGGAGGAGCAGCGCATGCGCTTTCTACCGCGCCTGGCGCGCGGCGAAGTGCTCGGCGCCTACTCGCTGACGGAGCCGAACGCCGGCTCGGACGCGTCCGCCCTGCAGACCCAGGCGGTCCGCGTCGAGGGCGGCTGGCGCCTGAGCGGCCGCAAGGTCTTCACGACCAACGGCGGACAGGCCGACGAGTACCTTGTCTACGCCGTCACCTCCCCCGAGAAGCGCAGCCACGGCATCACCTGCTTCATCGTGTCAAAGGACGCGCCTGGCCTCTCCTTCGGCCCACCGCTGGAGAAGCTCGGCATCCGCGCCTCGGCCACGACCGATCTCATCCTGCAGGACGTGTTCGTACCGGACGACCGCGTCCTGGGGGTGGTCGACGAAGGATACAAGATTGCCCTGCGGACCTTGCACGGCGGACGCATCGGCATCGCGGCGCAGGCCGTGGGCATCCTCCAGGCTACATTGGACAACGTCGCCCGCTATGCCCTCGAGCGCGAGACGTTCGGCCGGCGGCTGGCCGAACGGCAGCTCGTGCAGGCCCATCTCGCGGAGATGGCCACCGATCTCGAAGCGGCGCGCCTGCTGCTCTACCAGGCGGCCTGGAAGCATGGTCAGGGTCAGCGCGTGACGAAGGAGATCTCGATGGCGAAGCTCTTCGCGTCCAAGGTGGCGGTTGCGGGGACGCTGCGCGCAGCTGAGCTCATGGGCGGCGAGGGCTACCAGGCGGGCGCGCTGCAGGAGCGCCTCGTGCGCGACAGCAAGATCACCGAGATCTACGAGGGCACGAGCGAAATCCAGCGCATGGTGATTGCCCGGGCGCTTCTAGCGGAATATCAGATGCAGGAGGTCTGACGCGGGCCGGTCCCGCGACAGGAATCGTCCCGCGTCTGGCAGAACCATGCGCAGGGCTGAAGATGAGATCGGGAGGAGGCTTCCGCCGATCGCGGCGGAGATGCAGCATGGATGGACGCGAACTGCTGGAGGGCGTACTTGCCCGCATGAACGAGCACAAGGACAAACTCCAGGGCATTTCATCGGATTACGTGGTGGAGCTTACCGGTGAGGGCGGCGGAAAGTTCCGGCTGCGCGTGCAGGACGGACAGGTCGCGATGGTGGCGGACGAGGGAGCCGAGCCCAAGGCGGCCGTGACCCTGACGACCTCGGACTTTGCCGATCTGCTCGCCGAGAAGGCGTCGGCGATGGGGCTCTTCATGCAGGGAAGGGTGCGGCTGCAGGGCGACATGAGCGAGGCGTTCCGCCTCGAAAGCCTCCTGCGGAGCTGACATGACGGAGACTGTCCGCGTGGTCTTTGCGGGTCCGTCTGGCCGTACGGGCCGGGCGACCGGCGCCGCGCTGGACCGGATGCCGGGCATGCAGGTCGTAGGGGCCGTCGGCCGCCGGACCGCGGGCCGGGACCTGGGCGAGCTCTGGCACGGGCAGGCGGACGGCCGCATGGTGTATGCGGATGCGAGCCAGGCGATGGCCGCGCTGCGGCCGGACGTGCTCTGCGATTTCACCGAGGCGGAGGTGGCTCAGGCCAACCTCCGCCTCGCGTTGCTGGCCGGGGTACGGCCGGTGATCGGCACTACGGGCCTCTCCGTCGCTGCCCTGCAGGAAGCCGAGTCTCTCTGCCGGCAGCGGGGGCTTTCGGCGGCCGTGATCGCGAATTTCTCGATTGTGGCATGGCTCCTGGAACGGGTGGCGCTGCTGACGGCGCCATACTTTGACGGCGTCGAACTCGTCGAGATGCACGCTGCGACTAAGCGGGACAAGCCAAGCGGCACGGCCAGGCGACTCCAGGGCATGCTCGAGGCGCGGGTCGAACGGGAGGTGGCGGTGCACAGTGTGCGGCTGCCGGGCCTCGTGGCCCACCAGGAGGTGCTGCTCGGCAGCCAGGGCGAGATGCTGACGCTCCGCCACGATGCCTGGGACCGCAGCTGCTATGCGTCGGGCTTGCGCCTGGTCATCCTGGGGATCGCGGAGGCGGACGGTCTGGTGCGCGATCTCGGTGCGTTCCTACCGCCTCTGACCTGATGGCGGACGGGCGGCCGCTCGAGAATCAGAGGGCCACGGAACACGCACGGCGGCGCTACGACCGGGGGGCGCGCTTCTACCACTTTGCGGATCAGCAGATCCGCCAGGAATGGCGCCTGAGGGCTCTTGCCGAGGTGCGGGGGCGCGTGCTTGAGCTGGGCGTCGGTACGGGCGGCAACCTGCCGCTCTACGATCCGGCGAGAGTGGTCTGCGTCACCGGCATCGACTTCAGTCAGGCGATGCTGCAACGGGCACGGCAGCGGGTCTGCCCCGTGCCGTGCGATCTTCAGACGATGGATGCCCAGGACCTCAGCTTTCCTGATGCGACGTTCGATACGGTGCTTGCCACGCTGGTCTTCTGCACGGTGCCCGATCCCGTGCGGGCCCTCAGGGAAGCGCGACGCGTATTGCGCGCGGACGGTCAGCTGGTGCTCCTGGAGCACGTGCGCGTCGCGGGGCCGCTCGGCGCGCTGCAGGACGCGCTCAATCCCTTGACGGTCTGGCTGATCGGCGACCACGTCAACCGCCGCACGCTGGACAGCGTCCGCAAGGCTGGGCTTGAGCCGGTGCGCGTCGATCACGTGGCAGGAGAACTCTTGCAGCTCATCGTGGCCGTACCGGGTGGACAGAACGGAAGCGCTGACGTGCTATAATGCCCACATACGATCGTCGCCTTATCGGCGGCGGGTGCAGGGGAGGCGAGAACATGGTCGAGATCACGACGACTGCTGCGCAGAAGGTGCAGGAGTTGATGACCCAGGAAGGCAATGGTCCCTACAGCCTGCGCCTGTTCGTCTCGGGCGGTGGCTGCGCCGGCTACAGCTACGGCATGGCCTTCGACAACGAGGAGCACGAGGGCGACACGATCGCCGAGGTGCAGGGTGTCCGCCTCTTGATCGACGAGAATTCGGCTCCGCTCCTCAAGGGCGCAGAGATCGATTACATCAACACGATCGAAGGGGCCGGTTTCACGATTCACAACCCGAACGCCGTGCACCAGTGCTCATGCGGGCACTCGTTCACGACGGAAGACGGCGAGGCGTGCCACTCGCACTGCTGAGCTGACGGGAGAATGGGCGGGGCGCACGGCAGCATGCCGGGCGCCCCGCCTTTCGCGTGCGGCGCCGTCGCGCGTCGCTCCTGGGTGCCGAGGCAGGAACGCTCCGTCGGGAAAGGAAAGTGTCCGCAGAAACCTGCAGGGCGTCGAGAGGACGGAGGGCTGGATGCGGCAGTGAGCCGGCCCTCAAGGAGCGGTTGGACAGATGACAGGGCAGCACGCGGCCCGGCGGTATCGCGTGACCGGATCCCACACGCGGAGTTATGAGCTGCCGATGTGCCTGACGGCTGGTGACGCTGTGACGGTGGAGCGCTGGGACACCACGTGGCCTGCCTGGGTTTGGTGCAGCAGGCGAGGCGAGCCGTCCGGGTGGGTACCGGAAGCGTTCCTGGCTGTGAGCCCCGACGGTACCGCGCAGGTGTTGAGAGACTACAGCAGCCTTGAGCTGACTGTGACGCCCGGGGACATAGTCATGGGTCTGGAGATCGTGGGCGGGTGGATCCGGTGCCGAAGTGAGCATGGCGACGAAGGTTGGGTTCCCGAGGAGAACTGTTCGCGCCGGGAGGACGGATGAAAGGGCCTGGAGCCAGGATGCCGGGATCAGCGGCGTCCACAGACCGCCGCGAAGCGTCGCGAAGCGATGCCCCCACGCAGGCGGAGGTGCGCATGGGTGCGCTGATGGCGGAGGCGTCGGCGTCTGTGCGCAGGCGCGTCCGGCGCAAGGTCCCGCCGCAGGATGCGCCGGACGTCGAACAGGACATCTGGCTGCGCATGTACCTGGCCCTGCTCGACTGGCCCCAGGACGAGAACGCGATGCTCCTGCTCTCGACGGTGTTGCGCCGAAGCGTCGCCGATTACTGGCGGCACGCCCGCGTGCACAGCCCGCCGGCGCAGGTAGCTCCCGCGGGCAGCCCGGGAGCGGACGACGGCCTGTCTGGCGGCTCCTACTTCGACGCGCTCGGGGAGGCGCTCGCGGACCTTCCTGCCCACTATCGCGCGGTGCTGCAGGCCCGACTCGTCGAAGACCTGCCCCTGGCCGGCATTGCGCAGCGCCTGGGCTTGAGAGAAGGTACGGTGAAGTCCCGCCTGCACCAAGGACGGCGCCTTCTCCAGCAACACCTGGGCCCTCGCAACCGCCCGCCGTTCTGTGAGGACCTGGCCGCGTGTCCGCTCGGCCTCGGCTGGGGCCTCAGGTCGCTGGCCAGCATCGACATTGTGGCCATGCATCTTGCGACCTGCGCCAGTTGCCATGCGCAATGGCGCCGCCTCGAGCGCCTCTGCGCCGATCCCCTTCTGGCGGCGCAGGACGGCGCCTGGTCCTTGCGCGTGGTTCTACGGGTGCAGGCGGATCTTTCGATCTGGCTCGAGGGCGATATTCAGCCGCCGCATGCCGCAAGCGATCGAGTCAGGGTCGGCATCGGCGCAGCCGCCGGGCGTCTGCGCCGACTGTCTGACGATCAAGGCCGCAACCTGGGCCCAGGCATGGGCTTCGTCGAGGGGGCCGATGGTGCGCCGGACCGGCTGATGACGGAGACGGCCAGCCGCGGCCGGCTTCGCTTCGTGCACCACGTGCCGGCGGAGCGCGCCCGCAAACTCGGGCTCCTGGAGACGCACGGCACGCGGCACGTCCTGCGCTACCGCAATATCCCCACCTACGACCGGACACAGCACGTGATGTCTGCCGTGCTCGTGGCGCTGCGGCCTGCGGCAGCGCTCGGGGGGGCCACGCCCAGGCCGACCGCCCGGGAGGCGGCCTTCGGCCGCAAGTGGCTTGCGTTCACTAAGGACTGTCCGGGTGGAGCCGAGCACGCATTTTCTGTCACGTTCAGCATCTGAGGCGCGAACTTTTTCTGCTCCTCCGCCGACATACGGGGCGACACCGTTCGGAGAGGAGTCGACCCGCCATGCTCGCGGTGCTGCAGAGATTCCCGGCTGTCCGTTACCTGCTTGCAGCTCGGCTGGTCTCAAGTCTCGGCGACTGGTTCACCTACATGATGCTTGTGGTGCTCAGCTACATGAAGACGGGCAGTCCGGGCTACGCCATGATGGTCCTGGCCGCCCAGGCAATCGCTACGCTCGTGTTCTCGTTCTTCGCCGGGCCGCTCGCGGACAGAATCCATCCGTCCCGCCTGATGGTCGCAGCGGACCTGATGCGGGCGCTGCTGGTCGCGGCGCTCTTCGTGCTCCCGGTATCGCCTGACGTCTATGCGGCTGCCGCCTTTCTCACGGCCGGTGCCGCCGCCTTCTTCAATCCGGCCGAGGACAAGTGGGTCATGCTGGCGGTGCCGGAGTCTGCGTACGCGTCTGCCGCCGCTCTGCGCCAACTTGTGCGGGAAGGCGCCAAGATCGTCGGGCCGAGTCTTGCCGTCGCCGTCCTGGCGCTGTTCGGCAGCCATGAGTTGCGCGGTTTTCTCGTGGATGCCCTGAGCTTTGCCGCATCGGCGGCCCTGCTGTTCGGCGGTGCGCCGCGCATGCCCCCCGCGCGGGCAGCGTCCCCGCGGCGGTGGACCAGCCTGCCCTGGCGCGACTGGCGCGGCCTTGGCCCCACGCTCAGCCAGCCGGACGTGCAGACCGTCACAGCCGTGCTCGTCGCTGTCATGCTGGCGCTCGGAGGCATCGATGTCGTTCTGCTCGCGTTTGTGCGGCAGGTCCTGCGCCTGCCGATGCTCGACCTCGGCTATCTTGTCACGGCGCTGTCCCTCGGGATCATCGTCGGGACGGCCCTGACGCAGCTGATCACGCGCGGTTTCGCGCCCTGGCAATGGCTCGGCCTGGGGCTGGTCGGACTTGGACTCTTCCTGGGTTTGGCCTCGGTGGACCAGCAGCTGGCCGCGAGTCTAGCGTGCATGGCCATTGCCGGCATCTTCAACGGCGTGATCAACGTGAATCTGGCCGCGTACACGCAGCGCCTCGTTCAGGCCGACGTCGCGGGGCGGTTCTTCTCGCTGCTCGGGACGCTGCTTGGCCTCGGCACGGTCGCGGGCATGGCCGCGAACACGTGGGTTCTTCTGGTCGCCGGGCCCCGCTTGGCGCTGATGGCTGTCGGCGGGTTCATCTGCCTGGCGGGCGTATTCGGGGCTGCGCGCCTCGCCCCGTGGCCAAGCCGCCAGCGGACCACAGCGGGGACCGCCGACTGAATGTCCCTGCGAGGTCGCCCCTAACGCGCCGGTTTCGGCCGGCGCCCCCCCTCGCCCTCCAGGGGCAGGCGTCCCTTGAAGACGTGCAGCAGCAGCCAGAGGGATGGTACGAGCAGCAGAAGGCCGAACGGCACCAGCGTCAGCACCTGACGCAGGGCCAGGTCCGGTGCGGCACTCCGGATCACCGTGAAGCCGGGGTAGATGATGTACGGCCACTGGGCGGCAGCCCAGGACCAGAGCATCACCGACAGAGCCGCCGCCGCGAGAAACCTGCCAAGCCCATCGTGCCTGGCGCGCAGGCTCACGTAGGAGCCGACGCCGAGCAGGCCGACCAGCAGGACGAGACCGAGCACGTCGGGCGCGACCAGGCGCAGGAAGAGGCGCGGTGCCTCGAAGCTCATCAGGCCGAGGTCCAGAATGGCCGCGAACCCGGCTGCCTGGCCCGCAAGGAGCGCCCTCCTGCGGAAGGTTGCGCGCAGGCTGCCGGATGCCTCGAGCGTCAGGTAGGTCGCCGCCAGGTACGCGGCGGCGGCCAGGGCGAAGAGGCCCGTCAAGATGGCGAAGGGGCTCAGCCAGGAGCGCCATGCGGCCGTGAGGGGCGCTCCCGCGGAGACGGCGGCGAGGGCCGCGCCGAGCAGGACGACGGTCAGGCTGCTGGCCGAGCCGAAGATCCGGCCCCAGAGGGACTGCTGTCCCACGCCGCGACGGCCATGCGCGCGGAAGACGAAGGCCGCGCCCCGCAGGATGATGCCGAGCAGGATGAGGTTGAGCGGCACGTAGAGACCGATGACGAGCTGGTGGAAGGCGATCGGGAAACCCGTGAAGAGTAGGATCAGCAGAAAGATCAGCCAGACGTGGTTGGCTTCCCAAACGGGTCCCATCGCCTGTGCGATCGCCCGCCGCTGCAGGGTGGCGTCCTGCCCCCAGGCGAAGAGGTCCCAGACGCCGCCACCGAAGTCGGCGCCGCCTAAGAGCAGGTAGGCCGTCATGGCGGCGACGGCGAGCAGCCAGGCGATATCCGGCCACGGCACGCCGGGCGTCATGCCGCCTCCTCGAGCGCAGGCGCCCCGCGCTCGACGCGCCGGAGCAGCCAGAGCACGGTCGTGCCCAGCAGCAGATAGAGAAGCGCGTAGCCGATGAGGTAGCCGAGCAGATCGTGCACCGGCGTGACCGCGTCCGCCGTCCGCTGTACGCCGTAGACGATCCAGGGCTGGCGCCCGACCTCCGTGACCACCCAGCCGGTCTCGAGCGCGACGAACGCAAGCGGCCCGCCCGCCGTGAGCGCCCGAAGCGGAGCCATTGTCAGGCCCCGTCCTCTGGCGCGCACAGCCCACCAGTAATAGAGGGCGAGCAGAACCATCAGGGTTCCCGCTCCGACCATCAGCTGAAAGGAGACGTGAGTCACCGGTATGTCGGGCCAGTCGGCGGTCGCAACCTGGTCGAGCCCGATGACCTTCGCGGAGCTCCGGCCGTAGGCCAGCCAACTGAGCCCGCCGGGGATCTCAAGGGCGTAATTCACCTTGCGCGCCTTGGGGTCGGGCAGACCGCCGATGCGCAGGGGTGCCGCCGTCTGGGTGCGGAACTGCGACTCCATCGCCGCAAGCTTGGTCGGCTGGAACGCGGCCACCGCCTTGCCGCTCATGTCACCCGTCAAGGGCATCAGGATGGCGGCGCCGGTTGCCAGCACCATGGCGATCTTGAGCCCCGCCTGATGCACCTCGTCGCGCCTGCCGCGCAGCATGCCGAACGCGTAGACCGTGGCCAGGGTGAAGCCCGTGGCGGCGTAGCAGGCGATGGTGGCATGCAGGGCCATGACGGGCCAGTGCGGGTTCAGAAAGAGCATCGCCAGCGGAGCCGCCCGTGCGGGCGCGTGCAGAAGCGTCGATGCGCCCACGGGATGCTGCATCCACGCGTCGACGGAAACGACGAGGGCAGCCGACGCGGCGCCGCCGATCACGATCGGAATGCCGGTCAGCCAGTGTCCCAAGGGCGAGAGCCGGTTCCAGCCGTAGAGATAAAGACCCACGAAGATCGCCTCGAGAAAGAAGGCGAAGGCCTCGGTGGCAAAGCCGGCGCCGATCGTGCTGCCGGCGAAGAGCATGAAGTTCGGCCAGAGCAGCCCGAGCTCGAAGGCGAGGGCCGTGCCGCTGACGGCCCCGACCGCGAACAGCAGGGCGTTGGCCTTGCCCCAGGTCTTCGCAAGCGTCAGATAGTGGGCGGGGCCGCCGCGCAATGCGATGCCCTCTGCCACCAGCATGAGCAGCGGGAACCCGACGCCGAAGGCGGCAAACAGCATGTGGAAGCCCAGGGTGAAGCCCATCTGGACGCGGGCGGCGAGGAGATTGTCCAACCAGGCGACGCCTCCTCAGGTGGTGGCTCGCCGGTCAGTATGTGCAATTCTGCCTGAGGTTCGACTGGCGGAAAGTGGGTTCAGCTCGCGATCGACGAGCCCGCAGGCTGCGGGTGGATGAGGGCGAAGAAGGCGGCACCCGCGAGGGCGCCAAGCCCCACGACGACTGCGCAGAGCAGGCTGGCGACGATGGGCAGCGCAAGCCCGCCGGCGCCGCCGATGCCGATGATGGCCCCCAATAGACGGGCCAGGGGCACGAGCGGCGCCGTTATCGCGGTGGCGGCGAACCAGGCGAGCCACGCCACGAGGCCGCCGAGGGCCGGGTAGATGAAGCCGCCGCGCCTCGGAGCGAAGCGACCGGCGAGCAGCCCTGCGACGAGCGGCCCCCAAGGGCCGAGCCACAGTGTCAGCAGCCAGGTCAGGAAGACCGCCGCCACGAAGGCGGTGATGCGCGAAGCCTGCGGCATGGGGAGACCTCCCTCAGGGTGCATAGACGGTGCGCGTACCGGAAGTGGCCGGGTTGGCCCAGGCGAAGGGCAGGTAGCGGTACTGGAGCCAGTAGGGAAGGAAGTTGGCGTAGTCGGGCGAGATGGGATTCTCCGACTCCCCGCCAGGGTAGATGGCTCGGGATGCCGACAGGTCGCCGAGGTTCACGACCATGCGCCACGATGGGCCCGACGTCGCCACGAGACCGGGCTCGGCAGCATCAGGGCTGTTCTGGTCGCCGCCGGAGGCGTAAGGCCCGCGGGCCAGTGCCGAGAGGCCCGAGAGCGACGCGAAGAGCCGCTTGTGCTGACGCCCCCACTGCCAGTGGGCGGGGTTCGGGCCAAGCGTCTTCTCGATGGAGGCCAGCGCCGCAGTCAGGGCCTGGCGCGTGAGTTGGTCCGTCGTACGCATCTGGCGCGTTGTCGGGTTCATCAGCCAGGGCGAGCTCACATCGTCGAGCGTCCAGACCTGCAGGTCTTCGACGAGTGGTGTGAGGCCCTGCGAGATGGCAAGGTCAGGGTCGCTCTTGACGGGCACCTTGGCCTTTTGCCACCAGGGACCGAACGTGGCCTGCATATAGGCCTGCCAGAAGGCGTTGTAGATCGTTGCCTGCACCGAGTTCTCGCTCATCACGCCAGGCCAGGAACGCAGACTCGCCACCGCCTGCCCGATGGGGCCCTTCAGTCCCAGCTCCCGACCCGCCTTGGCGATCAAGGGCGCCATGTGGAGCGCCAGGTAATCCTGGTTGTCCGACTGGAGCTGCTCCATCTTGGCCACGGTGAAGGGCTGGTTCTTTGGGTTGGCCAGGAAGTTGTAGATGGTGTCGGCGCGGTAGCCGTTCGAGAACCAGTCCCATGCCGTGCCGAGGTAGTAGGGGTAGTTCGCCCCCACCGGGCGCTGGTTTGCCGACCAGAGGAAGTGCGACGGCGGGTTGTAGGCCTGGGGCACGGCCGCCTGCGGGATGCGGCCGACCCATTGCGCGCCACCCGTGCCGTTCATCGGCAGCCATGGACGCACGCCCTTCGGGAAGATCGGGTAGAAGCCGGGGGCGATGATGCCGATCTCGCCAGCCTTGTCGGCGAAGACGAAGTTGTGCGGCGGGTTGTTCCAGGGCAGCAGCGCCTGCTTGAACTGTTGCCAGTTCTGGGCCCGGTCGACCCCCAGAAGGGCCGTGACGTCCTCGGAGGCGAGCTGGCCCGTCCAGTCCATGGCGACCGTCTGGCCGTCGGCGGTCAGGATCGGGCCGTTGTTGGTCCAGGGAACGCTGTAGTGCACCGTCTTGCCGCCCTTGACCTGCAGGGTGTAGCGGCGCCAGGTGAGGGGATGCCAGGTGCCGTCGAAGAGGTATCGGGTCGGGTGGCTGCTGTTCAGGTGCTCGACATAGAAGAACGTACTCTGGCTCTCCGTGTCGGTCAGACTCCACGCGATCTGCTGGTTGTGCCCGATCAGGATGCCTGGCGTGCCCGGGATGCTCACCCCGTCCACGTCGTAGTGGGGGTCTTGGAGCTGGATCTCGTACCAGATCGACGGCAGCGTCAGATCCAGGTGCGGGTCTCCTGCCAGGAGCGGCTTGCCCGATGCGGTCAGCTGCCCGCCGACGACCCAGTTGTTGCTCATCTCAAGGCCCTGGAAGGCACCGGCGAAGAGCGACGGCGCGCTCAGCGCCCTGCCGGCCAGCGCTGCGGCCGCTGTCGCCACCTGCCCTCCCACCGCCACGGGCGGCAGCGGTGCCACGGCCGGGCTTCCGTAGGGACCCGGATCGTAGGGATGCTGCGGATTCGGCGGCATCAGCGGCAGGAGGGCGTTCGCAAGCTGTGGCCCGAACCTCTGCACCAGCACCGCCATGTCGAGCGCCGTGAGGTTGAGCGAGAGGTTTTCCTGCATGTCCTCCTGCACGACAAGGCTGTCGAGCGTCGTCCAGCGGGCCGGGCGGTAGCCGAGCAGGTTCATCAGCAGTGGCAGGCTGTGGCTATGTTCGTCCTGCGCGATGCGCAGGTTGACGCCCGCGCTGTAGGCCTGGAGGTCCTTGAGCGCCGCCCGCCCGGCCGGGTCCTGGCGCATGGCCTTCAGCGTGCGCTGAGCGCCCACGAGCAGGCCGTAGCTGAGAAACTGCTCATCGTTCGAGAGCGCCGGCTTGCCCAGGATGGCGGCCAGCGTTCCCTCGCCTTCGCGGCGCATCGCGTCCATCTGGAACAGCCGGTTCGATGCCTCCAGATAGCCTTGCATGAAGAAGAGATCGTGATCGTTCTTTGCGAAGACGTGCGGTACCTGACCCTTGGACCAGCTGACGGAGACGCGGCTGCGCAGACCGGCGAGCTGCACGCTGCCGCCGACGGGCGCGGTCGCCTGGCCGGCGACCGACCAGACACCCTGCCCGGGGTTCAGGAGCGGCATCAGGGCGGGCAGCGGCCCGAGGGGAATCGAGAGGACCACGGTGACAAGGACGGCCAAGGCGAGTAGCAGTACGGCGCGGAGCAAGCGCAACGCTTCCCCCCCTCAATATGGCTGAGGAGGTTCGTGACGGAAGCCCAAAATACCTCCGTGCAACGATGCGCAGGCAGCCCGCCTGCGGGTGGCGAAAGCGTTTCATACGCTGAGATACGGGGGGAGAGCACCATGACCGCAGCGGAACTTGGCGCGGCGATCGAGCAGTACGTCCGTCCGGATACGTTCCCGCTCGCGCTGCGCGTGCTGAAAGATGGCGAGGAGCCGCCCGAGCGGACGCGTCGGCCCAAGGCCGACCTCGGCATACAGGTGAGCATCTGCCAGGGCGTCTCGATGGCGAGACGCTACGGTTGGACGATCGCGATGGCGGGTGAGGATCTCTCCTGTCCGATCGCGTCGGTGGCGTTCGGCTTTCGCAAGGCACCGGACTTCTATGCCCGGGGCGGCCTCGCCGAGGGCATGTACACGAAAGACCAAGAGGCGGCCCTGCGCACCGAAGCGAGCGTGCCGCGTGCGGAGGCGCCAGGTACGGTGCTCGTGGGTCCCTTGCGCGCTGCGCGCTTCGAACCGGAGGTGGTCGCGGTCTATGGCAACTCTGCACAGGTCATGCGGATGGTCGCGGCCGCTCTCTTCGAGACAGGTGGCAGTATCACGTCCGAATTCAGCGCCAGGGCGGACTGCGCGGAGATCGTCAACCGCACCCGTCAGACGGGGAAACCGCAGGTGATCTTGCCCTGTTACGGCGATCGCGTCTTCGGACAGACGCAAGACCATGAGATGGCCTTCACCCTGCCCTGGACCGACGCCGACGCCTTTGCCCGGGGGCTTCTGGGCACCCATCAGGGGGGCGTGCGCTACCCGATCCCGCACTACCTGCGCTATACGGCGGACTACCCGGCGACATACGAGACCGTCAAGGCGATCTGGCGGGAGGAGGATGAGCGCGGCGAGGGATGACGCCACCGCCCGGGAGACATTTCGGTCGGCAGCGGGGCGCTCTCTGCCGAACCGCGTCGCGAGCGATCTATGGGAGGGGGATCTTTTCGACAGCACAGGCTGTTGTTCCGATGCTCGCTGTCCATGACGTCCCGGGGGCATCGGGTTCTGCAGCGCCGTCTTCGGCGGCGAGGAAGCAGCCAAGCTGATTGCGGATGACGGCCAGGCGCACGGCGACCGCGTCGGGCAGTTCGAGGACCCGTTTGGCCACACCTGGATGGTTGCGACGCCCACCGCGTGACCTGGAGGTGGAGCGCAGCCAGAACGGCAGACAGGAAGAAGGCCGCCCGGTTGGGCGGCCTTCCTGACCACGAGGCTGGGAAGTTCCCCTAGCCTACCTTGCCTACCTCGGCCAGCCCGGCGAGCGTGCCCGCGAGGCTTGCGAGGTTGTTGGGCACCAGGATCTTGGTGGCCTGCCCGTTGGATACGCGCTCCAGAGCCTCCAGGCTGCGGACGGTCAGGACCGCCTGCAGCTTTTCCGCGGAGCCGCCCTGCGCCAGGTAGGCGCCGTACACCTTGGCGATGGCCTGGGCGTCGGCGTCGGCGACAGTCAAGGTAGCCTGCGCACGGCCCTCCGCCTCGGTGATTGCCGCCTGGCGCTGGCCCTCGGCGGCGAGGATCGCAGCCTGCTTCTGGCCCTCCGCCGTGTTGATCGCGGCGTGGCGCTGCGCGTCGGCGATCTTCTGCTGTTCCATCGACTGCTTCATTTCCGGCGGCAACTGGAAGTCCCGGATGGCGACCTGCTCGACGCGGAAACCCCAGCCGGCCGTCTTCTCGTCGAGTTCCTTGCGCAGTTCGGCGTCGATCTTGTCACGCGCCGCCATGGCCTCGGAGAGGTGCATCTCGGCGATGACGCGGCGGATCGTGGAGAACATGATGGCCTGTACCGTTTCCACGGGGTTCTGGATCTCGAACAGGAAGTCGCGCGGGTTGACGACGCGGAAGACGAAGTACGCATCGATCACAGGCGAGACGTTGTCCCCGGTCAGCACCGGGGATGCGGGCATCTGGATCGTCTGGGAGCGTGTCGACACACGACGCAGGGTCTCGAGGAACGGGATGATCACGGCGATACCTGGCTGGACAGTCCGGCTGAACCGACCGAACCGGACGACGACACCCATGGTGCCCTGCTGCACGAAGCGAACACCCATCAGGATTAGCACGATGATGATCACGATGACCCACAAGGTTGCGCTCACGAGCGCCACTCCTCTCGAAACCTCCGGGCCACTGCCGCGCGGCAGTTGCCCATCAGTAGAGATTCGACAGGATAGGCACATACATCCTGCTCAGTGCAGAGGCCTAGGGTGGGGACGCTCCGCGTCCCCAAGGTCGAGATAGGCCACGTCGGACTCTTCCTCCATCGGCCCGAGAGGAAGTCTGCAGCCGGTGAGCGCAGCCGTCATCGGCGTCAGCGCAACCATGTCCTGACGGCTCAGCTCCGCAAGGGCACCCTTGCCAAGCGCGCGCATGCCGATGTCGATCTCCGCCGTGCTCGAACGCAAAAACGTGGCAGCGTGCTGCTCCGCATTGCTGATGGAGAAGCGCTTGCGATCGCTGCCGCTCGCGAAGATCATGCTGTAGGGCGGCTCCCAGGGGGCGAGGTTGACCGCCTGCTCCGCGATGCTCGCGACAACGACCGCGGTGCCGAGATAGCAGGCATCGGCACCCAGGGCCAGCGCTTTGAGGCAGGTGCCAGGCGTGTACAGGCCACCGGCGGCCAGGAGGCTGATCTCCGCGCGCCGGCCCGTGCGGCGCAGGTAGGCGTCCGCACGGGCGATGGCGTGCATGGTGGGCAGGCCGAAGTCGTCCTGCAGGATGGCGGGGCCGCCGTGCGTGCCACCCTCGGCGCCATCCAGGCAGAGAAAATCGAGCGGGACTGAGGCGAGCGCGTCGAGGTCCTGCTCGATGCGGTCGCTGGCCGCCAGCTTCAGTCCGACAGGGACTTCGTACGCTTCGCGCAGGCGCTTCACGAGGCGCGCGAGGTCGTCGACGCCCGCAACGCCCTGCAACCGTCCATCGATCAAGGCATCCTTGCCCGGAGCGAGCCCAAAGGCCTTGCGCTGTTCGGGCCGCACGAGATCGGAGGAGGTCCGCATCGGGGCGCCAGCCTGCGCGCCTTGCCCGATCTGGATTTCGATGGCGTCGGCGGAGGCCAGGAGCTGGGGATGGTTCTGCGGCGACATCGGCCAGGTGCCGCGGTGGTACTGGACGATCAGCTTGCGCGCTGCGCGCCGCTCGTCCGCGAGGTAAGCCTCGCCGGTGTTGGTGGCGGTTCCCGCCTGGTTTGCGGCGCGTGCCAGAGCCACCTTGAGATCCCGGCTGAGTGCGCCGCCGTAGGACATACCGGCGATAAGCAGAGGCGTTTCCACCCGCAGCGGGTGCTTCGCCTTCGGCCCGATCACAACCGACAGGTCCACCTTGGCGTCTGCGTTGAGCGGTGCCCGACCGAGCTGGGCCGGGTGGAAGAGCAGATCCTGCCATGGCGACAGATGCCTCGGCGTGCCGAGCGGGCGCTGGATCACCTTTCCGTCCGAGCCGGCGCGAAGCATCGTTTCGCCCATGGTTTGCGCGCCCAGCCGCCGCATCGAGTTGATGAGGCTCATGATGTTGCCCGTGTAGCTCTCCCGCACCACGATGCCCATGAAACGGCGCCCAAAGGCCTGCAGAAGCGGAGTGATGGCAGCGGCCAGGATGGCGAGCAGGACGAGGCCGGCGACAAGGCTGCCGACGAGAGCCCCAAAAAAAGACACCGCGGATTGCACCTCCGCGGTGTACTATTCCCGTGCGCGCTCAGGCCTCTGCGCCGAACAGCAGACGTGCGAGCTCCTCCTCGCGGTCGCTCTGCGCCACGGCGATCACGCGGTCGCCCTTGAGAATCTGCGTACGACCGTCCGGCACGATCACGCCGCCAGCCCGCATGACCGCAACGAGCAAGGTGCCCGGGGGCATGCTGAGATCCGCCACCGTCTTGCCGAGTACGGGCGAGGAGCCGATCATGTCGAGTTCGAACAGGTTCACCTTGCCGGTGGCCATCGGGAGCAGCTTCTGGATGTGGCGCGTGTCCACCTCGCGCTGGATGAGATCTGTGATGATCTGCGTCGAGCTTACGGCGGTGCCCGCGTCCAGCACGCGGAACAGCGCCTCGTTCTTCGGGTTGTTGATGCGTCCGATGGTGCGCTGGACGTTGAAGAAGGTGCGCGCGACCTGGCACGTGACGAGGTTCGTCTCGTCCTGGCCGGTCACGGCCGTCAGCACCTGAGCCCGAGCTGCGCCCGCAAGTTCCAGACCGGCCGGCGTGGACCCGTCGGCATGCACGAGGATCTCGCCGAGATCGAGCTCCAGCTTGCGGCAGACCTTTTCGTCGCGCTCGACGATGGCCACTTCGTGTCCCTCTGCAAGCAAGGTCTTCGTCAGGTAGTATCCGACCTTGCCGCCGCCGACCACGATCACGTACATATTGCTGGCGCCGGTCGCACGAAGGCGAACCGGCATCTCCCTCCTTGCGGGTTCAGCGTTGGCCGGGCCGCGAGGCTTCTTCGCCCCAACCCGACTGCAGGGTCTCGAAGAGGGCATCCGCTGCGAGCTGCGTCGGGCAGACGGCCCGAATCCCGAACCGCTCCAGCAGCGGCCCCGTGCGCGGGTCGTTGACTCTGGCCACCACATGCCGAACCTTGAAGATCTGTTCGGCTGTCTGAGCGATCATGATATTGGAATTGTCGTGGTCGGTGACGGCGACGAGTGCGTCGCACTCCTCGGCGCCCGCCTGACGCATCACGTCGACGTCGATTCCGGTACCCAGGATCTGCGCGACCTCTGGGAGGTCCGCGATGCGTTCAAACCTCTGCGGATTCCAGTCCACGACGGTCACGCGATGGCCCGCTCCGGACAGGCTGCGTGCCAGGGATGATCCCAGCCGACCGCAGCCTACGACTATAATGAACATGAAACGCTCCCTCCGCAGTGACAGGAAGTTGGGGTGGCGGCATGACCGAGCAGTCGGCGGGCGGCATCGTGGTGCGTGGTGACGAGGTCTTGATGATACGGGACAGGTATGGTCGCTGGACATTCCCCAAGGGGCACATCGAACCTGGTGAGACCCCGAAGGAGGCCGCGGTGCGCGAGGTGCTGGAGGAAACCGGCGTGCAGGCCTTGCCGGGCGAGAGGCTGGGCCAGGTAGGCTATGCGCTTTCCGGTGGCAACGACAAGCAGGTGACGTACTTCTTCATGACCTACGAGGATGGGGAGGTCCGCGCCCTGCAGACCGAGATCTCCGAAGCGCTCTGGCTCGGATTCGACGCGGCGCAGGAACAGGTCCAGCGTCACGGCTATCCCGGCTATCGCGTCCTGCTGCGCAAGGCGCGGGAGATCCATTCCAGGTGACCTTCCGCCGTTTTTCCTCCCACCTTCGCAAAAAGGGACCGACCGCAGTGCGGACGGTCCCTGGAATACTGGTCGGGGAGACAGGATTTGAACCTGCGACCTCTGCGTCCCGAACGCAGCGCGCTAGCCAAACTGCGCCACTCCCCGTAGCACAACGAAAGTATAGAGTCCGCCGTTGCGGCTGTCAAACGCCGCGAATCGCTGAAATAGGCTTGTCACGGGCCTTAACGGGTAGGACCAAGGGAGACCGGGACTACCGATGGATCTACGGCTGATCATTGGCACCGCAGGCCATGTCGACCACGGCAAGACTGCCCTGATCAGGGCCCTGACGGGCCATGAGACCGATCGTCTGCCGGAGGAACGGGCGCGCGGCATTTCGATCGAACTTGGCTTCGCCCCGTTCACGCTGCCCTCCGGACAGCGGGCCGCCATTGTGGACGTCCCCGGACACGAGCGCTTCATCCACCATATGGTTGCGGGCGCGCAGGGTATGGACCTCGTCCTGCTCGTCGTCGCGGCCGACGAGGGGGTCATGCCGCAAACGCGGGAGCACCTAGAGATCCTCTCGCTGTTGGGCGTCGCGGAAGGCATCATCTGCCTGACCAAGATCGATCTCGTGGACGCGGAGTGGCGCGAACTCATCGAAACCGACCTGCGCCAGGAACTCAGGGGAACGTTCCTCGACGGCGCTCCGATCGTCGGCATCTCGTCGGTGACCGGGGAGGGCATTGAAGAACTCCAGACTCTGCTCGAGAAGGCAGTAGAGCGCATGCGTCCGCGCAGCGCGCTCGGCCCAGCACGGCTGCCCATCGACCGTGTGTTCACCCTGCCGGGCTTCGGCACCGTGGTGACGGGAACGCTGGCCGCAGGTGAAATCTCGGTCGAGGACCACCTTGAACTGGTGCCGGGCCACCTCCCTGTGCGGGTGCGCGGTCTGCAGTCTCATGGCGAAACGCGCGAGCACTGCCGAGCGGGAGAACGCACGGCGGTGAATCTGGCGCAAATCGACCGCGACCAGGTGGAGCGGGGCAAGGTGCTCGCGGCGCCCGGCACGGTGCAGGAGACATCCCAGGTCACACTGCACCTGAAGCTCCTCGCCGAGGCACCACCGCTCCCGATGCGCGCCCGCGTGCGCCTGCATATCGGCACGATGGAAGTCATCGGCCGCATCGTGCCACTGACCTGCCAGGAGATCCCCTCCGGCGGGCAGGATTTTGTCCGCTTCCGCGGCGAGACCGCTTTCCCCGCCGTGGTGCGCGACCGGGTGGTGGTCCGCAGCTTCTCTCCTGCGCGAACCATCGGCGGCGGATTCGTCCTGGACCTCGGGGGCCGGCAGCGGCGCGGGCATCCGGAGGACATCGAGGAACTGCAGCGCAGGCGTCAGGCATCGCCCGAAGAGATGGTGCTGGGCGCGGTGCGGCGGCACTTTGCGGCCAACGTCCGATCGCTTGCGCAGGAGCTCGGACTCGATGACGCCGCCGCGGCGGGGGCCGCCCAGAATCTCGAGCGCGAGGGCCGGCTGCGCCGATTGGGTGAGACCTACCTGGATCGCGAGGAACTGGCGCGGCGCCTGCAGGTAGAGGCGGACCGCATGCAGGCGCTGTGGCAGGCCGACCCCCTGTGGCGAGGTCTCGACCGCCAGCAGTGGCGGCGCGAGGTGGTGGCGGAGCTTGGTGTGCGCGAGGCTGCCCAGCTCGCCGGGGAGCTCGCGGCGGAAGGCCAGATGTGCCTCGAGGGAGAGCACGTGCGCCCGGCCGGCGACGGAGTGCCGATGCCCGAGGAACTCAGGGGCCTCCTCGAGGACCTCCACGGTTTCCTCGCGGCCGGGGGACTCCAGCCGGCTTCTCCCGCAGACTGGCCCAGGGCGCGGGCGATGACGCCGCAACGCCTGCAGGACCTCATCGCTTACCTTGCCGAGCAGGGCGAGCTGGTCCGGGCCGGCGATCTCTACTTTGCCCGCGAGGCCATCGGCACGGCTGAGGCCAGGGTGCGAGCCTGCCTTGCGGATGGGCGCGAGGCCACGACGGCGGAGCTCCGCGAAGCGCTTGGCACGACGCGCAAATTCGCCGTGCCGCTGCTCGAACACTTTGATCAGAAGCGTCTGACGAGACGCTTCGGTGACGTTCGCCGCCTGATCGCTGCGGGGGAGGCGACCGGCGATGGCGCTTGAAATCCACGTGGCGGTGCGCAAACTGCCGCGGCACGGCCTCAATTGGAGTGGCGATCAGGCGCAGGTGGTCGAGCGGGCCCGGGGCGGAGTCTCGCTGATCATGGCCGATGGGCAGGGCAATGGCGAGGCGGCGCGGCGCACGGCTCTGCTGGTGGCAAACCGGTGCGCCAATCTCATTTCCGAGGGTGCGCGCGACGGCGCGACTGCTCGAGCGGTGCACGACCTCCTTTATGCCCAACGCGGCGGCAAGGTCTCCGCCACGCTCACCATCGTATCGGCGGATCTCGAGGCGAAGGCCCTCCTT
The DNA here is from genome assembly GCA_021793315.1 of Bacillota bacterium. Classification (GTDB taxonomy): domain Bacteria; phylum Bacillota; class Sulfobacillia; order JAJZYS01; family JAJYTV01; genus JAJZQO01. The sequence continues at coordinate 1,498 of JAJYSZ010000019.1, read as the reverse complement.
GTGTCGCAGAACGGGCCGGACGTCGTGCTGGTGCGCAGGCAGGGCGTGGTGGAACAGCTCCTTTGCCCGTACGGCCCGATCGGCGTCGATCCAGCGACCAAGCCCTTCGTGCATGAGTTCCCCCTGGGCGAAGGGACAATAATCGTAGCGCTTTCCGATGGGGTGCTGGCGCCGGACCGGTGGTCCGAGACCCACGCCGTGCTCGACGGCATCGTGGACCTGGTCCGCGGTGCGGCGCCAGGTGGGACCGAGATGCTTGCGCAGGCAATCCTCGATCTCTCGCATGGAGAGGCCAGAGGACGGCCGAGAGACGATATGACGGTGGGGGTGTTCGGCATCTGCAAGGGCTCGGAAGCGACGGCGCGCGTCTTCAGCCTGCACCTGCCGGCGTAGAATGGCGGTGCCCGTGGCGATCGTCGGCGTATCTGCCGCAGGAAAGTCGACGTTGGCGACCCACCTGTGCCGGCGCGGCTACAACGCCCACTGTCTGCCACAGGAGCACTCGAGCGTGCGCGACCTTGCGCATGAGCTCGGGTACGCATACGTTGTGGTGCTCGACGCGGATATCGAGACGGTGCGCCGCAGGCGCAGGGTGGGCTACGGTCCGGAACGCGTCCAGACGGAAAGGGAACGGCTCAGGGTTGCCATCGCCAGGGCCGTCATTCATCTTCACACGGATGGCCTCGGGCCCGAAGAGGTGGCGGACCGGGTCGAAGCCGCCTTGCGCAGGAAGGGAGTTGAGCCCGATCGCCGTAACGCTTGAGACCATCGCCGGGCGCCAGGATGTGCACGAGTTCGTGCTCGCCGCGAACGCCGCCTTGCGCGCCATGGGCTACACGGAGCATGGCACGCGGCATGTCGGACTGGTCGCGAAGATCGCCCGCAGGGTGATGTTGGAATTGGGCTATCCAGAGCGCGACGCGGAGCTCGCGGCGATCTCCGGCTACCTGCACGACATCGGAAACATCGCGGGGCGCAACCACCACGGCCAGTCGTCCGCGATGCTTGCCTACCCGATCCTCCGCGAGGCCGGGATGCCTTCGGACGAGATTGCGCTCGTCCTCGGGGCCATCGGCAACCACGAGGAAGAGTACGGCGAAGCCGTCTCGCCGATTTCGGCCGCGCTGATCCTCGCCGACAAGTCCGATGTCCACATCAGCCGCGTCCAGACGGAGGACCCGGCGCAGTACGACGAGCACGACCGGGTGAACGCGGCGGTGCGGCGCAGCCAGCTGGTGATCGACCCTGACGCCGGCGTAATCACGCTGGCTCTCCAGATCGACGACTCTGTATCGCCGATGAACTATTTCGAAATCTTTTTGAGCCGCATGGTCATGTGCAGACGGGCCGCCGAGGTTCTGCACTGCCGTTTCAGCCTCACGGCGAACGAGCACAGGCTTCTCTAGACGCAGGAAACGCAGGGAAAGGCCAGCGTCAACTCCACGCTGGCCCTTTCCTGGTACACGCGCGCGGTGGACCGTGTGCCTTCCTTCCAGAT
>JAJYSZ010000018.1 GCA_021793315.1 Bacillota bacterium | reverse complement strand
GCCGCGCGGATGTCCGCGGGCACCCGCTCGAGCGCCATGACCGCCACCGCTCCGGCGCGCTCCGCGATCACCGCCTGCTCCGGCGTCGTGACGTCCATGATCACGCCGCCCTTGAGCATTTCCGCCAGGCCCGCCTTTACGCGGAAGGTTCCCACTTCTCGCTCCGTTCCCGGGACCCCCCTCCAGATTGCCGCCTGGAACCACCTGCGGCCTTGCGCCGCCATGCTGCCTCTCCCGGCGTCAGCCCTGCATCGCCTCTTCCTTCGAGTACCTGGCGCGGCGGCCGCCGATCAGCTTGGGCCGCGTGCGGATCATGCTGAGGTGCGCCTCGCCGATCGACTTGACGCTACCCCGCACCGGCACCCCGACAGGCCGGATGTGCATGCCGATGAAGGCGTCGCCGACGTCGATCCCGGCGGCGCCGCGCGCCGCGACGTTCTCGACCGCCACGGGGTCCGCGAACCCGGCCATCGCGGTCGTGGCGAGGCCGCCGCCCGCATGTTCCCAGGGGTAGACCGAGACGATCTCGAGCCCGTAGCGCTCGGCGCAAACCCGCTCGACGACCAGAGCGCGGTTGATGTGCTCGCAGCCCTGGACCGCCAGGTACAGCCCGGCCTCCTGCAGGGGCGGCAGGATCGCGTCGAGGACCGCCTGCCCGACCTCGAGGCTGGTGTGGCTGCCGATTCGCCGGCCCAGGATCTCGCTCGTGCTGCCGCCAAGCACGAAGATCTCGTGCGGGCGCAGGGCCGCCGCGGCCAGGAGTTCCCCCACCGCGACTTGCATGCTGGCGCCGATCTCCTGCAGGCCTTCTGGTCCGATCGCTGTCACCCTTTGTCCCTCCGTTCGCAGAAGCCGGTGGTGGCCGCAGTTCCCTGCGCGGCCACCACCGGTTGGGGATCCTGACGTGTCCGAGACTGACGGAGGCTGCCTACAGTTCGAGCTCCGGCGGCTTCTCCCGGAAGCCCTTCGTCTTGAACGCGGTGTAGATGATGCCGATCACGAGCCAGGTAGTACCGACCTCGAGCGAAAGATGGTCGAGACTCGAGAACACCCACATGATCACGATGAAGCCGAGGGCTGGTGCCAGGAAGTACCGGAACCAGTCCTTCGCCTCCGGCCGCCAGCTCGCAGGCTCGCCAAGCTTCACCGGGCCGACGCCCTTGCGCTTGACGTAGTAGAGCCAGATCACGGCCAGGTTCAGCATCGCGAAGCCGAGCAGCGCGCCGTAGTTGATCAGGTTCGAGATGTTGTTGACGTTCATGGCCATGCCGAGGATGTACTCCATGACCACGATCAGCACGATGTTCCAGTGCGGGGTCTGCCAGCGCTTGTTGATCGCCGCGAAGACCTTCTTCGGGATCAGGTTGTCGCGGCCCATGCCGTAGAGCAGGCGAGCGCCGGCCGCGGTGGCCACAACGTTGAAGACGCCCATCGCGAGCAGGTAGCCTGCGGTGTAGAAGCCCGCGAACGCGGGGCCGCCGGCGATCCTCGAGACCTGCATCAGCGCGGTCGACGCCCAGGTGATGTTGTTGATGTGCTCACGCCAGTCGGGGATGACCAGCATGCCGAAGTAGCCCGTCAGGAACATCGTCAGCATGCCGATGGCGACCGAGAAGTAGATGGCGCGCGGGATGTCCCGCTTCGGGTGGTGCGATTCCTCGGCCAAGGTCGTGATGGCGTCAAAGCCGAGATAGCTCAAGACGCTCAACGACGTGGCCGTCATCAGTGCCCCGATGCTCGAGAAGTGGAACGGCTCGGCGGTGAACAGGGTGCCGGTGCCGATATGGTGGACGGCCACGGCGTAGCCCCAGACGAACAGGGCGATGAAGACGACGGCCTCGCCGACGATGACCATCCAGATCCCGAGCTTGGCCATCAGCTCGACCCCGAAGAGGTTCAGCATGCCCATCGCGATCGCGAACACCACAAGCCAGATCGCGTAGGGCACCTGGGGGATGAACTGGCCGATGTAGATCGCCGCGCTTGCGGCCGTGACCGTCGGGATGAGGACGTAGTCGAGCAGTAGCACCCAGCCGGAGAGGAAGCCGATATGCGGCTGCAGTCCGCGCGTCACGTAGTTGTAGAGCGACCCGGCGAGCGGGTAGTTGCGCACCATGACGGAGTAGCTGCCCGCGGTGAACAGCATGCCGATGCCGGCGAGGACGTACGGTAGGGCCACCGTTCCGCCCGAGTCCGCGAGGACGAAGCCGAAGATGATTGCCGGGGCGATTGGGATCATGTAGTTGACGCCGAATGCAGTGAGCTCCCACACGTTCATCGCGCGCTTGAGCTCCTGCTTGTACCCGAACTTGGCGAGTTCCCTTTCGGCTTCGATGTCGGAGTTAATCGACACTGCGTTGCCCTCCTTGCTCGGCCCTTCCGTCCGCGACCGTATGACAATCATGCTCCCGCTCCCCGCTCGCAGCGGGTGCATGTCCGTTCTCCGGTCCTAGGCCTCCACGCGGTACACGATCTCGTCGTGGAAGCCGGTGATGACGCGAGCGTAGCCGCTGAGGCGGCGGTCCATCTCGGCATCGCCGGTGTCGACGAGCAGCGGTCCGCCCCGGAGCGAGGCGATCTTCTGCCGCGTGGCGACGACCATCAGGCTCTGGAGGCCCACCTGCGCAAGCACGCGCGGGCTGATCTGCTGGTTGCCGCGGCCGAAGATGTAGCCCTGGCCGCCGATCACCGTGACGACGACGTGGGAGCGCCGGCCTTGGCTGCGCTCGAGGAGGTCCCGCTCGCCGACGTCGCTGCCGACGAGGCGCAGCCCCTCCACGAGGTCCACGCCGAGCAGCGTGCCCTGGAGCCCCAGGCGATCCATGATCGCCCGCGTCGTGGTGCCCGGCCCGACGATGAAGAGGTCGTCCGGATGAGCCTCCATGGCCTCGATCACATGCTCGGCGATGGCCGCGAGCGCGGCCTCGTCGCCTGCCGCCCGCCCGGACTTCATGTTCTGCACGTGCCCCGTGTCCGCGGGCACGCGCAGGTATCCGTAGAGCCGCGACGAGACGCGGCCCTCCCGGAAGGCGTCCTCGTCGATGTCCATGACTTCCGCGTCGTGGAACGCGCCGACGCGTTCCTCCATGACCATCTTGGCGAGGTCCCCCGCAGCGCGCGGCGTGGTCGCGTAGACCGCGGAGTGGATCTTCACCCCCGCTGGCACGCCGAGCGCCGGCACGCGGTCGCCGACGGCGTCGTGCACGTTGCGGGCTGTGCCGTCCCCGCCCACGAAGAGCAGGAGGTCCACGCCGAGGCGCATCAGGTCCTGGGCCGCGCGCACGGTGTCCTCGGGCATCGTGTGGCCGCGGTCGATGCTGCCGACCACAGTCGGCTCGAACCCCGCCTGGCGCGCCTCGTCCTCGCCCATCTCATGGGGATAGGCGACGATCTCGAGCGCACCCTTGAGGTCTTGGAGCATCGAGAGAGCTTCCACCGCGCGCCGGGGCGCCTCGGGGCGCGCTCCCAGGGCGAGTGCCTTCTGCAGGGTGTCGGCGCCGTCGCTCCCCTTGAGTCCGACCCTTCCGCCCATGCCGGCGAACGGGTTGACGATCAAACCGAGCTTCTTTGTCACGTGTCCCTCTTCCAGTCCGGCCGCCCCCCGCCCCGAACGGCTGTGCGGGGCGGGGGCGGCGCGACTTCTACTTCCGGGTCTTCTTGACGTGCGCCCGCCAGGTCACGGCCCACTTCGCGGGGTCGTCCAGGCTGGCGTCGTCGTTGCGGCGGTGCGATGCGGCACGGTGCGGCGCCGCCTTGACGAACGCGGGATCCGCGTAGGCCTCTTCCGAAATCGTCCGGATGACTTCGACGTACTCGTCGAGGTCGTCGATCGAGTAGGTCTCGCAAGGCTCGAGCGTCATGGGCTCCGGGATGACCCACGGATGGTGGCTGGTCCAGTAGTGCTCGATGCCGTAGTCGGCGATGCGGTTATTCACGTCGTCCGTGCCGACGCCGGTGTCGTTCTTGAGCGGCTCCCAGGTGTAGCGCACCTGCTCCTGGCGACGGATGCCGTTGCCGCGGAACGCGTAGTCGAGGCCGCGGATGCCCTCCATTTTGGCCAGCATGTAGTTGTTGTTGATGACCGAGACGTCGGCCGTCTCGCGCAGGCCCTCGGCGCCCATCATCATCGTCCAGGCGTAGGCCTTCAGGATGACGCCCGCGGTGCCCATGAAGTCGCGCACCTTGCCGATCGACTGCGGCTTGTCGTAGTCCAGGTGGTACTTCTTGCCGTCATACACGACGCGGGGCACCGGCAGGAACGGAGCGAGCTCGTTCGCGCAGCAGAAGGCGCCGTTCGCCGGGCCCTCCCCGCCGTGCGGCGTGCCGAAGGTCTTGTGCACGTTGAAGTGGCACATGTCGAACCCGGCCTCGCGGGCGCGCGCCACGCCCAGGAAGGCGTTCGCGTTCGCCTGGTCGTAGAAGCAGAGGCCGCCGGCCTCGTGCACGATGCGGACGAAGTCGTCCACGCGCGGGTTGAAGATGCCGATGTCCTCGGGGTTGGTCATGAAGATGGCCGCCGTGTGCTCCGACACGGCCGCCTTCAGCGCCTCGATGTCCGGGATGCCCTGCTTGTCCGGGTAGAGCGTGATGACCTTGAAGCCGGCGGTCGCAGGCGCCGCCGCGTCGCAGGGGTGCGAGAAGATCGTCGTGATGATCTCGTTGCGCTGCTCAAGCTGGCCGCGCGCTGCCCAGTAGGCACGCACGACGGACGCCGCGGTGTAGACGGCGTGGTTGCCGCCGCCCGGCTGGAAGGTGACCTCGTCCATACCCGAGATCTCCTTGATGATCTGCGAGAAGCGGTGGTAGATCTCGAGGATCCCCTGCACCGTGTCCTCATCCTGGTCCGGGTGCAGCTCGGCGAAGCGCGGGTCGCCGACCAGCACCTCGTTGATGCGCGGGTTGTACTTCATCGTGCAGGTGCCTTCGCTGATGTCGTTCGTGATGTTCGACCCGAGCGTCTCCTGCGAGAGATGCAGGTAGTGCGAGAGCACGTGCTTCTGGGAGAGCTCCGGCAGGTTCGGCAGTTCTGCCCGCCGCATGCCCTTCGGCAGCCGTCCGAGGACGTCGCCGGCCTTGGCCTGCACCTCGCCGTCCGGCATCGGAACCAGAACGCCGCGCGCACCCGGCAGCGACAGTTCGTAGATGACCGGCTCGTTCCAACGCGCCTGTTGATAGTCCTTGCGTACTCTGGCTGTCATTTCCGATCCCTCCTACGCCTTGACCTGCGGGAACGCGGCAAGCGCCTCGTCAAGCGCCAGGGCGAGCCGCCTGATGTCGTCCTTGGTGTGCACCTCGGTGAAGGCGTAGAGGGCGCTCTGGCCGAGTTCGGGGAATTCGCCGCTCAGGTCCTTGCCGCCGAAGATGCCCTGCTGCAGGAGTGCCTGGTTGATCTCCGCGACGGTCTTGCCGGTGCCGTCGAAGTTGACCACGAATTCCTTGAATCCGGGGGCGGCGATGTAGGGGGCCTTGACGCCGGGCAGCGCTCCGAGCAGGTCGGCCGCGAACGCCGCCCGCTGCATGATGCCGAGCCCGAGGTCCCGCATGCCCTGCGGTCCCATCAGCGCGAGGTAGACCGCCGCGGCGATGCCGTAGAGGGCCGTCGTGGTGCCGATGAAGTCCTTGCCGCGCTCGCGCGAGGCGTAGGAGGTCCGCTCGTAGTAGACCTGGCCGAAGCCGTGTTCGCCTTCCTGGGTGGTCGTGGTGAGGCCGAACAGCAGCGACGGGTACTCGGCGACGTACTTCGGCTCGTCGCGGGTCGCGATGAAGCCCGAGAGGCCGCCGCCCCACTGCATGTGGATACCGAGCGGCTGCAGTTCGCCGCAGACGATGTCGGCCCCGTACTGCGCAGGAGGCGTCAGTACCCCCAGAGACGACGGGTCGACGCCGACAATGAGTTCGGCGCCGACCGCGTGGGTGATGCGGGCGATCTCCTCGCCATGGCCCTCGATGAAGCCAAGGTACGAGGGGTTCTCGAAATAGACGGCCGAGGTGGCCGACGAGATCTTGGCCTTCAGGTCCTCGAGGTTCATGCCGCCCTGCACGCGGTCGAAGTCCAGAAGCTTCACCGTGATGTCCGGCAGGCAGTAGTTCTTGACCACGGCGAGCCGCTTGGGGCTCATGCTGGCGTCGACCAGGATCTCCTTGCGCCCGTTCATGCGCGCGGCCATGCGAACGGCGATCGCGATCGCGTTGGCCCAGTCATAGGTCGGCGTGTTGACGACGTCCATGTCCACGAGCTCACCGACCATGCTCGCCATCTCGAACATGGCCTGGAACTTGCCATGGTCCGCATACGCGTCACCGACGTAGGCGGTCAGGAACTCGTCGCGCTCGATGATCGTATCCACGACCGCCGGCACGTAGTGCTGCCACGTACCGCCACCAAGGAAGCTGAGGTGGTCCTCGCACGAGCTGTTCTTGGCAAGCAGCCCCTCGACGTGACGCCTCATTTCATATTCTGACAAGAGCGGCTTGGGCAGATTGAGCGTACCCTTATACCTCAGGTGCTCAGGAATCTCAGCGAAAATGTCATCGGCACTCTTAATGCCAATCTCGTCCATCATGCGCTTTTTGACGCTTGGTACGGAGTTGGCGATATACGGAAACACTATTTCGCCCACTGTTGCCATCTCCTTGCAGTGTATTCTGCCTCCGGCTCGCCCCATGCTCACCTCTTTGCAGAAGGATTCAACCGGGGCATTGTGCTTAGGCCCTGTTAATCTCCTCTGGTCCTATCAGCCCTGATCGCATTGGCTTTCGGCCCTAAATACCGCCACAGGACCAGGTCCTCATGGACCACGATGTGCCTAGGACGCGGGCTCGAGGCCTTTTCCGCACCAACGCGCAAAAGTGAGGTCGACCGTCGGGTATCGCAGGGCCGGAAGTTTCGTGCGCAGAGCCAGGCGACGGCCGTGCAGAGGCGTTGTACACGGTGGCAGGCAGGCCGCAGAATATTCCGCCTGCGATGGTCCGCGGGCGCCCGGCAGACGGCAGGCGCAACATCCCGCCGTCCATACGGACGGCGGGATGTTGCGCCTGTTCCTTTATAGCGTCTCTGCCTGGTGGCGAACGCGGGTGGGTCCAGGCCCGGCCCGGATGGCCGCAGGCGCGGCCGGGGCCCGCACGCTAGCCGGCATAGTCGTCCTGCAGCCGATCGAGGAACCGCACCAGCTGCCAGGCGTCGCGGAAGTTGCTGGCAATGCCGAAGGACGCGCGCAGGGCTCCGTCCATCTTGTCCGCCACCGCGTCCATGAAGGCCCCAAGGTCTTCCCCGGTCACCCCGGCAAAGCAGGCCGTCAGATCAGGGGGCTGCATGCCGAACGCCGCTTCCCTGGCCCCCGGGTTGCAGTGGCAGCCGCTGCGCAGCGAGATGCCCATCCGGTCGGCCTGCCGCTGGACCAGGCCGGGTTCGACGACCCACCCCGCCGGATCCAGCAGGTTGAAGAGCACGGTGCCGCCACGGCCTGCGGTCTCGACGGGACCGTAGACGTGCGCGAGCGGCTGCCCTCCGCGGTAGCGCAAGGCGCAGAGCGCCGTCAGGAGCCAGCCGGTGAGGCAGCGCACCCGGGTATGGATCGCGTCGATTCCCACCTGCTCGATGTGCCTCAGGCCGATCTCCACCGCCGGGATGCCGAGGTAGTTCAAGGTGCCGTCCTCAAACCCCGTCGGGCCCGGCAGGAGGTAGTGGGCCGTGCGCGGCCCGTGGAAGGCCTGCACCGAGGCGAAGGCTACGGTCCCACCCGCGTACCAAGGCCGGACGAGCTTGCGCAGGGCCTCCTTGCGGGCGATCAGGCAGCCGATGCCCGTGGGGTAGCCAAAGATCTTGTAGAAGGAGATCGCAACAAAGTCCGGCTGCCACGCGCCGAGGTCCAGGACGTTGGTCGGGGCGTAGGCCGCGGCGTCGAGCAGGACATCCCAGCCCTCCCGCTGCGCGCTTCCGATCCAGGCGAGATCGTGCTGGACGCCGGTGAAGTTTGACTGCGCGGGGAAGGCGAAGAGGCCGCCCGCAGTCCCCCCACGCGGCAGCGCCGCCATGAGGGCCGCCGCGTCGATGCGCTCCTCTCCCTCGGTGAGCGGCAGGTAGCGGACCTCCGCATCCTGGGCGGCCGCGTACTCTCGCATGCCGTTGATGGAGTTGTGGTTGTCCGCCGTGAGCAGCAGAGGAGCCTGCGGTCCGAACGGGTAGGACTCGGCCACCAGCTTGATCGCGGCGGTCGCGTTCTGCGTGAACACGACGGCGTACTCCCCGGCCGGGGCCCGGAAATAGCGCAGGACGTGCTCGCGCGCGCGCTCGACGAGCTCGGTCGCGGCCGCGGACGCCGGGCTCGAGGAGTGCGGGTTGCCGAAGATGCCGCTCCCAAGGAGGCGCATGTGCTCCTCGATCTGGCTGACCGCATAGAGGCCACCGCCCGTGTAGTCCAGGTAAACCTGCCCGCACGCGTCGAGGCGACCGTACTCGCGCCGGCGCAGCTCGTCCAGGTGCGCCGTTTCCCGGTACTCGGGATAACGCTCCAGAAAGGCGCCGTAGTCGTCGCGATAGCCTTCGTCGCCCGAGGACCAGGCGCCTTGCGCCAGGTCGCCTGTCATGGCTCGTCCTCCTTCCCGGTGGACCAGGCCTTCAGCGGTTGGCGCGCTTCCCCGCAAGGGCCCAGAGCGTCTCGACACCTTGCACGAGCGCCATCGTGCCTAGCGGCAGCGCCGCTTCGTCGATCACGAAGCGCGGCGAGTGATGGCCCGCGACGTTGCCCGGCGCCGGCCGGCAGCCCAGGAAGGCGTACGCGCCGGGGGCCTCGCGCAGGTAGTACGCGAAGTCGTCGCCCGCGAGGTTCGGCTCCCCCTCGACGATGCGCAGCAGGCTCTGAGTCGCGAGAGCGCCCGCAAGCGCCCGCACCACCTCCGCGTCGTTCACCAGCACCGGGTAGCCGTACTCGTACCTGAGTTCGGCGCCCGCGCCGTAGGCCTGGGCGACGTGGCTCGCCATGTCTGCGATGCGGGCCCGCAGTTCTTCCTGGGTGGACGCCGAGAGCGTCCGGATCGTGCCCTCGAGCCGGGCCCGGTCCGCGATCACGTTGAAAGCGCTGCCGCCGTGGATGGTGCCGATCGTCAGGGCCACCGGATCGAAGGGGTCGGTCATCCGGCCGACAACCTGATGCAGGCGCGCCACCAGCTCGGCTGCGACCAGCACCGCATCCGCGGTGCCGTGCGGCGAGGCGCCGTGGCCGCCGATCCCCTGCACCTCGACGGCGAAGCGGTCGGCGTTCGCCAGCGTGGGCCCCGGGCGCAGCCGCAGGGAACCGACCGGGTCCGTGACCGACATGTGCAGCCCGAACACGTAGTCCACGCCGCGCATCAGGCCCGCCTCGACGAGGCCCCGAGCGCCGCCCGGCGGCACCTCCTCCGCCGGCTGGAAGATCAGCCGCACGCGGCCGCGCAGGTCGGCCTCATGGCGCTTCAGATAGTCCGCCGCGCCCAGCAGCATGGCCGTGTGCGCATCGTGCCCGCAGGCGTGCATCCTGCCCGGAACCGTCGAGGCGAACGGCACGCCGCTCTCCTCCTGGATCGGCAGGGCATCCATGTCCGCCCGCAAAGCCACGAGCGGACCCGCCTCGCCGATCTCCGCCCAGACCGCGTTCTCCCCGACCATCTGGGGCTGATAGCCGAGCTCCGCCAGGCTGCGGCGCACCGCCGCCGCCGTCTCCCTCTCCTCGCCAGCGGTCTCCGGATGGGCATGGAACCAGCGGCGCCACGCGATGATCTGCTCCGACCGCGCCGACACCTCGCGGCGCAGCTCCGCCCCGATCATCGGAACACCCGGAAGGTGCCGCGGCCGACGGCCAGCTGCTTGCCGTCCCCAACGCGCACGTCCCCTTCCGCGACCGCGAGCGTCTGGCCCGCCCGCAGCACCCTTCCCTCGCAATAGAGGTCCTGGGGAGGCAGCGGCCGCAGGTAGTCGATCCGCAGATCGACCGTGGAAGCCTCCCCCTGCACGGCCTCCATCACCGAGAAGTTCGTGGCGATGTCGAGCAGCACCGCGGCGATGCCGCCGTGGATCATCCGCTGCGGCTGCTCGGTGACGAGCCAGTCGTCGCGATAGGGCAGACGGATCAGCACGCGACCCGATCCAGACCGCTCGAGCACCTCGATGCCGAGCAGCTCATGCAAGGGAATGTTCATCTCGGCCACCTCACCTGCCTTGGGAGTCTCGGCGGTACAAGTCGAGCGCGATCTCGCGCAGCCGGTTGCGGTCAACCTTCCCCGCCGGATTCAGCGGCATCGCGTCGACGAAGTAGACGGCGCGCGGGTGCGCGTAGGCGGGCAGGTTCTGCAGCGCGTACTGGCGCAGCTCGTCCCCCGTCGTCTCCGCGCGGCGCACCACGACGGCCACCGGAGCCGCTCCCTTGATCTCGTGCGGCACGGGCACGACGACGCACTCGTGCACCGCCGGATGCTTCAGGAGCACCTCCTCGACCTCCTTGGGGTACACCTTCTCGCCACCAACGTTGATCATGTCGTCGACGCGGCCGGCGAGGTAGACGAAGCCCTCGTGGTCGACGCGCGCGAGGTCGCCGGTGCGCAGGTAGCCGTCGCTCGTGAACCGCGCGGCGGTCCGCTCGGGGTCCTTGTAGTAGCCGACGGTGACGCCGGGGTTCTTGACGAGCAGTTCTCCGACTTCGTCCACCGCCGCCTGCCGGCCGTCCTCGGTCTCGACCCGGATCGAGATGCCGGGCAGCGCCAGCCCCGTCGAGCCCAGCCGCCGGATGCCCCAGGTGGGGCTGAAGAGCACGTCCGGACCGCCCTCCGTGAGCCCGTAGCCGTCGCCCACGAAGGCGTTGGGGAAGTGGACCTGCAGGGCGCGGATCAGTTGCTCGGAGACCGCCGCCGAGCCGCACTGGATGAGTCGGACGGCATCGAAGTTGCCGGTCTCGATCGCCGGATCCCGCAGCATCATGTAGAACATCGCCGGCACGCCGGAGATGAACGTCCCGCGGTAGCGGTCGGTTGCCTGTAGGTAGGTGCCAGGGTCGAACTTCGGCAGGATGACCAGCCGCCCGCCTGTCATCAGCGTCGCCTTCAAAGTCATGCCGGCGTTCTTGTGGTAGAGCGGCGCGGCCACGATCGCGCAGTCGTCCTCGTCGAGCATCAGCGTCTTCGCCACGGTGCGGAAGTTCCAGACCTGGCCCCGGTGGGTCAGGAGGACTCCCTTCGGAGTGCCGGTCGAGCCCGACGTGTACGTCAGCATCGAGATGGAGTCCGCTGCGATCTCCGGCAGCTCGCCTGCGGGCTTGCCCGCGTCCCATAGGCAGGGCAGCCGACCGCCTTGCTGGAGGCTGAGCAACCGCACCCCGGGTACCAGGCCGGAGATGCGCTCGGCGAGCTCCTGAGCCGCGCCGGCGCAGAGCAGTGCCGAACTGTCGCTATGCTCGAGGATGTAGACGTTGCGCTCGTCGGGGAAACGGTCGCTCAGCGGCACCGCGACGAGGCCCGCGCGCATCACCCCGAGCAGGGCTTCCACATAGCGGTAATCGTTGCCGAAGAGAAGGGCCACGTGCGCCCCGGGCTTCAGGCGCTGGCCCGCCAGGACGCGCGCCAGCGCCTCGACCCGCTCCTCGAGGCCGCCGTAGGTCAGCTGCACCTCGCCCTGGATGATGGCGACCTGCTCAGGGTTGAACCTGGCCATCGGCAGGTGGATCCGGCTCAGATCGTAGATCAATCCGTCCGTCGCCCCCTGTTCAAAACGTAAGTACGACTTTCCCGAACGCGCCGTGATGCTCCAGATAGTCCTCGGCCGCGGCCGCCTCCGTGACCGGGAAGGTCCGGTCGATGACCGGCTTGACGCTGCCGGCCCCTACGGCCGCCAGCATGTCCCGCAGCTCCCGGTCGGTCCAGCCGTTCGAGCCGATCAGGCTCTGTTCGCGGACGAAGAGGTAGCGCGCGTCGGTCGTGAGGTCATAGCCCGTGGTGGCGCCGCAGCAGACGAGCCGCCCGCCCTTGCCGAGCGCGAGCTGGCTCGCTTGCCAGGTCGCCGCGCCGACGCTGTCGACAACCATGTCCGCGCCGCGCTTCTGGGTGTGCTGGCGGACCGCGCGCGCGACATCCGTGTCGCGGTAGCTGAACGCGAGTTCCGCGCCGAACGCCTCGGCCTTTCTGGCCTTCTCCTCGCTGCCCACCGCCATGATCACCCGCGCGCCGCAGAGCCGCGCGATCTGCAGGGCGGCGACGCTGACGCCGCCCGAACCCATGATCAGCACCGTCTCCATCGGGCGCAGGCCGCCTCGGGTGAGGAGCATGCGCCAGGCGGTGCCGTAGGCGATCGGCAGGCACGCGGCCTCCTCGAACGCCATGCCTTGCGGCATCAGCAGGCAGTGGCGGGCCGGCACGACGATGTACTCGGCCATGCCTCCGTCCACTTCCTCGCCCAGGGTGCGGCTCTTGAGGCACCGTGGCGTGTCGCCGGCGATGCAGTACTCGCACTGGCCACAGTTGAGCGCCGGGTTGACGAGCACGGCGTCCCCCGCCGCGAATACCTGAACACCCTCTCCGACCGCGTCCACCGTGCCGGCGACATCGCCGCCGGTGATGTGGGGCAATGACGTCTCGACGCCCGGCATGCCCTCGCGCACGAAGATGTCGAGGTGGTTCAGCCCGAGCGCCTTGACCCGGATGCGCACCTCGCCGGGCCCCGGCGACGGGGTCGGCACGTCATCCCAGCGCAGGACCTCAGGTCCGCCGTGCTGGTGAAAGCGCATCGCCTTCATGCTTGCCGCGTCGCCTCCTTCGTCGTTGGATCGCCGCTCGCCGCCGACGCCAGCCGTTCGAGCAGGGTCGCGGCGGTGATGATCTTCGCGTAGCCCCGGCGCAGGGTCGCGATCTCGGCTGCCTGCATGGCGGCCGAGTCGGTGGAGCAGCAGTCCTCGACCATCGCGACCGCGTATCCGTGCCAGAAGGCCTCGCGCGCCGTGGCACCACAGCAGTAGTTGGTCATGGTGCCCGTGATCGCGACCGTCTCGATGTCGCGGTTGCGCAGCACGCTGTCGAGCGGGGTCTGGTGAAAACCCGAGTAGCAGTGCTTGAGCACCACGACGTCCTCCGGGGCCGGCGTCAGCTCGTGCCAGAAACTCACCGCGTGGAAGAGGTCATCGTGTCCCTCCGCGAGCGACCCGATCGGTACCAGGAACTCGGTCCTGGGGAAGTTGAGCCCCTGCAGGTCAGGGCGCACGTCGTAGGCGAGATGGACGACGAGGCAGCCCCTGCGGCGGGCCTTGTCGATCGTCTGGCGGATCCGCGGCGCCTGGCGGGTCGCGTCCGGAATCCAGAACGGCGACCAGCCTGGCCTCACGAACTCGTCGATCATGTCGACGACGACGACGGCCGTGTGCGCGGGGACGAACGGGATCTCCATATCACCGCGGCTGTACTGGCTCTCCGCCACGCGCAGGACCTCGCGCTCGGTCAACTCTCCGGCCATCGGACTTCCTCCCCCTTTGCTGGCGCGCTCAGACGACGATCGGCTGGCGCAGGTAGGGCGACAAAAGCTCGCAGCCTCCGTCCGTGACGACCACCTCATCCTCGACCACGGCTCCGCCGAACCCGCTGCGGAAGAGTCCCGGCTCAATGCAGAGCACGTCGCCTGCGTGGAGCGCTCCCGACTGGCCAGGGATCAAGTACGGCCGCTCCAGGGTCTCGAGTCCGATGCCATGGCCGTAAAAGCTCGAGAGATAGGCCGCCGAACGGGTGCCGGCCGCCGCCGCCCGGATGGTCTCGATCAACCCCTCGACCGTCTGGCCCGCCCGCAGGGCCCCAAGGGCCGCCTGCTCGACCGTGTGCTCGTCCCGCAGGAGCTGCAGGGCGTCCTCCGAGCTCCGGCCGACCGCCGCGGTGCGCAAGAGGTCGAAGCCGTAGCCCTCGGCCGCGCCTACGAGGTCCATCGTCACCAGGTCGCCTGCCTGGATCACCACATCGGTCGCGGGAGGCCAGCGCGAGCCGCCTGCGGACTGCTGACCGGCGTGCACGCGCAGGTAGCGGACAAAGTCCGTCCCAGCCCGCAACGCGGCCGCAGTGCCGGCGGCACAGACGTCGCGCTCCGTGGCCCCGGGGCGGATCGCCTCGATCGCCGCCTCGAAGCCGATCCTGGCCACCTCCGCCGCGTGGCGCAGGCCCGCGAGCTCCTCCGGGGACTTACGCCGGCGGATCTCCGTGAACTCTTCGTCGAAGTCGCGCCACGCCGTGCCGGGCACCGCGGCGGCGATCGCCGCGAAGAGGGCGTGCGGCACGATGTCCCCGCCGACGAGACCGCACTCCGAGGGGCTCTTATCCGCGGAGCGGAGTTCCGTAGCCACGCCGGCCGCGACATCGTCCGCAGCCGCCACCCGTACGAACGGGCTCTGGTAGCCGCGGGCGAAGCCGTCGGCGATCAGGACGGGCCGATCCTCGGCGGGCATCACGAGGGCCGCCTGGCCCAGCCCGCGCACGCCCGGCGCATCCGCCGAACTCGGGAACGAGGGCAGGTAGCCGGTAAGGTAGCCCACGGGGCCCGGCCGATCGAAGAATGATCGGCTGAATGCCACGACCGTGGGGACGCCGGCTCGCCGCATCGCGTCGCGAAGGCGCTCATGCCGACGCTCGACTTCCCGTTCAGAAATGTTCATGGTCAACCTCCTCGCATGTGGTGGTGCCGGTCGCCCGGCACCACCTTGCAAGCTACTCCTCGACCAGCAGGGAGCCTGCACGCTGCAGCACGGCGGGCGAGTTGGCGGACAGCCGCCAGAGCAGCAGCAGGCCCACGATGATCCAGCCGGCCACGACGTAGATGGCGATGTTGAGCGGCGGCGGCGGCTCGGGCCAGACGGTCGAGTACATCGGGGGCAGCACCACGAGGATGGAGATGATCGGTACGATCAGGTGCGGGAAGGTCCTGAACTCGCTCCGGTACTTGGTGCGCATGAAGCGGATCAGGGAGATGCCCGCCAGGATCCAGACGATCAGGGCGCCCAAGGTGAGCATGGTCGCCATGAAGAGAAAACTCGGGAAGGGTCCCAGCAGGAGCCCGAGGCCGAGTCCGACGACCAGCGTGAGGCCGGCCTGCAGGTTTAGGGCCGTCAGGGGGATCGCCCGCTCGGTCTTGACGGCGCCGAGCGCCTTCGGCAGCACCTCCTCGCGCCCCATCGCGAACCAGAGGCGGGCCGCGGCGTTCTGGCTCGCGATGCCTACCGCGAACATGCTGACCCATGCGCCGATGTCCACGAAGATGCCGAGGCCGTTGCCCCAGAAGTGGTCGGCGACGGTGTTCCACGGCAAGGGGTTGGTGGCGATGCCCTTCATCGCGACGCCGAATCCGAGCACGCCGGCGTAGCTGGTGATGACGAAGAAGATGCCGGCGATGATCACCGCGCCGAACATGACCTTCGGTAGCGCGCGGCGAGGGTCCACCGACTCCTCCGACGCGGTCACGGCCCCTTCGAAGCCAAGGAACGCCGTGATGCCCAGCACCCAGGCGATGCCCACGGTGGAGAACCCGGTGTGCGGCACCTGGAACGGCACGGCGCTCCAGTGGGCCGGACCCAGCTTGAACAGCACCGTGAGCGACAGGAGCAGCAGGGCGCCGAGCTCGTAGATCAGGAAGATCATGTCGGTGCGCAGGGATGGCCGGATGCCGCGCACGGAGAGCCAGAAGACGGCGCCCAGCGCGAGGATGAAGATGCCCCACCAGGGCAGGTTGAAGTGGAACGTCTGCAGCAGGAAGCTCGAGACCTGATCCGACGGAAAGACGAGTGCGAACGCGGTCGTGACGCCATAGTCCGCCATCAGGATCCAACCCGCGAGGAAGCCGAGCTTCGGCCCGAGGCCCTGGGACACGAAGGTGTAGAACATACCGGCGCTGCTCACGCGCCCGGCGAACTGGGCGACCGTGTTGGCGAGGAACAGTGCGGCCACGAGAGAGAGCACCACGCTGAGCACCATGGCCGGACCCGCCACGGCACCAAGAGTGCTCAAGTTGAAGAACGCTCCGGCGCCGGGGCCAACGATGGCCAGGGCCATGATCAGCAGGTTCAACGGTTTGAGCTGGCCACTGCGCAACTTGGAAGATGTCTCGGACACGGTACTCCCCCTTCGTTCCACGAAGTCTCCACCCGGGGCCGCGCCTACGCCGGCAGACGCCTGGCGAGGCGTTATCGGCATTTAACCATTGGTCTGGCCATCTGTACAGACGCAGATAGGCCGAATGGACCGCTTTCGCAGTGTCCACTCGGCCGCCCGATCGGTCCAGTTGTGTCGTTCAGGGTGTGACCGGCGCGCGTTGCTCCTCCACGATCTGGGTGAGACGTCTCAGTCCAACCCTGATGCTCGCTGGCGGCAGGGCGCTGACGCAAAGCCGCAGGTGGCCCTGAAGGTCCCCGTCGCTCGAGAAGGCATCCCCCGACGCGAAGATGACGCCCCGCTCGGCGCCCCGCTGCTGCAGGGCGCGGGCCGCGAAGCCGTCCGGCAGCGAGCAGAAGAGATAGAAGCCATCTTCCGCCGGGTAGACAGGCACCACGTGGCTGCAGCGCAGGGTGGCCACCGCCGTGCGCAGGCGTTCCCGGTAGACGTCGCGACTGCGCTGGAGGTGCTCCTCCAGGCCGCCCATGGTCAGCCAGCTCTCCAGCAGCAGTTGACCGATCGAGCCCGTATGCAGGTCGGTCACCTGCTTGACGCCGGCCAGCCGGCGCGCAATGTTGGCCGGCGCCGTCACGTAGCCCACGCGAAAACCCGGCGCCACGAGCTTGGAGAACGTCCCCACATAGAGCACGTCGTCGTCCTGCGCGCGGAGCGCCTGGGTGTTGCTGGATGAGAGGAAACCGCAGGCGTCGTCCTCGACGACCGGGATGTTGTAGTCCCGGGCAATCCTGAGCAGGCGCTCTCGCCTAGCCGGGCTCAAGGTGACACCGGTCGGGTTCTGGCAGGTGGGCTGCGTATAGATCAGGCTCGGACGCCGCTGCCTCACGACAGACGCCAGCTGGTCGACGTCGATCCCCTCGCTGTCGACCGGGATACCGACGATCCGGGCACCCTGGGTCGCAAAGCGCTGCAAGGCGCCCGGAAAGGTCGGCTTGGCCACTACGACCATGTCGTTCGGCTCGATGAAGAGCTTCGCGATGAGGTCGATCGCCTGCATCGCGCCCGAGGTGATCAGAATGTTCTCCGCCGGCATGTCATGGATACCGCGCTGGGGCATCAGGATCTCGGAAATCGCCTGCCTCAGGACGGGAAGCCCCATCGTGGGCGAATAAAGCAGCACGTCCCGCGACTTCTTCGAAAAGAGGTGCTCCAGGGCGAGCTGCATATCCGTGAGCGGGAACAGCTCGATGTCCGGGCGACCGGCCTCGAAGTCGAAGGTGTAGTCGCGGGACGCGGATTCCATCAGGTCTTCCAGAAAGGTGTTATGCATCCACTGCCACGGCCGGGCGCAGCGGAAGCTGGCCTCACGCTTCACCGCGCTAGGCCACTGCGGGGGCGTAGCGACGAACGTGCCGCGCGCCGCGTGCCGGGTGACATAGCCCATGGCCTCGAGCTGGTCGTACGCGTTCTGCACGGTGGTCCGGCTGACGCGGTAAAGCTTCTGCAGCTGTCGCTCCGACGGCAGGCTGTCGCCCACGGACACGGCACCTGTCTCGATGTCGGTGCGGATCTTCTCGTAGATCTGCAGGTACATGGGCACGGCTTTCGGCGTCTGTACCGTGTGGCCCGACTTCGCCACAAAACTCCCCCCCGGTACATCCTTTGGTTCGCGAAAGTGCTGACCATACCCTTTGTCAGGTAACGGCGCCGTGCGACAGGAGGCATTCTCCACCAACGTAAGAATACGGTGCGTCAGTGGGGGCGTCGGGGAGTGGTGCCGTGATCGATCTTGGCAGGGTGCGTCGGCGCCTTGGTGCTTGCGCACGGTGGGTGGTAGTCTCCACCTTGGCTCTGGGCCTGACCGCCTGCGCCGGACCCGCGAGTCATCCCACCTCTGCTCCCGGCCTCAGGCTCGGCAATCGAACGCACTCCAGGACCGACGGCACCCCATCTCACTGCGCCAGATCACCGGATCTCGTGATCGCAGCCTTCTACCCCCAGGGCAGCGCCTCTACACGCTTCGCTACTGGAGTCGCGGCGTAGACGTGCAAGCATACCTGGATGCCCCGGCAGAGCGAGCACCCTTGCCGCTCGTCGCGTACTTGCACGGCGGCTTCCCAGTTCCGGAGCCGAGCCACTGGTCGGCCGGGGGACCCGCTTACAACCCTCTGGCCGCTGCGGCGGCGGCGAGTCCAAGCGCGATCGTATTCATCCCAAATTACGGCGGATATGAGCCCAGCCGAGGCACCATCTGCAGTCCATACGACTGTGCCCTCGATGTGGAGAACGGTCTCAAGGCTCTGAGCCATGTCGAGGGCCTTCATGTGAAGCCCCGCGACACTTATCTGATCGGGTTCTCGTTAGGCGGATACGTCGCGATGCAGGTGGCCGAAAGTGACACCAGCGTGCGCGCCGCAGTGCTCGACAGTCCTTGGCTCGGTGCTCAAACCTACGAAGCTTGGGCGCAGCGAGCGCAACTCCAGAACCTCAGCGCGTACGACTTGTCTCTATGGACTATGGCTGTCTCGGCTTTCGGGCAGAAACCGACCTCAAAGCTGGTGCGGGAGAACTCCATCCAATTCGGCCAGCTCCACATACCCGTACTCTTGATCGGTGGTACCAGGGACCCAGCAACCACGCCGTCGCAAGTGCACTTCTTGTACAGCCAAATGCGCGCAGGCGGCGTCCGCGTGACCATGCGTTTCTTTGACGCAGGTCACGCTCCCATCACCGCGCAAGTGCATACGTTAGTGCGCACTTGGCTGCAAGCACAGGGCCTCCATCTGGTGTGGCGCCAGTGAGATACAGCAAACGAGAACCCGCAAATCCAAGCGGATCTGCGGGTTCTACGCTCTTCAAAGATGGTGGGCACGGCAGGTTTCGAACCTGCGACCTCATGAATGTGAGTCATGCGCTCTACCCCTGAGCTACGCGCCCGAAACTTTGGTGGGCCCAGCATGATTCGAACATGCGACCAACCGGTTATGAGCCGGCAGCTCTACCGCTGAGCTATGGGCCCATGCCGAAGCCCAAAAAAATTGGCTCCTCGAGCAGGATTCGAACCTGCAACCCTCCGGTTAACAGCCGGATGCTCTACCGTTGAGCTATCGAGGAACGTCTCGACAACTGACATTGTAGCGGGGCGAGGAAAGACGGTCAAGCGGCGAGCAGTCGAGCGCTTACCGTGGGTTCCGCCTGCCAGCCGTGCCTCGAGGCACGCGGTCAACTGCCGGTCCAGGCGGCACAGGTGGCGCAAGCAGCGGACACGCCGATGCCTCCACAAAACACTCGAGTTGCCTGCACTTCCTTTAGCTTGCAGAACATGACCACAGTCGTTGCGCGGGAACCTCGGCCCGCTGGCCTTGGCGCACGAACGATCCCGCCTGCCCTGGGCAATGCTTTGAGCGTGGGCAGGGCTCGCCGGATCCGCGCCTCAGGCGGCGACCACCCCATGACGCCTCCAAACGTCACGCTCTGAGGGCGGTCGTGCATTCTGAGAAAGCCCTCACGTTGTCCTCGCCATCTGAAGGCGTGTCCAAGGTATACTTGAAGCACGTGTGCGCAGTCTTCCGACACTGGAGAAAGGCAGGTGCCGCCGACGGACATGCCGAACGAGACCACAAGCTCAAACGTTCGACTTCAGGTTGGCGTG
The DNA here is from genome assembly GCA_021793315.1 of Bacillota bacterium. Classification (GTDB taxonomy): domain Bacteria; phylum Bacillota; class Sulfobacillia; order JAJZYS01; family JAJYTV01; genus JAJZQO01. The sequence continues at coordinate 21,659 of JAJYSZ010000018.1, read as the reverse complement.
ACTGCCCTATGAATACCGTCCGCTTATTGCAGCCTGCCGCCGCCTTGCGAGCGGCAAGGCGAGCAGATCGTCGCCAACAGCTGCGCAAGCAGTCCAGCCTGCTGGCACCCCCTGCGCGCGAGAGCCGATGCTGAGCGACCAGGGACCGCGGAACGTCGGGCCGGTGCCCGCGAAGCACCACCCGAGGTTCTTCGGTCGACGGTTTTTGCTGTGGCTTGCCATCCTTTCAATCGTGGCGGCGGTCCTGATCATCCACGCGGGCGGCGCGCCGCAGCGCCCCGACCCCACCACGGCCAAGGCCCAGGCGGTGCTGGTCGTCATCCGCGGGACCGACGCGAGCACCTCGGGACCCGGCGTTGCCGCGTTCGTCGCCGTGATTAGGCCCAAGAGCCGCACGATCGGGCTCCTACCGGTCTCAGGCCAGCTCACGACGCCGTCCGGCGCTACGCTGGCGGCAGCTGCGCCCAACCTGTCCCGCCAGGAGATCGGGACCGACGTCGCCCAGGCCCTCGGCATCAAACTCAACGGCACCATCGTGATCGACGCCGGCGTGGTTGAAAACGTGCTCTCAACGCTCCAGCAGGGCGTTCCGCAATGGCCCGTGAATCTGAGCCCCCAGCGGGCGCTTGTCGATCTGGGCTGGCCCGATGCGCGACCTGATCGCAAGGGCCAGGTGCAGCTGATCACAGACCTGATCACCTACGTCCCGCAGCTGCAGGGCAACACCACCGTGCTGGTGGGAGAGATCCTGTCAGGTTCCAGTACCAGCCTCTCGCCGTATGAGCTCTTCGTCCTCGTCACCTACGTGAACGACCAGAAGGTTGCGCCCATCCGCCTAAAGCAACTGCCGAAAACCCTGATTCAGAAACAGGTGAAGCCTTGAACCGGGCATTCTCGGCGCGAAAGGCCCTGCAGACTCGGCAGGAAGGCGACGGCAGCCCGCTCGCCTGGCTGCAGTCGCCGATCGCGCTCCTGGCGGCGCTCGTCGTGATGTCACGCATCCTCGTCGTCGAGTTGGGGGCCCTCGCCTACCGCTTCTTCCCGCATGCCTGGGTACAAACCGTGCCCGGCTACCTCGTGCCGCCGTCCGGCTACTGGAGCCAGAGCCTGTTGGGCGTCTGGGCCCACTGGGACGGCTTCTGGTACCTTTCCATCGCCACTTTGGGCTACGGCGGCCGTGCGGTCGCGACGGCCTTCTTCCCGCTCTACCCGCTCGTCGTGCGGCTGTTCGGCGGCACCGACGTCTCCGGTATCCTGGTCTCGTTCGCCTGCTTCCTCGCCGGCAGCTGGCTCATCTACCAGATCGCCCGCCGCGAACTGGGACCCGACGCCGCCTGGTATACGATCGTGGCGCTCGCCTTCTTCCCGAGCAGCTTCTACTTCACGGCCGTCTATCCAGAGGCGCTCGTCCTGCTCCTTTCGGCCGCCGCTCTCTACCTGCTGTCGCTCGGCCGCATCGGCTGGGCGGCGCTCCTGGCGGGCATTGCCTCGGCGGCGTCGGTGGACGGCGTCCTAATTGGCCTGCCGATCCTCCTCACGCTCTACCAGCAGCGCCGGCCCTGGCGCGAGTGGCTCTCGCTCCTGCTGGTGCCGCTCGGTCTCCTCGCCTACATGGCCTACCTCTTCTTCGCCTTCGGCAGCCCGCTCACGTTCCAGCACGCGCAGGCCCACTGGGGGCGCAGCTTCGCACTCCCCTGGACAACCTTCTGGATCGGCATCCGCGACTTCTGGCGCCATATGCCGCAGCTCGCCTGGCCACACCTCTTCGCGACCGGTGAGCCGCTCGTCGTCATCTCCAACACCTGGAACCTCGTATTCGCGCTGCTGGGGCTACTGCTCCTCTACTACGCGATCCGCCGTCTGCGCCCGGCGCTCTGGTCCTACGCGCTCGTCGTACTCCTGGTACCGCTCTTCTACCCGTCCAACGGCGTGCCGCTGATGTCGGCGCCGCGCTTCCTGCTCTCGGCGTGGCCGATCTTCCTCGCAGCCGGGCTTTTCCTCAAGGAGCACCCCCGCTGGACGCGGCCGCTCCTCTGGGCCTCCATCGCGTGCGGCGGCGTGTTCGTGGCCCTCTTCACGACGGCGCACTGGGTGGCATAGTCCATCTGCGCACCCCCGCCTTGCTGTCTTCTCTGCGGCCCACTGCACTCTTGTGCCAGTGCTTTCCCATCTGCGGCCGCCTCACGCGGCCCCGCGAACGCTTTGCGCGCACGCCTTTCCGACACGGGGGCACGCTGTGCGAACCTCAGCTGCCTGCTCGAAGGCGGCGCGGACCGGTCTTTCCGGCAGATGGATCGCTAGCCAGGGCAACGGCGAAGGACCACACGGCGTGCGGTCCTTCGCTCTCCTCGGCAGTTCCTCTCGGAGTCGGCTCCCTCAGTGCTGCTTGGGACCGCCGGGCGGTGGTACCGGCGCCGGCCCTGCTGGCGGAGCCAGGTTCGCCGCCGAGACGAACGGCCGGATGGCCGACATCATCGCCTCCACGTCGAAGGTACCAAGCTCCGTGTCGTTCTTGCAGCCCGGCGGCTTCGAGTGGGGGCGGTTGTCACCGCCGGTGTCTCTGCGACCTTACAGAATCTGGCCGAGGCGATCCAGGATCATCTGGTCGGTGAGAGTCTCCACTGGCGCCAGGTTGTCCGTCAGTACAAGGCCGGGCCCCGGGCTTGGCCTGCGCCAGGTGGCGGCAAGCCCCTGCGCCACCGGACGGAGATAACCTGGCAAGGCCTGCGGCGCCGGCAGGGCGAGCGGCCGCTCGCTCGCCACGATCAGCCGGTTGTAGAGCCCAGGGGCCCGCGAAACGTAGACGTACGGGAAGACGGTCATCGCGGTGCGCTCGATGGCCTGCAAGAGGGCCGCATGGTTCGACACGGCGTTCACGTTGAGCGCGAGCACGCCGTCCTGCGCCAGATGGGAGCGGCAGAGGGCAAAGAACTGTTGCGTCGTGAGGTAGAAGGGGATATAGATCTCCTGGCTGTAGGCGTCGACGACCATCAGTCGGTACTGGCTCCTGCTCGTCTCGAGAAAGACCCGGCCATCCGCGTTCACCACCCTCGCCGCATCGGGCTTCAGGTGAAAGTAGCGCCGGCCGAGGGACACGAGCGTCGGATCGATCTCCACCGCCGTCAGGTCCACTTTGCGGTAGGAGCTGACGTCGCGCTGCAGCATGGTCGGGATCGTGCCCGCGGCCATGCCGATCAGGAGCGACGTGACGTCCGTCCCCCGCGGGAAGAGGAACGGCAGCACGAGGTAGGCGTCGTAGTAGAGGCCGGTCAGGCGCTTGCGCGTATAGACCGACTGGATGCCCGCGGCGTCGTTCACCGAGAGGGCCGTCTCGCCGGTCGGCAGGCGGTAGACCTCAGCGAACTGGTAGGGCGTCTCCCACTCGCCGATAAGACCCGGCATCGGCTTCAGCAGGGGGGATTGGACAAGCGGCAAGAGCGCTGGCAACAAGACGAGGAAGCTCAATGCAAGCGCCCTCGCCATCACGAGGCCCAGCACGATGAGGAGGCCCGCAGAGAGCCAGAAGGTCGCCCGCACGCCGAAGCTCGGGATGATCCAGAAGGCGGGCAGGAAGGTGCCGAGCAGGCTGCCGAGCGTCGAAAAGGCGTAGAGGGAACCCGCGCGGCGGCCCGACGTCTCGTCGCCCGCCGCCGCCAGGCGGATCGCGAACGGGCTCGCGACCCCGAGCGCCGCCACCGGCGGCATGAAGAGCAGCACGGTGCCAAGCAGCGAGGCGATCACCACGCCCGCCGGCGTGTCCAAAAGGCCGCCCACCATCGCCTTCAGCAGGGGCTCCGCCATCAGCGGCAGCAGGGCGACGAAGACACCGGCTCCGAGTGTGATGTAGCCGAGCGTCGCCCGGTGGGGCCAGCGGTCGGCAAGACGCCCGCCCACCTCGTAGCCGATCGAGAGCGCCAAGAGGATGAGCCCGATGAGGCTGGCCCAGACGAGCTGCGAGGAGCCGAAGAAGGGCTCCATCAGCCGCTCGGCGCCGAACTCGACCGCCATCACCGCGGCGCCCGCGCCGAACACGAAGAGGCGTAGAAACGCCGCGGAGGTACGCCCGCTCTTGGCCACGGCCGCGCTCACAGCCCGCTCCGGACCGGGATTGAGGTCATGCGCACCGTAGGCTAGCGCCCATGGTCGATCGAGCGCATGGCCCCTTCGGGGTAGCGCTCGCCCGCCACCTCGTCGGGAGCGAAGACGCCGCCGATGCGCTCGACGTCCTGCGGCGAGAGTTCGATCTCGAGCGCTCCGAGGTTCTCCTCGAGGTAGCGGCGGCGCTTCGTGCCGGGAATCGGCACGACGTCCTGGCCCTGGTGCAGCACCCAGGCCAGGGCCAGCTGCGCCGGGGTGACGCCCCGCTCGCTGGCGATCTCCTCGACGCGCGCCACGAGCGCCAGGTTCCGCTCCATGTTCTCCGCCTGGAAGCGCGGCGACATTCTTCGGTAGTCGTTCTCCGGCAGATCTTCGACCGAACGGAAGCGTCCCGTGAGGAAGCCGCGGCCGAGCGGGCTGTACGGCACGAAGCCGATGCCGAGTTCCCGGCAGGTCGGCAGGATCTCCTCCTCCACGTGCCGGGTCCACAGCGAGTACTCGGTCTGGAGCGCGGTGATCGGGTGGACCTTCGCCGCGCGCCGGATGGTCTCGGGCGCCGCCTCGGAGAGGCCGAGGAAGCGCACCTTGCCCTGGCGCACCAGCTCCGACATCGCCCCGACGGTGTCCTCGATCGGCACGCGGGGATCGACCCGATGCTGGTAGTAGAGGTCGATGTGGTCCACCTTGAGGCGCATGAGGCTCCTGTCGCACGCCTCGCGCACGTACTCCGGGCTGCCGTCGACGCCGAGGTGCTCGCCGTTCGGCCCGCGCACGTTGCCGAACTTGGTCGCGAGAAAGACCTGGTTGCGGCGACCGCGGATCGCCCGCCCCACGAGTTCCTCGTTGCGTCCGACACCGTACATGTCCGCCGTGTCGAGGAAGTTGACACCGAGGTCCAGAGCCCGACCGATGGTGCGGATCGACTCCTCGTCGTCCTGGCCCGCGTAGAAGTCCGACATGCCCATGCATCCGAGCCCGAGGGCCGAGACCTCCGGACCGTCCTTGCCCAGCCTGCGCATCTTCATGACGGCACGCCCCTTCCAGCCCGCACGGCAGGCGGCTCCCACGGCCACCCGTCCGGACGGGCATGATTACCTGATCCCTACCATTGTCCCCCTCGGACCACCGACGATCAACCTGGGTGACCGCTATGCGCCGACATTTGCGGAAGGTACACTGCGAGCAGCGGGGGTTGGCGAAAGTGCCCACCGGCCCTGTCCTCAGCCCGTCTCCCCGACCGGAGGTCCACCTGATGCTGACATGGCTGCAGTTCGTGCTCGTCTTCCTGGCCGCCATCGCCGGCGGCGTCGTCAATGCCCTCGCCGGCGGCGGCACCCTGATCACCTTCCCTGTCCTCACGGCGGTCGGCCTGCCCGTCGTGGCGGCCAACATGACCAACACGGTGGCGCTCTGCCCAGGCTACCTCGGTGGCACTCTGGCGCAGCGCCGGGATCTCGTGGGTCAGGAGCGCCGGCTCTGGACCCTCCTGCCCGCCGGCATCGTCGGCGGCCTCGTGGGCGCCTGGCTGCTGCAGGTGACCTCGGAGCACCTCTTCCGCTTCCTCGTGCCGTACCTCATTCTGCTCGGTACCGTGCTCCTGGCGCTCCAGCCGCGCATGAAGGCCTGGCTGGACCAAAGGGCCGCGCGGCGCGGCGGCGCCGTGTCGGAGAGCTGGAGCCTCCCGACCGTCGGCCTCGCCACCGTCTACGGCGGCTACTTCGGGGCAGGGCTCGGCGTGATCACGCTTGCGGTCCTCGGCCTGACGGTCTCGGAGTCCCTCACGCGGCTCAATGCGGTCAAGCAGGCCATCTCGCTCGCCACCAACGTCGCGGCGGCCGTCTTCTTCGTCTTCTCGGGGAAGGTGGTGTGGCCGGCGGCCGTCGTGATGTTCCTCGGCTCGCTGCTCGGCGGATCGCTCGGCGGCCGTCTCGCCGGTCGGGTCAAGCCCGGACTCCTGCGGCAGATCGTGGTCGGGATCGGCCTCGTCGTCGCCGTCGCCTACTTCCTGACCTGATCCCCCCTGCAGCTTCCTCCACGAAAGGGAATCGACGCATGGTCCCGAAGCCTGCGCTGAGAGACAGGCGGTGGTTGGCTGATGGGCCGTCTCTTGCGCGCTGCAGCCGCCTCGGCCAGCCTCATGGCGCTGGCCCTGACCGGCTGTGGCCAAGCGGCGCCGCAACCCGCCCCCTCCCCTGCCGCGGCACGGCCCGCTCAGAGCCACTGCAGCCCCGCCGCGCATCTCGCCGGCTTCTGCCTCGCCTCGCTCCCCGACCTCTACTGCTGCTCCGCCGCCTACACCGGCTGGAGCCACATCTACGTCGGCCAAGCCGTCGACGTCCGAGGCAGCGTCCCGCTCTTCAAGAGCGGCAAGCCTGAGGCCAAGGACGTCTTCATCGTGGAACCCGATGACCGGCGCATCCTGCTGCCCGTCGACGCGAAGGGCGGCTACAACCGCCGCATCCGCTTCGCAACGCAAGGCAAGTACCTGATCGGGCTCGTCGCGAGCGGGCCGGGCACGATCTGGAGCGCTCCCGGCCTCAAGGGCATTCCCTTCTACGTGGCCTACCGGACCGTCCCGGCAGCGGCGGACACCCTGGCGCACGTCTTTCCGGCGTCTCGCGTGACGTACGGAGGCATCACCGTGCTCGCTGCCCCGATCGCCACGACCACCGCCTTCCGCGTCCGCTTCCTGAATGCGTCGGGACGGCCCGCGGCGCATGTCGCCCTGACGATCGCCGGGGAGGCCGTCACGACCGATGCCCAGGGCTACGCCCGATTCACGTTCCGAAGCGGCACGGGCTACGCCCTCGATGAGGTCTACACTGGCCTCTTCGTCCAGACCTACTCGCGCGTGGCCGTCGAGAACGGTGCCCTCGTCGGCCTGCCCGTCTACGCGAAAGGACTCGGCCCTGCCAGGGTGCGCGTGCTCACCGCAGGCGGACAGCCTCTGGTCGACGTGCAGGACTTCCTGCTCTCCGGCGTCGCGGACATCTTCCAGAGTTCCCCGCCGCCTGTCACTTTCGACGCGCAGCGCGGCGTGCTGACCCTCGCGCGCGTTGGCGGCGCGACCCTCGACACGAAGTCGGGCGAGTTCATGCTCCATCAGGCGCACTTCAAGCTCCATCCGGTGGTGCGGGACGGGCAGGTCTACCTCTCCCTGCCGGAATTCTCGCGCATGCTGAACATTTTCGCCTGGGCGCGGCCACAGGCGGACGGCAGCCTCCTCTTCTCGACCTACGAGGTGCCTTAGGCGTAGCCGCTTGGCCTATGGATCAAAAACCCATCCAACCGACGGGACAGGCGAAGTTTCCTGCCCTCGGGTGGTGCAATGCGGCGCTTTCGTTACATGGCTTCTAGTAATTGGAAAGCCACTTGTTCACAGCGGCGCGCGGGAAGTAGATGCCCTGGCCGATCTTGATGAAGGGCAGCTTGCTCGTCAGGCTGCCCTGCTGACCTGGAACCGGCAGGGGCCCCAGCTGCACAGCCTGCCGGTAGCTGATGCCGAGGTATTTCGCCAGTTCCTTCTCCGTCAGCAGTTGCTGTTGGCCAAGGCTCGCTCCGGGTGCCTTCGGCGGCGCCGCGTTGGCCCGCAGGGTGCTCGAAATGAGCCAGCTGCCGACGACGATGCTGCCCGCCAGGCTGAAGATCGACACAGCGGTAAGATTGCTCGTCTTCATTGTCGGATCCTCCACGCTTCGCTTTGCTCTACGCCATCAAGTGGTGATCCGCGTCGCGGTTCGTTACAGATCGCCCGGCCATGGTGCGAAAAAAGAGCGGCGACTCCCCTCACCGTCTGCCCTTCATCGCAAGCGGCGCACACGGGTGCTTCATCGGAAGGACTCCCAGCGATGCCGAGACGCAACAGCCAGAAGGGCGATGGCGCCTATGCCTCGGCGAGGGCCCGTTGCCCGCGGGAGCACCAGTACCGCACGATCCTGCGCCCGGTGAAACTCTGAATCCCTTTGCCCCCCGGGCCCCGGACGAGCGCGCCGAATGCGCATCTGCCGAAGCCTAAAGCGCGCGCAAATGGGAAGACGTTCCCCAGGGGCAGGCGCAGCGGTCCGCGTCGCCCTCCTTAGCAAAGAGCAAGCGGCGCAGGCCCGGCCAGCCGGTCCTCCGCCGCTTGCGATCTGCCTCGTCCTAGCCCTTCAGCAGCCCCTTCGACACCAGGAACTGCTTGGCCACCTGCGGGATCGACTGCTTCGAGATGTCCACCTCGAAGTCGAGGTGCTCCATCTCGGAGTTGCTGATCTGGCCCGCCAGCTTGTTCAGCACCGTCTGAACCTCCGGGTGCTGCTTCAGGAAGTCCTGGCGGATGACCGCGGCCGCGTAGTAGGCGGGGAAGAAGTTCTTGTTGTCCTTGAGCACCGCCAGGTGATACTTCTCGAGCCCGCCGTCCGTCGTGTAGGCGTCGGTGGCCTGGATCTTGCCCTCGGCCATCGCCTGGTAGACGAGCGAGTGGTCGATCGTCAGGATCTTGCCGAACTTGAGCCCGTAGTCCTTCTCAAGGCCTGGCAGGCAGTCCGGGCGGTTCAGGCACTCGGAGTCGATCCCGGCCGTAAGTTGCGGCGCGTACTTGGCGAGCTGGCTGACCGTCTGGATGTTGTCCTTCGTCGCCAGGGACTGCGGGATCGCCACCGCGTACGTGTCATTGAAGCCGAGCGGCTTCAGCCACTCGAGGCCCCACTTCTTCTCGTACTGCTTTTGCACGTAGTCGTACATCGCCTGCTCGCTTTTGGGCTTGGGCTGCTTGAGGATCTCGACGTAGCCGGTGCCCGTGTAATCCGGATAGACGTCGATCTGCCCGCCCTTCAGGGCGTTGAACGCGACCAGGGTACCGCCCATGTCCTGCTTGAGCTGCACGTGCATCTTGGTGTTGGCCTGGATGAGATCGGCGAACATCTGCGCGAGGATCTCGTTCTCGGTGAAGTTCTTCGAACCGATCACGATCGTGCCGGTGTCGGGCGAGGAGCCAGTCCCGGCCGAGCCGCAGCCCGCCACCATCAGCAGGGTCGAAGCGGCCAGGGCCGCGGCCGCCACAAACTTCGTCCGTCGCTTAGCGCCGTGATTCAATCGAGTCCATCTCCTTTGACCGTCTCTTGGATCGCCGCGAGCCGCTGACGCGGCTGTCGCAGGGGCTGCCTGCGCCTCTTCGTCCGCCCCGCGAGGAAGGCCAGGAGGCCGTCGAAGACGATGGCCATGAGGGCCGCCGGCAGGGCGCCCGCGAAGATCTGCGAGGAGCTCTGCACCTGCATGCCCCCGTAGATGATGCTGCCGAGGCCGTCCGCGCCGATGAAGACGCCGACGGTGGCGATGCCGATCGAGGTGACGAGCGCCACGCGGAAGCCCGTCAGGATGATCGGCGCCGCAAGCGGGATCTGCACGCGCCACATGGCCTGGCGGCTTGACATGCCAAGCGCCCGGGCGGTGTCGACGAGGGCCGGTTCCACGCTCAGGAGCCCCTCCACGGTGTTGTGCAGCATAGGCATCAGGGCGTAGAGGAAGAGGGCGACGACGAGCGTCGTGTCGCCGATGCCGAACCAGATCATCAGGATCGCCAGAAGAGCGAGGCTCGGAATGGTCTGGATCGTCTCGGCGACGGCGGCCGCCACGCGCCGCACGCCCGGGCGGCGGTAGGCGAATAGCCCGAATGGAATGGCCACGAGGGCCCCCAGCACCGTGCCCTCGATCGAGAGCAATGCGTGCGTGCCGGCTGTCTGCATCACCATGGCGAGATTCTGCTGAAGGTAGGACAGGAGCATCAGGCACCCCTCCCGCCCGCGGCCATCCTGCGCATCCCGACCGGCGTCAGCAGGCGCTGCAGCCAGCTGAGCGCAAGGCCCGCCAGGATGGCCAGCATGGCCGCCGGCACCGCGCCGGCGAGCACGAGGCCGAAGTCATAGGTGGAGAGGCCCTCGAGGATCAGCACGCCCAGGCCGCCGCCGCCGATCAGGGCCGCCAGCACCGCCCAGGAGATCAGGTAGATCGTCGAAAGCCGCACGCCCGCGATGATCACCGGAATGGCCATGGGCAGCTCCACGCGCGTCAGCGCCTGCAAGCTGCTCATGCCCATCGCCTTCGCGCAGTCGACGGTCTCGGGCGGCACGCCCCGCACGCCGACGTACGTGTTGCGCAGGATCGGCAGCAGGGCGTAGAGCGCCAGGGCCGTGATCGACGGCACGAGGCCGATGCCGAGGACCGGCAGGGCGAGCGCCAGGAGCGCGAGGCTCGGCACGGTCTGGATCAGGCCGGTGATCGTGATGACCACCTCGGCCACGCGGGTGTGGCGGGTGAGCCAGATGCCGAGCGGGATCGCCACGATGCAGCCGAACAGCACCGAGATCAGCACGAGCTCGACGTGCTGGCCGAGATCCTGCCAGACGAGCGGCAGATGGGCGACGATGTCGGGCCAGATGCCGGTGGTCATTGCGCCTCACCCCAGACCGCCGCCGCCAGAGCGCGCACCATCGAGCGGCGCGTGACGATGCCCTTGAGACGCCCGTCCTCCACCACCGCGAGGTACGGCAGGTGTTCCTGGTCCATGCGGTTGAATGCGCCGGAGGCGTCCTCGTACGGCCCGATGACCGCGACGTCCGGCTCGCAGATCTCGCCGAGCGAGTGTCCCGCCGCCCGTCGGTGCGCCAGGTGCAGGGCGCTGACGTAACCGTGCAGACCGCCCTGGGCATCCACCACGAGGAGCGTGTCGACCTGCCGGCTCTGCATCAGGGCGAACGCCTCCTCGGTCGAGGCGCTCGGGCCGAGCACCACGGGACGCGTGTTCATGATCTCGCGCACGGTCTGCGGCGCCTCGCGCTCGGCGAGCCGGTGGCGGCCGACGAACTGCGCCACGAACTCGTCGGCGGGGCTGCGCAGGATCTCCGCCGGCGTCGCGTACTGCACGACATGCCCCTGACGCAACACCGCGATGCGGCTCGCGAGCCGCAGGGCCTCGTCCATGTCGTGCGTCACGAAGACGATCGTCTTGTGCACCGCCTCCTGCAGGCGCTTGAGTTCGTCCTGCAGCTGCTCGCGCGTGATCGGGTCGAGCGCGCCGAACGGTTCGTCCATCAGGATCAGCTCGGGATCGGCCGCCAGGGCGCGCAGCACGCCGATGCGCTGTTGCTGGCCGCCCGAGAGCTCGTGCGGGAAGCGGTCCCGGTAGACCGCGGGATCCATGCCCACCAGGTCCAGGAGCTCCGAGACCCGCTGGTGGCGCTTCTCCGGGCTCCAGCCGAGCAGCCTCGGCACCACCTCGATGTTCTCGGCGATCGTCATGTGCGGAAAGAGTCCGATCTGCTGCACGACGTAGCCGATGCCGCGACGTAGCTGCACGGGGTCGTAGGACGTGACGTCCCGCCCGTCGAGCAAGATGGCGCCTGCACTCGGCTCAACCATGCGGTTGATCATGCGCAGACTCGTCGTCTTGCCACAGCCCGAAGGGCCAATGAGGACGACGATCTCGCCGCGCTCGACCTCCAGGCTGAGATCGTCCACAGCCACCGTGCCATCACGGTAAGACTTGCTGACGTGTTTGAATTGAAGCAAGGATGATAGCCCCTCTCTGCGAACATGCCCAACAGCATGCCGACAACTTTATCTTATATTAGAGTCGGCGGTAGTTACAAGCTGAACCGAGCGTCACAACCCGACATGCGGCACCACGTTTCGGATCGCCTTTTCCGTTAACGGCTCGAGGTCCGCGCCTGCCGCCGAGCGCAGTAGAAATCTCAAAGTTGACGAGGTCATAAGCATGGCCAAAACTGATGGGGAGAGCATGCAAAGAGGAATTCCCACCGTCCGCTCGCTCTTATGGCGTCAGCGGGTAAACGGCGGTCTCGCCCACAGGGGCCTGCTTGAGAGTCGGTGCGATCGAACGACGAAGAGGGGGTCTTCTTGAATGGCCGAGAGCGCAAGGAATCCTAAAGTTGACGAGTTCCTGGCTAAGGCGAAAAAGTGGCAGGGCGCGTATGCGAAGCTGAGAGAGATCGTTCTCGACTGTGACCTCACCGAAGAATTCAAGTGGATGCATCCTTGCTACACGTTTCAGAAACAGAACGTCGTTTTGGTACACGGCTTCAAAGAGTACTGCGCGCTTCTGTTTCCCAAGGGTGTCTTGTTGCGCGATACCCATGGGATCCTGATCCAGCAGACAGAGAACGTCCAGGCCGCGCGTCAGATCCGGTTCACGAGCGTTCAAGAAATCATGGAACTGGAACCTGTCCTCAAGGCCTACATTCGCGAAGCCATCGAAATTGAAAGGGCCGGCCTCGAGGTGACCCTGAAAGAGCACGAAGCGTATGTCATTCCCGAAGAACTCCAAAGCAAATTCGCTGAGGTCCCTGCCTTGAAACCTGCCTTCGAGGCACTGACCCCAGGTCGGCAGAGAGCATACATCCTTTATTTTTCCGCACCTAAGCAGGCCAAGACCCGACGGTCCAGGGTAGAGAAATATTTGCAGCCGATTCTCGACGGAAAGGGACTCAACGATCCCGCTTGAACCAGCGGGCACGCTTTGGCAGCGCCTCACGGCAGCGCTAGCCCAGGAATTCCTGCGCCAGAGCTAAGAGCCGAGAGAGCACGCCACGGCATGCTCTCTCGGCTCCCCTGGATCGCCTCGACGCGGTGCGACAGTCTCGCGCTACTCGAGGTAGTCCTTCAGCTTTTTCGAGCGGCTCGGGTGGCGAAGCTTGCGCAGGGCCTTCGCCTCGATCTGACGGATGCGTTCCCGCGTCACGCCGAAGACCTGCCCCACCTCTTCCAGGGTGCGCGCGCGGCCGTCGTCCAGGCCGAAGCGCAGTTCCAGCACCCGCTGCTCGCGCGGCGTCAGCGACGAAAGCACCTCCGTGATCTGCTCGCGCAGCAGGAGGTAGCTCGCCGCCTCGGCCGGGGCCGGCGCGTCCTCGTCCTCGATGAAGTCTCCGAGGTGCGAGTCCTCTTCCTCGCCGATCGGCGTCTCGAGCGAGACGGGCTCCTGGGCCACCTTGAGGATTTCGCGCACGCGCTCGACGGAGACGTCCATCTCCTCGGCGATCTCCTCCGCGGTCGGCTCGCGGCCGAGTTCCTGCAGGAGGTGGCGCTGCACGCGGATGAGCTTGTTGATCGTCTCCACCATGTGCACCGGGATCCGGATCGTGCGGGCCTGGTCGGCAATCGCACGCGTGATGGCCTGCCGGATCCACCAGGTCGCGTAGGTGGAGAACTTGTAGCCCTTGCGGTAGTCGAACTTCTCGACCGCCTTGATCAGGCCGAGGTTGCCCTCCTGGATCAGATCCAGAAAGAGCATGCCGCGGCCGACATAACGCTTCGCGATACTGACGACGAGGCGCAGGTTCGCCTCTGCGAGGCGCCGCTTGGCGTCATCGTCGCCCTCCTCGATGCGGCGGGCGAGCTCGACCTCGTCCTCGGCGGTCAGGAGCGGCACACGGCCGATCTCCTTGAGATACATGCGGACCGGGTCGTCGATGGCAACCCCGTCCGGAACGCTGAGGTCGGCTTCCTCCGCCTCGTCCGACGCCTTGCTGTCGGCCGCCTCATTGCCGGACATGACTTCAATGCCGAGGTCTTGCAATTGCTCATATATCGCGTCGATCTGCTCAGGCGTCAGGTCATTGCCCTGCAGAGCCTTGCCGATGTCGTCATAGGTGAGCGATCCGGCTTCCTTGCCCCTGCGGATAAGATCCTGCATGCCCTCGATGGGAAGATCCTTCGCGCTCATGGCCGCTGCTCACCCCCTTTGGCCGATCCGCCAAGTTCGCGGCTGAGCTCATGGGACAGGACCAGCAGCGAAGGGTCGACCGCTTGGCCTGCTTCTAGGAGCTCCCCGATGCGCCGATTGACTTCGTTCAGGCGCAGCCTAATACCTGCTTGCGCCCATCTGGCGATGGTCTTCGCCACCTCGGACTCCGGCAGGTCCGCCGCGAGCGACGCCTCCGCCCACGCGCTGCGCAAAGCCTCGTCCTTTGCGGCCGAGACGTCCTGGCCTACCGCCGCAAGTTCGAGCGCCTCGTTCAGCACAGGGTCGTGCAGAGGGCGGCACGCGGCGCGGATCTCGCCCGCCCGCGCCGGATACTGCGACACCAGGGCCAGGAGCTGGCGCTCGATCGGCAGCCATTCGGGGATCTTCGGCGTTTCTGCAGCGTTCCTAGTACTATTCCTAGGACTAGCCAGCGTATGCGTTCTGTCCCCGCCGCGTCCCCCACGCTGGAATTCCAGGCGCAGGACTTCCTCCCGCACCTCGAGCCGCTGGGCGAGGCGCCGCAGCTCCTCGTCGCGCACGAGCGGGCTGCCGATCGCCCGGATTGCCGTGAAGACCTCCTGCGCCACCGCCGCCTTGCCCTCCGGCGTCGTGGGGTCGTGACCCCGCACGGCCGCCGCGAACAGCCAGTCCGTCACCGAGACAGCCTGCCGCAGGGTTTCCTGCCAGGCCTCCGCGCCGCCCGGCGCCCGCAGGATCTCATCGGGGTCCTTGCCCTGGCGCGGCCGGGCCACCAGCACCTCGATGCCCTGCTGGAGCAAGGGCTCCGCGCTGCGCCGCACCGCCGCCTGGCCGGCCGCGTCGCTGTCGAACGCGAGGTAGGCGCGCTTCACCGCGCGGCCGAGCTGGCGCGCATGATCCTCCGTCAGGGCGGTGCCGAGCGTCGCGACGGTTGCGACGAAGCCGTGCCGGTGCAGGGCGATCGCGTCCATATACCCTTCGACCAGGGTCACGGCCTGTTCCTCGCGCATCTTGCGCTGCGCCCAGGACCAGCCGTAGAGCAGGCTGCCCTTGTGGAAGAGCGGCGTCTCCGCGGAGTTGAGGTATTTTGGCTGGCCGTCGCCCAGCAGGCGCCCGCCGAAGCCGACGATATGCCCGGCACGGTCCCGGATCGCGAAGGTGACGCGCTCCCGGAAGCGGTCGTAGAGCCGGCCGCCCTGGCTGCGCGCGCCGAGCCCGGCCTCGAGCAGGAGTTCCCCGGACGCCTTGAGCGCGCGGCAGATGTCGTCGCCGCCGACGGCGTAGCCCAGGTCGAACTGGCGGACGTCGTCGCCCTTGAGGCCGCGGCCGGCGAGATAGCGACGGGCGGCTTCGCCCTCCGGCCCCGCGAGATGGCCAAAGAAGCGCTCCTGCGCCGCCTCCAAAAGGCGCAGGAGCACCTGCCGGCGCTCCTGGCGCTGGGCCGCCTCGGGCGTCGCCTCCTCCTCGGGCAGCTCGACATGGAACTCCGCCGCGAGGAAGGCCACGGCGTCCGGGAACGAGAAGCCGTCGCGCTTCATCACGTAGTCGATGACGTCGCCGCCGGCGTGGCAGCCGAAGCAGTAAAAAAGGCCCCGCTCCGCTGAGACGGAGAAGGACGGGCTCTTTTCCTGGTGGAACGGGCAGAGTCCGACGAGCCGCTGGCCCTGGCGCCGCAAGGCAACCGTCTGGCCGACGACGGCAACGATGTCCGCCTTGCGCCTCAGCTCGTCGAGCCCCTCCGCACGGAAGGGCAAGAAGGCCACCTCCTCGCCTGTGGCTCCAAACTTTCGGCGCGAGGATGGCGAATCCTGCGGCCGGGCGTCGTCCGAGAGGGCCATGGGATCTTGACGGAAGGCCGCCGCTCGGATTGAATAATGACTGATAGTCAGTCATAAAGGAAGGGAAGGCTCATGGCTCGGAGGAGCCGCGACACCCGGTACGCGGAGCTGGTCTCCGCCGCGGCGGCAACGTTCGCGGAGCGCGGCGTGCAGAACACGCTCGTGAGCGATATCGTCAAGGCCGCTGGCGTCGCCCAAGGCACCTTCTATCTCTACTTCAAGACCAAGGACGATGTCGTGCTGGCCGTGGTGGACAGCATCGTCGACCGGCTGCAGGCGAGCCTCGAGGCGGCCGTCGCCGGGGAGGGCATCTCGGCCGTCGAACGCCTGCGGCTCTTATGCGACGCGCTCGGCAGCCTCACCGCTGTGCCTGGCACGACCGAGATCGTCGACTTCATGCACGCGCCGGAGAACCGTCCTCTGCACGACCGGCTCGTCGCCTCCCTGGCGCCGAAGCTTGTCGACCTGATGGCAGGGGTCATCCGCCAAGGCGTAGCGGAGGGGTCGTTCGACGTTCCGGATCCCAGGGCGGCCGCCTGGTTCGTGCTCGCCGGCCTCCAGGGGACGGAGCTCTCCGGCACGCCGGTCGCCGAGGCGCCGCAGGCGCTCGGATCCGCGGCCGTCCTCGCCCTGCGCGCGCTGGGCTACCAGGAGCACCGGCCATGAGCGCCGAGGTCGCGATCGCCGCGCGCTCCCTCACCAAGCGCTATGCCGACGTGACCGCCGTCCGGGACCTGCGGCTCACCGTGCGGCGCGGGGAGATCTACGGCTTCCTCGGCCTGAACGGCGCGGGCAAGACGACGACCATCCGCATGCTGCTCGGGCTCATCCGGCCGACCGCCGGATCCGTCGAGGTGCTCGGCGAGCCTGTGCGGCCAGGTGCGACCCGGTTTCTGCGGCGCGTGGGCTGCCTGATCGAATCCGCCACCGCCTATCCCAACCTGACCGTCCGCGAGAACCTCGAGATGCAGCGCCGCCTGACCGGTGCGCCGCCAGAGGCTCGGGAGGAGACGATCGAGCGCATGCGCCTCGCCCCGTACGCGAGCCGGCGCGCGGGGGAACTCTCCCTCGGCAACAAGCAACGGCTGGCGCTTGGGCGCGCGCTCCTGCACCACCCCGATCTCGTCGTCCTGGACGAACCGGCCAACGGTCTGGACCCGGCTGGCATCGTCGAGATCCGGGAACTCCTGCGCAGCCTCTCCCGGGAGCACGGCGTCACGGTCTTCATGTCGAGCCACATCCTTACCGAGGTCGCGCAGCTCGCCGACCGGCTCGGCATCGTGCACGAAGGCCGGCTCCTGGAAGAGCTCGACCGCGAGCAACTGGAGGCGAAGGTGCGTGCCTTCCTCGAGATCGGTACGCCCCAGCCGGTCCAGGCGCAAGCCGCCCTGGCCGCGGCCGGCTTCCCGGAGGCGGAGGCCCGTCCGGACGCGGTCCACCTCTTCGCCGCCAGCGAGCGCACACCGGACGTCGCCCGGGCGCTCCTGCGGGACGAGATACCCTTCACAGGCATCGCGCCCCGCAGGGAGGACCTCGAATCCTATTTCCTGCGTCTCACGGGAGGCAAGCGCTGATATGCGACAGGTTCTCTGCGCGGAATTCCTGAAGCTCAGGCACAGCCGCGTGCCGCTCGTGTCGCTCGTCGCCTTCTCCCTCGGTCCCCTGGGCCTGGCGCTATTCATGTGGATCGCCGCCGAGCCCGGCCGCGCGCGGAACCTCGGTCTCATCGGCGCCAAGGCGAGCCTCATGGGCCTTGCCGCGACCTGGCCGTCCTTCCTCGCGATGTTCGCGGAAATCGTGGGCGGCGGCGGCCTCCTGCTGCTAGCCTTCGTCGTCGCCTACCTCTTCGGGCGCGAATACGCGGAGGGAACGGCCAAGGTCATGCTCACGACCCCGGCGCAGCGCCACCTGTTCGTCCTGGCGAAGTTCGTCGTCGCGGCGGTCTGGTGGGCCTGCATCGTGGCCGGCGTCCTCGTGGAGGCCCTGCTCCTCGGGCTCCTACTCGCCCTGCCCGGCTTCACCCCCGCGCTCGCTGTCACCGCGCTCGGCCAGACTCTGGTCCTGGCCGCCGTCGCCTTCCTGCTCACGACGTTCGAAGGCTGGATCGCGATCCTCGGCAGGGGATATCTCGCGCCGCTCGGATTCGCCATCGGCACCCTCGCGCTCGGCGACCTCTTCGGCCACACGGGCTGGGCCCAGTGGTTCCCGTGGTCGATCATGTCGCTCCTGACCGGCACCGCCGGTCCCCGCACGAACACCCTGCCGGCCGGTAGCCTCGCGGTGCTGGCGCTGACGTGCGCCCTGGGCATCGCGGCCACCATGGCGCAGCTCAGGTTCGGTGACAACACGCAGTAGGGCCAAGCCGAAGGCCGACGCCTCGCCTCTCCCGCGGGAACGCACCCGCCGGCCCCGAGCGACCAAGTGCGCAAGACTGTCGGCGCCGGCCTGCCCCCAGCCACGCGTCCTGCCCGCGTCCTCTAGAGCGGGCGGCGCTCCTGTCTCAGGAGGTAGTAGACGCGCGGGCCGGTACCCAGTTCCGCAAGGAGCCGCTTTGCCGGGCGCCGCGCCAGGAGCTGCGCGACGTCGCCCGTCGGATCCGAGAGATCGCCGAACACCCGCGCGCCCTGCGCGCAGGCCGTGACACAGACCGGCAGGAGTCCCTCGGCGACGCGCCCCGCACAGAAATCGCACTTTTCGACGACACCGCCGCCGCGGGCCCCTTCGCCCGGGGGCGCGTAGTGCCTGGCCCCGTAGGGGCAGGCGGCGATACAGGCGCGGCAGCCGTTGCAGAGGTCGTAGTCCATCGCGATGATGCCGTCCGGCCGCTGGTAGGTGGCGCCTGTCGGGCAGACCTTGACGCAGGGCGGGTCCTGGCAGTGCTGGCAGGCCACCGGGTAGTACGTGAGGTCGAGGTCCGGGTAGCAGCCGGTCGGCACGTCCTGCGGGTCGCCCTCCCCGGTCATCACCTCGGTCCACCAGATGCCCGGCCCGACGCCGTTCGCCTCCCGGCAGGCGACTGCGCAGGCCCAGCAGCCCGTGCAGCGGCCAAGGTCGATCACCATGGCGTAGTCCCTGGTCCGTCCCGCTTCACACATGGCTCTCGTCCTCCTTGAGGCGCCGCACCTCGCACGCCTGCTCGTAGAACGGCGCCGTCGTGCCGAAGACCCAGCCCATCGGCCTGCCCGCCTCCTGGTAGATGGCCTCCTGGCGCGGCGAGCGGTGGCGGGCCGTGAGATGCTGGAGGCTGCCCCGGCGGAACTGCGAGAGCCACCAGCCGTTCGCGATCCTGACGCTGCCCGTGCGCTGGGCGGGTGTGACGCGCGCCCGGAGGACCGCCTCGCCCGCGACGCTCAGCACCAGGGCCCAGTCGCCGTCCGCGATGCCGCGCGCCTGGGCGTCCTGCGGGCTCAACTCGAGCAGCGGCCACGGGTCGATCGCGAGCAGCGCGGGCACGTTGGCGTAGGTCGAGTGGGTGCGAAAGCGCGTGTGCGCGCTCTGCAGCCGCAGCGGGAAGTCCGGGGAGGTCGGCAGTTCCGGTGGCAGGTAGTCGGCGACGGCGCAGCCGAAGGGAGCGAGCTCCTCGAGGTAGAACTGGGCGCGGCCCGTGGCTGTCGCGTAGACGCCATCCTGGTGCGGCACGGGCGGCTCGTCCGGCACCTCGAGGCGCACCACGCCCTCCTGCCGCAGCTGTTCGAGACTGACGCGCCGCACCCGCTCGTCGCCGCCGGCGAGGATCTGGCGGATCACCGTCTCGGCGTCGTCCTTGAACCACTGCCCGGCGCCGAGGCGCTCGGCGATCGCCCGATAGATGTCGAGGTCGCTGCGCGACGCATGGAGCGGCTCGATCAGCTTCTGCTGCAAACCGAGGTACGAGAAGGGCAGTGTCAGGAGGTCGTCCTTCTCGAAGAAGCTGCAGGCCGGCAGCACGATGTCGGCATAGCGCGCGCTGGTCGTCAGGAAGAGGTCGACGCAGGCGACGAAGTCGGTCCGCGCGGCATCCCTGAGCACGCGCTCTGTGAGGCCGAAGTCCGGGAACCACTGCTGCAGGGGATTGCCAAGCACAAGCCAGGTGCGGACCGGAGAGTCCTCGTCCATGGCCCGCATCGGGCTCAGGTGGCCAACCGGAGGCGGCTGCTCGCCGGGCGGGGCGGGCCAGGGCCCGAGCTCGACCGGCCAGGCGGATGTCGAGCGGCCGATGCCGCCGCCCGGCGTGCCGACGCTCCCCGTGAGGATCGGCAAGGTATAGATCGCCATCGCGCTCTGATCCCCGTTCGTCCAGCGCTCGACGCCGTAACCCGGCCGGATGACGGCGGGCTTCTCGGTCGCGTAGGTCTTGGCGAGCCGCTCGATCGTCTCGGCCGGCACTTGGGTGATCTCAGCCGCCACGGACGGGGGATAGGCCGCTACGCGCCGCCGCAGGAGCTCGAGCGACGGCCGCACCGCGATCCCCTGGAACGGGAACGTGCCGTCGAGCGCGGGCTCGCGCGCCTCATCCGGTGCCACCACCCGCCCCGACGCCAGGTCGAAGACGGCAAAGCGCTCTCCCGCGGCGGCTGGCAAGCGCAAGTAACGCCCGTCGTCCTCGCGCACCAAGAGCGGCGCCGCGCTGTGGCGCATGAGGTACGAGCGGTCCTCCAGGCCATCTCTGAGGATGACGTGAGCCATCGAGAGCGCCAGGGCGGCATCGGTGCCCGGCTCGATCGGAATATAGAGGTCGGCCTGCGCCGCGGTCGGCGAGAAGCGCGGGTCGATCACCACGAGCCTCGTGCCGCGCTCCCTCGCCTCGAACAGGAAATGGCTCATGCCTGGCGCCGTCTCGAGCATGTTGTTGCCCCAGAGGATGACGAGCCGCGGCGCCGCGGCGCCTTCGTAGGGCGGGTCCGAGGCGCCGCCGAGCATGGCGCGGTCCGCCCAGGGGATGCCCTGATCGATGCCGCCCAGGACGACGGTGGCGCCGAGCGCCGTCGCGAGCCGTCGCCAGGGACTGAGGGCGTTGCCGGCGCCGAACGAGCCGAGGAGGCCGAGCGAGCGCGGCCCGTGCCGTTCGATGCTCTGGCGCATCGCGTCCGCCACGGTATCCAGCGCCTCGTCCCACGAGATCGGCTCGAACTCCCCGCTGCCGCGCGGGCCCGTGCGGTGCAGGGGCCCCTGCAGCCTGTCCGGGGCATAGACCCAGTCACGGCGCGCGAGACCCTTGAGACAGATCCTTTCAACGTATGGCCGGTCGGGAAAGGACACCTTGGCGATGCCCGCGATCTTCCCGTCCCGCACAGTGACGGCGAGGGGACAATTCTGGTCGTAGCAGTTGGGCGAGCAGACGGTCACCTGCGTGCGCTCGCCAGCCTGCGCTCCGTCAGCCATCGGCGCGCAACCTCCCAGGGTCTGCCTTGGACCACGTCCCTGAGCATGCCATGGCGGGCCTCCGGCGCCAGCGGCCACTGGCTCCCGAGTGGGATGCCGGTCGGAGCAAACGCGGGAGGCTCCTCTCGGGAGGAGTCTCCGAAAAACCGGCGGGCCAGCGTGGGCCTGTATCTGGGATCTCTAGGCGGCACGTCTTTGCCTCTGAGCACTGGTCAGTGGCTCGACTTGGCGGACGCGATGACCACGGCCCAGACCGTTCCGCTCGGCGCCCACACCCGCATGTGCAAGGGAGTTCCCTCCTCGTCCTGCCAGACGGACCCCGCGGCAACGGGCTCCGCCACCGCCTGCGTGTTGGAGCTTGTCTTTGTCAAGACGCCTATCTGCGCGGTCGGCCCGCTGCCTGGCGCCAGCGTGAGCGGGACGAGAACCTTCGGTGCGCTCGTCCCCGCGTGCGGTTCCGCGGCCACCGCGGGCGCGCTCTTGGTGCACGTCACCCGCTGCTGCGGCACGCCTGGAAAGGAAGGCGGCACGGACGAAACCTGCGTCCCGACCGGCGCGAGCCTGACGCTGCCGGGGCCGACGCACGCCACCTGCAGCACCAGATACCTCTCAGGCGACACGATCGTTCCGAGCGTTGCGTTGCCGAC
>JAJYSZ010000109.1 GCA_021793315.1 Bacillota bacterium | reverse complement strand
AGGACAAAACACGGTAAGCGGCTCATCACGCACTACGGCCCCCAGCTTACCGACATCACGAGCAAGGATGAGATCTCGATACAACAGGCCGGGCTTCCCGCAACTTGGGCAACTGACTTCGTGCAACCAGAAATAATGCAACGGCACGGTCCCATCAGGTCCGGCCGGATACAACTCGCCAACACGCTCCCGCAGATGGTTTAGTAGTGCGGATCCAGCCGCCCGAACCTCTTGGGCCGACGCGGGTGCGAGCTCGTGTCGGACGATCTCGACGGCCAGTGGATCGATGTCGCTTCCGGAGACTTCGGCACCTAGCCGGGCAGCTTCGATCAGCGTGGAACCGCCACCAGCGTAGGGATCGTGTACGTGTAGGCCGACGAGGGTTGCGTCAGGTGTGGCAAAGGCCTTCCAGAACAGCTCGCGACCTGCGTCAGCATCGAGCGCTGCGGCGAGGAGCAGCCCCCGCATGAGTGCAGGTGGTCGGCGCGCCCACCAGCGGTGCGCTGAGTAGAGCGGGTCCTTTGCCCGGCGATCCGCGCCCGCCAGAATCGACAACTCGCGCATAGGGAAGTCGTGTTCGAGCATTGTCGTGTCACCAACTCGAGCGAGTGCGGGGTGCAACGTTAAGTGCAGGGGTGGGTGCAGCGAGATGGCAGCCTCTGCAACCCTCAGTTTGACCGCCCCAGAGCCCGGGCTGGTCCTCCCGACCTGATCCTCCTCAATGAGATCCGAGCCAACACACCATGGCTTGGCTTCTGACATAATGACCTCCCTAAGGGCACCATATGAATCCGCTCAATAGGGGCATTATCTACCGTGTACACGTTCTTCTTCTGACCGCCAGCTCCTGCCATCCGCGATCCAAATGCGGTTCGGCGACGGCTGACGAAACATGCGGCAGCCGTACAGTCTTGCGGCGTACGGAGACCACGCCGCCTCAGGCGGCCATCCTGCGCACCTTGGGTATCAAGGAACCGCCCATCATCCACCGCGTCGAGGTGGCGACCTAGTAACACGACGTGCCGACGCTCTATGCCGGTATCCCGCCCTGGGCACGCCTTTGCACGCCCTTCGTGTTACCTGCAACTGTCGAACTCGGGGCTTGCTCTCTGCGGATAACGTCGGTCCAAACGAAGTCCGTCATGTCGATATCGTGGCATGCGGGTGCAGCTGTCCGCGGTTTCGGCATAGTGACCAACATCTCGCGAAGATGCTCTGCTTACAACCCCACTAGCTCGATGAACTGATAGCTTCCGCAAGCACCTCACGCCACCAGTACAAGGGCGCCAGCCAAGTGCCCCAGATCTGCAAGGGTTCCGTGTCCCCCTGCGCAACACGATTCCTCAGCGCGGCACGGGCGTCCTTGGCGGGTACGCTGAATAGTTGCCCTGCGTCGCGGCCATGATAGCGCTTCGTCATTTCGCAAGCTCCAGTCCTCCCCACACCAGTCTATAAGCAGAGATTTCGAGGGTATCGGGGTACCACCCGCAGCATCGCCCTTTCCGGAGACGCCAAGGGCTCAGATTCATGGTTCCTTGGCATTCCTGTTCCAGTAGCCGCAGCGTTGCTCCTTCCGAGTCTTGACTGGGCTTCCGTCTGTTCTGCCCTGCGGCAGGCAGGAAGTGCCAACTTGTGTCATGAAATAGTGACGCAAGGGTTTTGACGCACTTGGAGGCCGGCGAATGAGCTTGGACGAGACCGATACGCGGCCGAAACTGATCGACCCTGCCCTGTACCGCCGGGGTTGGACGGAGGCGCATATACTTCGCGAGGAGCCCGACGGCGCCATCGAAGTGGTCAGCCGTCGGGCCAGACGTCGCGGCAAGGGGCGCGTCGACTGCTCCTTACGCATTATGGCCGACAAAGACTATCGAGTGCGAAGGACGCAGATCTCGCATGCGACTTGAAAACATTGTACCCGGCCTTGTCCTGCGCGGCCTGACGCCCAGCGGCACCGTGACGGTCGTGCAGGTGGAGCACCTCGGCTCCACCACCATCGACCTGACCTATCGCGACGAGACGGGTCGCGTCGACCATCAACTCGTCTTCGCAGAAGAGGCCAATAGGCTAGAGCCTGTGTCCGCCGCACGCGCCTTTGCGTTCGATGCGGACCCGGAGCACTTCCGGCTCGCGTCCGAGGCCCTGCGCATCCACCTGGCCCACCTCTTCGACCCCCACCTCGCCGTCTACTCCTCGCTGATCGAGCCCCTGCCGCACCAGATCGTCGCGGTCTACGGTGAGATGCTGGGACGCCAGCCCTTGCGCTTCCTCCTTGCGGACGACCCCGGCGCCGGCAAGACGATCATGGCCGGGCTCCTGATCAAGGAGCTCATGCTGCGCGGGGACCTGCGCCGCTGCCTCGTGGTCTGCCCGGGCGCCCTTGCCGATCAGTGGCGGGACGAGCTCTGGGACAAGTTCGGCCTGCGCTTCGACACCCTCTCCAAGGAGCTGCTCGCAGACCTGCCGCTCGAGCGCATCGTGGCGGAGCATCCCCTGCTCGTCGCGCGGCTCGACAAGCTGAGCCGGGACGAAGACCTGCAGGCGAAGCTCGAGCGCAGCGACTGGGACCTCGTGATCGTCGACGAGGCGCACAAGATGTCCGCCTCCTTCTTTGGCGGCGAAGTGAAGGAGACCAAGCGCTACAAGCTGGGGAAGCTCCTCTCGCGCATCGCCCGCAACTTCCTCCTGCTCACCGCGACGCCGCACAACGGCAAGGAGGAGGACTTCCAACTCTTCATGGCCCTCCTCGACGGCGACCGCTTCGAGGGACGCTTTCGCGACGGCGTGCACGTCTCCGACGTCTCGGACCTTATGCGCCGCACCGTCAAGGAGGACATGTACCGCTTCGACGGCACACACCTCTTCCCGGAGCGCATCGCCACCACCGTGAGCTACGAGCTCTCCGACGCCGAGGCCGCGCTCTACAAGGCGGTCACGGACTACGTGCGCGAGGAGTTTAACCGCGCCGAGGCCCTCGAAAACGGCGGCCGGCGCGGCACCGTCGGCTTCGCGCTCACCATCCTGCAGCGCCGCCTCGCCTCGTCGCCCGAGGCCATCTACCAGTCCCTCAAACGTCGGCGGGAGCGGCTCGAGCGACGTCTGCGCGAGGAGCGCATGCAGGCACAAGGGGCGGAGGCCCAGGCGTGCCTGCACGAGGCGGGCCGCTCCCTCGACGACGAGGACATCGACGAGATCGAGGACGACCTCCCCGGCGGTGAGCTCGAAGTGACGCAGGAGGAGATCGCCGACCAGGCGACCGCCGCCCGCACCATCGCCGAACTCGCGGCGGAGATCGAGACGCTCGGCTCACTCGAGGCGATGGCGCTGCGCCTGCGCCAGAGCGGCGAAGACCGCAAGTGGGACGAGCTCCGAAAGCTCCTGCAGGACCACACGGCGATGTTCGATCCGACGGGCGCGCGGCGCAAGCTCGTCGTGTTCACGGAGCACCGCGATACACTCCAGTACCTCGTGCGGGAGATCCGCACCCTGCTCGGCCGGCCCGAGGCCGTCGTGTCGATCGACGGCGGCACTGCGCGCGAGGAGCGGCGGGCGATCCAGGAGCGCTTCCTGCAGGACAAGGAGGTGCACATCCTTGTCGCGACCGATGCCGCTGGCGAGGGCATCAACCTGCAGCGGGCGCACCTCATGGTCAACTACGACCTGCCGTGGAACCCGAACCGCATCGAGCAGCGCTTTGGCCGCATCCACCGCATCGGCCAGACCGAGGTCTGCCACCTCTGGAACCTGGTCGCCGAGGATACCCGCGAGGGCGAAGTGTACCTCACCCTTCTGAAGAAGCTCGAGGCGGAGCGCGAAGCCCTGGGGAGCGGCGTCTTCGACGTTCTGGGCAAGGCCCTGAGCGGCAAGGAGCTGCGGGAGCTCATGCTCGAGGCGATCCGCTACGGTGAACGGCCGGACGTGCGGGATCGCCTGCGCGAGCGGGTGGCGCAGGCCTTCGAGCACGAGACCCTGCTCACCTTGATGGAGGAGCGGGCCCTCAGCCACGACGTCATGGACCGCTCGCAGGTCGAGCGGGTTCGCGAGGAGATGGAGCGCGCCTCAGCGCAACGGCTGCAGCCGCACTACGTCTCCGCCTTCTTCCGCGCGGGCTTCCAGCACCTTGGCGGCAGCATCCGTCCCCGCGAAGCGGGCCGCTACGAGATCACCCACGTGCCGCTCGAGATCCGCCGCCGCGACCGGCTGATCGGCAGCGGTGCCGCCGTGCTCGAGCGCTACGAGCGCGTGACCTTCGAGAAGGAGCGCATGCGCCTGGCGGGCGCGCCGGAAGCCGAGCTGATTGCCCCCGGTCATCCTCTCCTCCAGGCGACGCTCGACCTCGTGGTCGAGAGCTACCGGCCGCTCCTGCGCCAGGGCGCGGTACTCGTCGCGCCGGGCGATGCGCCGTCGCCGGAGGTGCTCCTGTACCTTGAGCAGAGCATCCTGGGCGGACGCGCCGGAGAGGATGGCCGGCGGCGCCTCGTCCATCAGGAGCTACGCTTCGCGGTCCGAACGCAGGACGGGACGCTGCGGCCTGGGGGTGCGGCGCCCTACCTCGACCTGCGCCCGCCGACGGAGGAGGAGCAAACCCTCCTGCAGGGCCTCCTCGCAGATCCCTCGCTGGCACAGAATATTGAGCAGGGGGCCGTCGCCTACGCCGCCGAGACCATGCTGCCGGAGCGCCTGCAGCACCTGCGCGAGGAGCGGCGGCAGCGCCTCCGGAAGGTCTGGCAGGCGGTGCGGGACCGGCTCACGAAAGAGATGAACTACTGGGACCACCGCGCGCACGATCTCGCCCTGCGCGAGCAGGCCGGCAAGACCGCGCGCAGCTTGAATGCCGAGATGGCCCGCCGCCGTGCCGACGATCTGCAGCTTCGCCTCAAGGAGCGGGAGGCAGACCTCAAGGCCGAGGAGTTCCTCGCTGCCCAAACACCGAGAGTGCTTGGCGCGGCACTCGTTGTCTCCGAGGGCGTCCTCACGCAGTTGCGAGGAATGGGCGTCGCCGCAGATCCGACCACCTTCGCGCATGAGACGAAGCGCGTCGAGCAGGTGGCGATGGTTGCCGTGATGGCCGCGGAGAAGGCCCTCGGTCATGAGCCCGTGGACGTCAGCCGCGAGAACCGGGGCTACGACGTCGAGTCCCGCCTCGGGCGCGGGCGCCTGCGCTTCCTCGAGGTCAAGGGGCGGATCGCCGGGGCCGAGACCGTGACCGTGACGGCGAACGAAATCCGCACCGCGCTCAACAGGCCCGAGGACTTCATCCTCGCCCTCGTGTCGGTGCACCCGGAGGGGCAGGGGTCACCCGAGGTGCGCTACGTGCGCAATGCGTTCGACCGCGAGCCCGGATTTGCCGAGGCGAGCGTCAACTTCAAGTGGGCCGAGCTTTGGCGCAAGGGAGTGCTACCGTTTGGTGCAGACGAGGAAGCTGATCGAGGTCGCGCTGCCGCTCAAGGAGATCAATGACGCGTCGAAGCGCGAGAAGTCCATCCGGCACGGGCACCCGAGCACTCTGCACATATGGTGGGCTCGCCGACCGCTTTCTGCCGCGCGTGCCGTCCTCTTCGCACAGCTCGTCGATGATCCATCCAGCCACCCGGAGGAGTTCCCGACCGATGCGGCGCAGACGCAGGAGCGCGAGCGGCTCTTCGAGATCATCCGGGAGCTCGTGAAGTGGGAGAATTCCAATAACCCGGCGGTGCTGGATCGCGCAGCGCGTGAGATCCAGAGGAGCACCGGCGGCAACCCGCCCCCTGTGTTCGACCCTTTCTGCGGCGGCGGCACGATCCCGCTCGAGGCGCAGCGTCTGGGGCTCTCCGCGATCGGCAGCGACCTCAATCCAGTCGCAGTACTTCTGACGAAAGCCCTCGTCGAAATCCCGCCGCGCTTTCGCGGCCAACTGCCGGTCCATCCGAAGCAGGGGCAGCAGGGAAGGATCACGGAGTCCTCTCCCGGCGCTGCAGGGCTCGCTGAGGACATCCGCTACTACGGCGACTGGATGCGCCAGCAGGCGTGGGAGAAGATCGGGAAACTCTACCCCACCATACAGCTACTACAGGAGCAGGGAGGCGGCCAAGCGACCGTCATCGCCTGGCTGTGGGCGCGTACGGTGGCGAGCCCCAACCCAGCGCTCAAGGGAGCGCATGTGCCGCTCGTGCGGTCCTTCGTGCTCTCGAGCCGCAAGGGACACGAGGCCTGGGTCGATCCGGTGGTGGATCGGGCGGCGGGGACGTACCTCTTCGAGGTGCGGCAGGGCACAGGCGCGCCCAAGGGGACGGTGGACCGCAGGGGCGCACGTTGCATCATCACGGGTGAGCCGATCCCTCTGGAGTACATCCGCACTGAGGGCAAGGCAGGCCGGCTCGGAGAACGACTTCTGGCCGTCGTCGCGGAAGGGCCCAGGGGTCGGGTGTACTGCGCCCCAGATGAGGTCCAGCACACCATCGCGCTTCAAGCACAGCCCCTATACACCCCGGAAGGTGAGCTTCCCGAACAAGCCTTGGGTTTCCGTGTGCAAGGTTACGGAATGAAACGTTATGCCGACCTCTTCACCTCGCGCCAGCTCGTCACCCTCACGACCTTCTCCGACCTCATCCTTAAGGCCCGCGAGGAAGTGCTGAACGACGCCCGCGCCGCTGGCATGGCGAAACACGGCCTCCCCCTCGCCGAGGGCGGTCACGGCGCCCAGGCCTACGCCGATGCGATCGCCACCTATCTAGCACTGGCGGTAGACAAACTAGCAGACCTCAATAATAGCTTATGTAGATGGGAGCCTATCGCCCAATGTCCCAGACAGTTGTTCAGTCGACAGGCTATCTCTATGGTGTGGGACTACGCAGAGTCTAATCCCTTTAGCAGTTCGTCGGGATCGTTCAAGGTGTGTTTGGACAACACGGTCAAGGGCTTGATTGCAGTCGGCAAAGCCACATCATATCAAGCGATCACGGGTGCGGTGCAGATCTGTGGTGGCAATACGTTCCAATCCTAAGCGGCCTGGGTTTGGGGCTGCCTAAGTTCGGCGAGACGGGGCGTCCTTCGTAACGGGTGGCGTGCGAAGAAGCTACGCCAGCGGTCAGGGTGAGAAAGGTGGAGGCAACGCAAGTTGAGGATGGCCTGCGCTCCGGCCCTCGTCCATCGCATGCCGGCACCCTTGGTGCGCTGGCAGACGAGTGTGCGACAGGTGGCTTCGACGACGCCGGAACCAACGGGAAGCTGCTGGGCAACGAAGTTGGGATAGCGCATGCGGTCACGGTTCGCGGTGAAGTAGTCTTTCGCGTTCTGCAGTTCCCGCTTCTGTCTCGCAGAGCGCGGTCGAAGTTTGCCGAGGGCGTCCATGAGCGGGGTCGGGCCCTGTTTCAGCAGGTCCTGGAGGACGGGGCCCACCCAGGCGTGCGCATCGAGGGTGCCTTCGCCGAAGAAGGCATCCGCCACCTGCCAGACGTGTTCGCTCGCGTGCATGTAGTCCAGTATCTCGATGTGCTCTACGCCGTCCTGGCGGAAGACGGACATGCGGTTCCAAATCCAGCGACCGCCATCGCCGAGACAGACGACGCGGCGCAGTTCGGGATGGCCAAAGCCCGCCTGACGGGCAAGCAGCGCCACGCGTGGGAAGAACTCGCCGGCCTCGGTCGCGACGGCCGCGCAGTAGCGCGGGTCCGAGACCTTGAGCAGGTCACGCCCGGTCTCTGCATCATGCTGCAGCTCCGGCCCGAGCATCCCCACGACGCCCACCTTCACCTCGTGCCAGTCGCCGTCGATGAAGCTCGTGGTGCCGTCCACCCCAATGAGCAGCGTGTCCCCGGTAGGGGTTGCGGGGTTCGCCTCAGGTATGGCCATATCCACCTGGATCTCGGCTTCGGCCACCACGCCGAGGGCCTCGACAACGCGATAGATCTCAGCCTCGGCGAACGTCGTGCCCAAGGTCTCGGACAGGTTCCGCGCTGCCCGCTCGAAAGGGACCTCCGTCACCGTCATCGCCGCCACGCGGCTGAGAGCGGGCGTGTAGCCGACGCTGCCGACGCCCAGCCGCTCGTCGTCCGGCGCGAGTCCGCCGCCGCATGCGCGGCATTGGTAGTAAGGGCGACCATAGACGAAGTCACCGACCAGGCCACGCATCTCCCGCCCACGCCGCTGCTCGACGAGGCGCATAGTCCGCCCGCAGCGCGGGCAATCCGGTCGGGTCGCCCCATGACGCGCCACGCTCGCCTCGGCAAGTGTCCCCATGACCGCTCCTCCCAGCAGGCGCAGCAAAAACTGCACCGACTGCTCCATCCCGTCCATGTCCTGCTCGGCCACCTGCTTGATCTCGCCCTGAGCCCATCCCCGCGTGATGTCCTGGACCTCGCGTATGATCAGATCGATAACACTCTTGTCATCGCTGCCACGGCTGGGTACCTTGATGATGGCTCCTCTCCTCGGCCTACGGAGACTTGCTAGGTTGGTAGGCCGGTTAGAGGAGTTCTTTGTCTATTAACCCAGTACCTTGCTCAGATATTGGGAGTTATGTTAACTCGCCCCTTAACCCAATTCCTTACTCCACAATGCTGCTCCGCACCCGCGATCACCATTTCGCAAGCGGATGCCGCACTTCCTCAGAGCCTTGTCAGCCGTGCTGCGGTCTCAACGGCCCCCCCCTACTACGACAACATCGGCTACGCAGACCTTTCTGACTTCTTCTACGTCTGGCTGCGACGCTCACTCAAGGACATCCACCCTGACCTCTTTTCGACCCTTCTCGTGCCGAAGGCCAACGAGCTCGTGGCAACGCCCTACC
>JAJYSZ010000108.1 GCA_021793315.1 Bacillota bacterium | reverse complement strand
TGTCCTTGGGCACCGGGACACCCCCTCACCTACCGGCATGGTACCAGAAATTGCCCTGGCGGACTTCCCTGGGATCCGGGGTGCGGCGTCACGGCCCCCCAGACCCGTCGACGTGCCGCCTCGCGAGTTCCACCAGCTTTTGCACCGTGCGCAGGTTGCGCGACGTCATGGGGACGCCCAGGGCACGTTCGAAAAAGGCGTTCGAGAGCGGCGATCCGTGCACGCCGTGACGGTAGAGGATGTACACCTCCGTCGGCTCCAACGTACAGCAGTCGCCGCAGGCTGGCACGCCTGCCGCGGCCAGGCGTTCGGGTGCGGGGGGCGTGACGGCGAACGCCACGTAGACCACCTCGTTCTGCCCGGGCTGGTAGGGACACAGGGCCAGCACCCGCTCCAGATCCTTCGGCGACCGCACCGCCACCGCCACGTCGCAACCGAAGGTCTCGCGGAGGGCAGCCTCCAACTGGCGGCGCACCGCGTCCGGCCCGAGGGGGCTTTCCAGGAGGAGGTTGCCGGTCTGGATGTAGCTCCCGACGCGACGGTAACCGAGCCCGGCGGCCAGTTCCCTCAACCTGGCCATCGGGATCATGCGCCGCCCGTTGACGTTGATGCCGCGCACAAGCGCGATATGCGAAGCCAGAGCGCTCCCCCCCGCGGCCCTAAGGCGGCCCCCAAGTGGTCTCCATTCTAGCCGAGGCGTGGCGGAAAGCACATCCGCGGGCGTGTTTTGCGCCGCCTTGGGAGCCGGTGTGGTAGCCTTGAGGCATCATGCCCAATTCTCCGACCACATCCGTTTCGGACCGCAGCTTCCGCACCTTTCTCGCCGGCCGCACCGTGAGCGAGCTGGGCTCCCGCGTCACGCGGGAGGGCCTGCCGATCATCGCGGTTCTGCTGCTGCACGCGACCGCGCAAGACCTCAGCTGGCTTGCCGGACTCTCCTATGTCGTAGCGCTCGTCGCCGCGCCGCTCTCGGGGGTGCTGGTCGACCGCAGGCGGCGCCGCCCGGTGCTGATCGCCGCGGATCTTCTGCGCGCGGCCGCCCTGACGCTGCTCACCCTGCTCGCCTTTGCAGGCCTCCTGCAGTTCTGGCAGCTGCTCCTCGCCTTCTGCGTCGTGGCGGCGCTCAATACGCTCTTCGACGTCGCGGACCAGGCTTGGCTGCCGGGCCTCGTGGGTCGCCAGCAGCTCGAGCCCGCCAATGCCGCGCTCTCGGTGGCCAGCGCCATCGGCGAGACGGGCGGACCGGCGCTGATGGGCATCCTGATCCAGTTCCTCGGCGGACCTCTGACCATTCTCAGCGACGCCGTCTCCTACCTCGCCTCAGCGGCCACCCTCCTGCAGCTGCATAGCCCCGAGCCTGAGCCGGATCGCATCCGACAGCAGGTGCGCCTGGCCATCCGGGACGGTTTTTTGGCCCTCTGGCGCCATCCCTTGCTGCGCCCGCTGGCCGTGGCCTCCGCGCTCCTGAGCCTGTGCGGTGGCATCTTCGACGCGCTCTACGCCTTCTACGCCCTCAGGGACCTGCATCTTTCGGCCTTCGCGATCGGCATGCTGATCACGGGCGGCGGCGTAGGCGCACTGCTTGGGGGACTTGCAGCCCCGTACGCCGCACGCCGCCTCGGCCTGGGCCGCGCCACGATCTACGGGCTCCTCGGCTTCGGCGTCCTGACGCTCCTTGTGCCGCTGGCGCCAGCCGCCCCCCTGCTCGGCTTTCTCTTCCTGCTCGTGGCTCAGCTCCTCGGGGACCTCGCCCAGACGCTGTTCGGCTTCGGCGAAGCTGTGCTGCGCCAGTCCGTGACGCCCGGCGCCTGGCTTGGGCGCGTCAGCGGCTCCCAGCGCCTGCTGGGGAACGTCCTCGGGGCGATAGGGGCATTCGGCGGCGGCCTGCTGGCAGGCCCCCTCGCCGTGCGCGGCGCGCTCTTCCTCGCAGCCCTCTTCGCCCTGTTCGGCATCTTCTGGCTGCTGCGCTCCCCCCTGCCGGCGCTCGCCTCAGCGCCGACGGTGGAAGCAGGCAGCTTTTCGGCCTGACGCATCAAAAGGCGGTTGCCGCCGACAGGAGGACACCGATGCACCCACGCCATCCCCTGCTCTTCTGGGACCTCGATGGCACCCTCACAGATCCCAAGGAGGGCATCACCAAGTCCGTCCAGCACGCACTCGGGCGCCTCGGCATCCCCGCCCCGGACCTCGACGCCCTGACGCCGTTCATCGGCCCGCCGCTGCTCACTTCGTTCCAGGAGTTCTATGCCCTGGACCTTGCCAAGGCAAGGCAGGCGGTCGCGTACTACCGCGAGCGTTTCGAGCATCAGGGCATCTTCGAGAACAAGGTGTTTCCAGAGATCCCCCCCCTGCTCGCGGAGCTTCGCGGTCTCGGCGTGCGCATGGCCGTCGCCACATCGAAGCCGCTTTTGCTCGCGGAGCGCATCTTGGAACACTTCGACCTGCGCCGACACTTCTATGACGTCTTCGGTGCCGACCTGAGCGGCCTGATATCCACCAAGCGCGACGTGCTTGGCCTTGCCGTCGAAGGACTCACAGACGCCGAGCGCGCCGCTGCGGCCATGATCGGCGATCACCCCGTCGACGTCGAGGCGGCGCGCCACCATGGCCTTACGGCCATCGCCGTGCTATATGGCTACGGCGATCCTCAGCGGCTGCGTGAGGCCATGCCGCATCGGACCGCCGCAAGCGTCGGGGATCTGGGCAAGCTTCTGCTCCTGCCCTAGAGATCCGCGGTTTCGTGCATGTCGCGCCATAGGCTCAGGACGGTGTCCGCCACGATGCGGCCGGCGGTGCGCGGCGCCGTGATGCCGGGCAGGCCAGGTGCCAGGTAGGCCTGGATGCCAAGCTGCTTGGCTACCGCGAAGTCGGTGCCGCCCGGGGCCGACGCGATGTCGATGATCACGCTGCCGGGTGCCATGCAGCGCAGAACCTCGGACGAGAGCACCGGTGCAGGAATGGTGTTGAACACCACCTCCGCTTTGGCCGCCAGTTCATTGAGGTCTTCCATGCGATAGGGATGGACGCCGAGCGCGTAGGCCCGGGCAATGTCGACGGAGCCCCTGGCGCAGACCGTGATGTCCGCGCCCAGCCCGCGCAGGGTCCGTGCGAGGACGGTGCCGCTGCGGCCGAACCCGAGCACCAGGATGCGGCTGCCGTGCAGCGTGTGCTCGGTATGCTGGATCGCCAGCTGGATGGCGCCTTCCGCGGTCGGCACGGCGTTGCGCCAGGCGAACTCGTCGCTCTCGCGGAACTCCACGAGCGTCACCCCATAGGTGGCACAGGCCTGCCGCAGGGCCTGCGTCGCCGCGCCGATGAAGAGCGGCGTACCGAGTTTGACGCCCCTCAGCGTCTCCGCCGTCAGCCGCGGCGGGGGCACGTCGCCGGGCACGATCACGTAGGCCACCTGTCCGAATCGATCCACGCCACCCACCGGCGCCAGCAGCAGATCAGCCCACCCCAGGACGTCTTCGAGCCTGTGCGCCAGATACTGCACATCGTCGGGCCACGGCAGGCAGACGGCACGCACGTCCATGCCATGGGCGGAAAAGATCCGTGCCACCTCGAGCTCGCGCCGGTCGCCGCCGATGATGCCCACCCGCACTCCCGTGAGATCGGATGCCACGCTGCCACCTCCCCGGGTCCGGCGACATGGTATGCGTCCACCCGGCCTTGGGTGCGGCAGACAAAAGCGGGCCGGCCCCGGAGGGCCGGCCCGCGATCGCGCTCGCGTTCAGTCCATCTCCACGTCGTGCGCGCCCTGTGCCTGCACCACGCTGCGTGCCGTCTCCATCTTCTCGCCGTCGCCCTGTACCGTCACGACGGAGTGGCCGTGCCGCAGCTCATCCTCATACCGCTTGGTGCTGGCCGCCGGGATGCCCATGTCCATGAAGGCGCCCGCAAGGCCGCCCGCCGTCGCGCCGGTCAGCGCGGCAGCCAGCGGTCCCGCGGCGATCAGGGGACCAATGCCTGGAATGGCGATCGCACCGGCAGCCGCGAGCAGGCCGGCCGCACCTCCGACGCCCGCCCCCCAAGCCGTGCCGTCCATCGCGGAGTCCTGACGGCCGCCGTGGTCGTCGTCGTGTCGCCCGTGCCTGTCGTCAGGCGTGATCAGGGACACGTTCTCATCGCTGAAACCCTGCGCTTCGAGCTGCTTTACAGCCTCGCGCGCCCGCTCCTGATTCTGAAACGCCGCTACCAACGTGTGAGCCATCGCTCATCCACCCCCAGGAGTACCATCCCCGGGGTCTGGGCGATCAATCCCTGAGCTTCGGCGACTCGACGTCGACGATCATGACCTCCGGTCCGATCCGGCGCACGGCCTCCCAGGGGATCGCAAGCGAGCGACGTCGCTGCCACAGGCCGCCGCGCGCCGGCAGCAGCAGTTCCTGGATCTCCCCTGTCTCGGGGTCGAAGAGGATCTCCGTGTCCCCGACGAGACCAACGCGCGCACCGTCGTAAAGGTTGATGATCTCGCGGCTGTGCAGTTCCGAAAGGCGCATGCCTCGTCCCCTCCGCGAAGAGCCTATGCTGTCCGGGGCATGACCATGCGCTTCAGCGTCCGGTGTGCCCGAAGCCTCCCTCGCCGCGCGCGGTATCGTCGAGCTCCCCTTCGCGAAACGTTGCACGCACGATCGGCGCCAGCACAATCTGCGCGACGCGCTCGCCGGCCTTCACCGTGTAGTCGGTGTCGCGATGGCTCCAGAGCAGCACCATGAGTTCGCCGCGATAGTCCGGGTCGATGGTGCCGAAATGCGCCGAGATGCCCTCGTGCAGGGCGAGCCCGGAACGCGGGCGCACCTGTGCCTCACAGTCGCGAGGCAGACCGAGCGCGATCGCCGTAGGCACCAAGGCACGCCCCCGCGCCGGCACCACCACGTCGTCGGCGGCAAAGACATCGTAGCCTGCCGCATCGGGCGAGGCCTGATGCGGCAGGCGGCCCGACGGGCGAAGCAGGCGGACTATCACTTCGCGCATCTCCCTATGCCCCCTCAAGCACGCTGGCAAACGAGCCGTGGAACAGGCCCCGCTCCGGGTGCAGCACGACAATGCGCCAGGTGGCCGGCTCCAGAATGGACTCGGATTCACGCCGCAAGGCAAGGCCCTGCAGCGCCTGCAGGCGCGCGAGTTCCTCCTCGATGCTTTCGGTTTGGCCAAGCTGCAGAATCTGCAGGGCCGCACGCTCCACGCGCGCAAACGGCGAGTCGAGCGAGAGCAGGAAAGAACCCACGGCGGAGCGCCTCAGCCGCGCGACGTCCTCAGATCGCCAGCGGGCGCGCCGCAGGCGACAAGCCTCCTCGCGGATCGCCACAAGGCCCTCGCGCAGGGCATCCTCGGGCAGATCCGCATAGGCGCCCCAGAGACCGCCGGTCCGGTACGCCGTGTCGTAACTGTAGACGCCGTAGGAAAGGGCGAGCTCCTCCCGCAGGCGCGTGAAGAGGCGCGCGTTTGGCCCGCCGCCGAACTCCTGCACCAGCATCTCCTGCGCCGCCAGCAGCGGGTCGCCGAGCCTGCGCGCAGGACCCCCGACGGCCACGTGGACCTGCGCCGCCTTGGCTTCGGCCGGCCAGACTGGCGGCCCCGGGCGCCTGCCCCGGCGCCGCGTCACCGGGGCAGGCGCCTGGGGCGGAAAAAGCGACGTCGCAGCGCGGCGGACCTCTTCGAGTCGGACGGGACCGGCAACGGCGAGCACCGCCCCGTCGAGCCGCCAGTGCCGCGCGTGGAAGGAGCGCACCGCCCGCACGTCGATCCCGGCGAGCTCGCTTGGCTCGCCGAGCACCGAACGGGCCAACGGCCCTCCGGCAAAGACTTCCGCCTCAAGAAGGTCGCAGACATACTCTTCGGGGCTCTGCAGCCAGAGCTGATACTCCTCGGCGATGACATCGACTTCGCGGCGGAGGTCGCGCGTCGTGAGACGCGGCCGCAGGAAGAGCTCCGCGAGCATCTCGAGGAAGCTCTCGAGACCCTGCGGCAAGGTCCGCCCCCAAAGACAGGTGTACTCCTTGGTCGTATAGGCGTTGAGCTCGCCGCCATCCTCGTCGATGCGGGCGCTCAGCTCGTCGCCCGCATACTTTTGCGTGCCGCGGAAGACGAGATGCTCGAGGAGATGGGCGATGCCTGCCCCACCCTCGGGCTCGTCCACCACGCCAGCCCGCACGAACAGGCCAAGCGAGACGCCCTGCAGCCAGGGCGCCTCCTCGACCAGCAGTTGGAGACCTGATGGTAACCGCTCAGCCTCAAGCAATCTTCGTGTGCCTGCTCATGCCTCCTCTTTCGCCTGTCGGCGCCTGGCGTCCTGCCGCGTTCAAGAGCTCCTGCACGCCGACCACCTGGTAGCCGCGTGCCTTGAGTTCCTTCAGCAGTTCCGGCAGGGCCGCGGCCGTGCGGTCGGTCGGATGCATCAGCACGATGGCGCCGGGCTTCAGGCGCGAGAGCACGCGCGACTTGATGATTTCGGGGGTATGCCAGGTCCGCCAGTCGATCGTGTCGATGCTCCACATGACGACGCGCACGCCTTCCTGCTTGGCCGCCTCGAAGACCGCGGGGCTGAGCTCGCCGTAAGCAGGGGCATAGAGTGTCGGGTGCGTGCCGGTCGCCCGTGCGATCTTCTCGTCGGCCATCGCGATCTCGCGCACGTTCTCCGCGACGCCCAGGCTGCCCACATGGCGGTGGCCGTCGCCGTGACTGCCGATCTCCATACCCGCCCCGCGCAGCATGCGCGCGAGATCCGGGTGCTTGTCGGCCCACTGGCCGCCAAGAAAGAAGGTGGCGCGCGCCCCCTGGGCCTTGAGGGCGTTCACGATCGGCGGCACGTATTCGCTGCCCCAAACGACATTCACCGTGAGTGCGATGACAGGGCGAGTGGTCGGAACCTCCCTCAGTTCCGGAAGGTGGGCCGCCAGAAGCCAGAGGTGCGCGAGCATAGCCAGCATCGTCCATCCCTCCCCTGGCGTAGCGTGCCCAAAGCCGCCAGGCGAGACAGGAAAGCCGCCGTCCCCAGGGGACGGCGGCTGGATCAGGGCGTAGCGCTCAGGCGCTGCGCGAGACCTCCTGTCGGCGCGGCACCTCGTTACTGCCGGCCACGCCGAAGTAGAGGAGCAGCATGCCGATGATCTGTCCGGGGAAGAAGAGCAGTCCGGATCCGAGGCCCGCACTTGTATCAGCCACGACAAAGACGAGGCCGCCGAGCGCGATCAGCAGGTTGTACGACTGACGCGAGCGCAGCCAGGAATAGAGCGCTCCAAGGATCAGCGCGGCTCCGCCCACGCTGCCCAGCACGATGTAGGCCGTCACCACGAGGGCCGACGGTGCCACGTTCGAGACCCTGGCGGACGCCTGAAGGACGTTCTGCAAAAGTCCCGTGTGCAGCGGGGTACCGATGGCGCCGATCAGGCCCACCAGGGTGAAGAGACCGATGGCGCCCAGGAACCAGTGGCCGAAGCGCCGCCAGATCAGGTAGATCGTTCCGGCGCCCATGAACCCGGGAACGGCGGCAGAGAGGACGATGTAGCTGCGGTAGTCCCAGCCGGCGAAGCCGCCCTGCGCAAAGGCGATGAGCTGCGTCAGAGCGGCAAGCGTGGCGATTGCGAACGACACCGTCCACCACAGCGCGTACGGCCGATGCTTGGCAGCGTACTTCCTGCCGAGCTGGCCCGCAAGGATTGCGCCCACGACCACCGTTGCGATCGCAGCAACCCACAGAAACGCTGTCATCCGGCTCCCTCCTTCGGGCAGCGGTTCAGCGCGTCAGCAGCGCCTTGTGCGACAGGTTGAGCCGCCCCATGTGGTCGATCTCGACGACCTTCACGTCGAGTTCGTCACCGACCTGCACCACATCCTCCACCTTGCCGACGCGGTCGAGCGCCAGCTGCGAGATGTGGACGAGACCCTCCTTGCCAGGCAGGATCTCGACAAAGGCGCCGAAGTTCATGAGCCGCGTCACGCGGCCGTGATAGACCTCGCCCACCTCCGGCTCCTTGACGATGCCCTGGATGCGGTTGATGGCCTGCTGGGCCATGTCCGCGTTCGCGGCGGCGACGTAGATCGTGCCGTCGTCGTGAATGTCGATTTCGACCTTCTTCTGGCCGACCTTCGTCTCGTCGATGATCTTGTTGATCATCTTGCCGCCTGGTCCGATCACCTCGCGGATCTTGTCGGGGTTGATGTGCAGCACGGTGATGCGCGGCGCGTGCGGCGACATCTCCTGGCGCGGCTCGGCAATGACGTCGAGCATCTTGCCCAGGATGAAGAGACGCCCCTTGCGCGCCTGCTCGAGCGCCCGCTCGAGGATGGCCCAATCGAGGCCAGAGATCTTGATGTCCATCTGAATGGCGTTGATGCCATCGGCCGTGCCGGCCACCTTGAAGTCCATGTCGCCGAGTTCGTCCTCGAGCCCCTGGATGTCCGTCAGGACCGCGACCTCGTCGCCTTCCTTGACGAGTCCCATCGCGACGCCAGCCACCGGAGCCTCGATCGGCACGCCCGCGTCCATCAGGGAGAGAGTCGAACCGCAGACCGAAGCCATCGAGGTGGAGCCGTTCGACTCCAGCACCTCGGAGACGAGGCGGATCGTGTAGGGGAACTGCGCCTCGGGCGGGATCATGGGCAGCAGCGAGCGCTCCGCGAGGGCACCGTGGCCGATCGAGCGGCGGCTCGGGGCGCGCAGCGGGCGGGTCTCGCCCGTGGAGAACGGCGGGAAGTTGTAGTGGTGGATGTAGCGCTTGGACTCATCCGAACCGATGTCGTCGAGGCGCTGCATGTCCGAGATGGCGCCCAAGGTGCAGGTCGTCATGACCTGCGTCTGGCCGCGCGTGAAGAGGCCCGAGCCGTGCGTGCGCGGCAGCACCGAGACCTCGACCGAAATCGGCCGGATCTCGTCAAGCCGGCGTCCGTCAGCCCGCACGCCTTCGCGCAGGATGAGACGCCGCATCACGGTCTTGCGGGGAATATTGAGCGC
>JAJYSZ010000107.1 GCA_021793315.1 Bacillota bacterium | reverse complement strand
GCTGCTTCTGATTGCGCAGCAGCCCGATCACGGAGGGTCACTCATCGAACGTCTCCACGGCCTGCATCCTGTCGGCTGGACGGTGGACAGCGGGCGAGTCTACCGCCTGCTCCGCACCATGGAGGAACAGGGCGCGCTGCAATCGAACTGGGCGCCGTTGGCTGCCGGTCAGCCTGTGCGCGTCTATCGGATCACGGCGGGGGGCAACACCTGGCTGCGCCAAGAGGCGGAAGAGATCGAGGCGCGGCGCGATGCGCTGAACCGCTTTCTGCAGGTGTGGCGGAGCAGGCCCAGGACATGATCATGCCTGGGCACGGCATCGAGTTGAATGGAGGTCTTCCGCGTTGAAGGCGGTGCGGATGTACGAGCACGGCGGCCCGGATGTCCTGCGCTTCGAGGAGGCGCCACGCCCGGAGCCGGGCCCCGGGGAGGTGCTGGTGCGGGTGCACGCGGCGTCCCTCAGCCACCTCGACCTATGGAGCCGTGCGGGGCTTCCCGGGCACACCCCGCCCAAGATGCCGCACATTCTCGGCAATGACGCCGCCGGTGAGGTGGCTTTCGTGGGGGCCGGCGTCCCCGGGGAGCTTCTCGGCCAGCGGGTACTTTTGAACCCGGGCTACGGCTGCGGGCGCTGCGAGGAGTGCCTAGCGGGGCGCGAGACCTTCTGCCGGACCTATCGGATCCTCGGCTATGAGATTGCGGGCACGCATGCGGAGTACGTGAAGGCGCCCGCCGAGAATCTCGTACCGATGCCGGAAGGCATGGACTACGTTGGGGCAAGCGCCATCGGACTTGTCTTTCTTACGGCCTGGCACATGCTCGTGACCCTCGGTGGCGTGTCGCCCGGCCAGACGGTTCTGGTGCTCGGGGCCGGCTCCGGCATCGGGAGTGCGGCGATCCAGATCGCCAAGCTCTACGGTGCTCGGGTCATCGCGACCGCATCGGGCGAGGGAAAGCTGCGACGGGCCCGTGAGCTCGGCGCCGACGAAGCGATCGACCATGGCAAGCGTCCCATCCACCTCGAGGTGCGGCGGCTGACGGGGCGGCGTGGTGTGGACATCGTCGTCGAGCACATCGGGCAGATCACGTGGCCCGAGAGCCTGCGCAGCCTTACGCCGGGCGGCCGCCTCGTCACTTGCGGCGCGACGACGGGCCCGTTCGGCGAGACCGACATCCGCTACATCTTCAGCAGGCAACTGCAGGTCCTGGGCTCCTACATGGGGTCGCGTGCGGAACTCCTCGCACTGATGCCGCATGTTGCCTCGGGCGTCCTAAGGCCCGTCGTCGATCGAGTCTTTCCGCTGGCGGACGCGGCGCAGGCCCACAGGCATCTGGAGGGACGCGGCCACTTCGGCAAGGTCGTGCTTGCGGTCGACTGAACCAAGCTTTCAAGGACTGCCGCCCGCGCCGCGCTGGGACCTGGAAGAGCCGCCGTGCCCGCCTTTGGGCAAGCCCGCGACCCAGTTCGTCAGGAAGCGTCCGCCCTGGCCGACGATCAGACCTGTCAGCAGCACGCCGATGATCGCGGGTTGGAAGGGCAGCCCGAGGTCCGCAAGGATATCGGCGTCCGCCGCAAACGTAAGACCGACCCCAGCCACTGTGGAAATCCATTCGCCGAGACTGTCCCGGGCGCGCTGGCTCAGCACCCCTGGCGGCACCAGACGTTCACCGATCTGCGAGACGGTCTGCGACATGTAGGCCAGGACGAAGAGGCGGGTCAGGCTTGTGGCGAGGTCGGCCAAGGTCGAGCCCTCCCAGCGAACCTGTTGCCATTTCTTATGTCACCCGTGTGACTTTGGTCCCAGACTGACATGGGCTATCCAGACATCGTCGCTGCATAGCAAATTGGGCACAGACTGGCCATGCGCTGGATAAACGTCTGCGCTATACTGGCGTTGTTGGCCCAAAGGCTGGGCATCCGTCTGGCCGAGGACCTGTAGCGCCACGGCGCGGCTGACTTTCTTGCGTTTGTTCGACCGCGTCAGCGCACGGCATAGAGTAAGCTTTCCCGAGCGAGGAGGACGATCGGTGGCGCAAACTGCGGAATCGCTGCAGCCGACCAAACGCAAGTCCCACTCCCTGCCCTACTGGGTGGAGCCGACCTTTACGGTCGTGGCACTGGGGCTCTTTGGCCTGTACACCCTATGGCTTGTCTTCTTTCAGTCGAGCGGCCAATTCCACAATTATCTTTCGCCATTTTTCTCGCCTACGGAGTCCTGGGGCATCAAGGTTCTGCCGGCCATCTGGGTGCTTTGGTCGCCGCTTCTGTTCCGTGCGACATGCTATTACTACCGCAAGGAGATCTACCGCGGCTTCTTCCACGACCCGGTCTCCTGCGCGGTGCCTGAGTCCCGCAAGTACTACTTCGGCGAGACGCGCTTCCCGTTCAACTGGGCGAACCTGCACCGCTGGTTCTGGTACGTGGCGGTCATCGTGCTCGTATTCCTCTGGATCGACGCCGTCCAGGCCTTCATTTTCAACGGCCACTTCGGCATCGGCCTCGGTTCGATCATCATGCTCATCAACGTCTCCCTGCTGACGGCCTACACGTTCTCCTGCCACGCCTTCCGGCACCTGATCGGCGGCGGCTCGCAGAAGTTCTCGTGCTCGGACGGCCGTCCGACGACGCGTTACAAGTGGTGGAACCGCGTGTCCACCTGGAATGAGAACCACGGCACCTACGCCTGGGTCTCGATGTTCTTCGTCTGGTTTACGGACGTGTACATCCGGCTCCTGATGAACGGCGTAATCCACGATGTGAGGTTTTTCTGATGAGCGAGGACATCGCGTACCACGAGTACGACGTACTGGTGATCGGAGCGGGCGGAGCAGGCTTGAGGGCCGCGATCGAGGCCGCCGAAGGCGGGCTCAAGACGGCGGTCCTGGGCAAGTCTCTGCTCGGCAAGGCGCACACGGTGATGGCGGAGGGCGGTGTCGCCGCCGCGCTGGGCAACGTCGACCCTCAGGACGGCTGGGAGACGCACTTCTACGACACCATGCGCTCCGGGCACTTCGTCAGCGACTACCGCATGGCGGAAATCCACGCCAAGGAGTCGCCTGACCGGGTGCTCGAGCTGGAGTATTGGGGTGCCGTATTCGATCGCACGCCGGAAGGCAAGATCATGCAGCGTCCGTTTGGCGCGCACACCTTCCGACGCCTTGCGCACGTCGGCGACCGCACCGGCAAGGAGCTCATCCGCACCCTTGAACAGAAGCTCATGACGCTCGATGTCGACGTCTTCCAGGAGATCACCGCCACCAAGCTCTTCAAGGACCAGGACCGCGTCGCGGGTTGCATCGCGTACTATCGTGACGACGGCCGCTTTGCCGTCTTCACCGCCAAGGCTGTCGTGATCGCCACGGGCGGCTGGGGGAAGGCCTACAAGGTGACCTCGAACTCCTGGGAGAGCACCGGCGACGGCGCCGCGCTCGCCTTCCGCGCCGGCGCGGAGCTCGCCGACATGGAGATGGTCCAGTTCCACCCGACCGGCATGACGTGGCCGCCCGGCGCTCGCGGCATTCTGGTGACCGAGGGCGTGCGCGGCGAGGGCGGGCTCCTCTTCAACTCCGAGGGCGAGCGCTTCATGGAGAAGTACGATCCCGCGCGCAAGGAGCTCTCCTCGCGCGACGTCGTAGCCCGCGGCATTTACAAGGAGGTCAAGGCGGGCCGTGGCACGCCGCACGGCGGGGCCTGGCTCGATATCACCCACAAGGGAGCCGCGTTCATCAAGCGCAAGCTGCCGGGCATGTACGAGCAGCTGCTCTCCTTGGCTGACGTCGACATCACGAAGTCTCACTTCGAAGTGGCACCCACGATCCACTACACGATGGGCGGCCTGCGCGTCGAGGCGCAGACCGGCGCCACGAGCGTACCTGGCCTGTTCGCCGCCGGCGAGTGCGCCGCGGGACTTCACGGTGCGAACCGTCTGGGCGGCAACTCCCTCTCCGACATCCTCGTGTTCGGCCGCCGCGCCGGCGCCGGAGCCATGGAGTACGCCAAGAACGCCAAGATGCCGAAGATCGACGGGGCCGAGGTGCAGGCCGAGATGCAGCGCGTGCTCGCGCCGCTCGCGCGCACCGAAGGGGAGAACCCGTACAGGCTGCACGAGGAGCTTCAGGAGATCATGGCCAACCACGTTGGCATCGAGCGCAACGGCCCCAGCCTCGAGGCCGGTCTGCAGAAGATGCAGGAGTTGCGCGAGCGCACGGAGCACATGCAGGCCAAGGGTTCGCGCCAGTTCAACCCGGGCTGGCACGGAGTCTTCGACGTGCAGAACATGACGCTCCTCAGCGAGGCGATCCTGCGCGGCGCCATCGCGCGCAAGGAGAGCCGCGGCGCCCAGTGGCGCACGGACTTCCCCGACGAGATGGAAGACCAGGGCAGGGTCAACTACGTACAGCGCCTTACGGATCATGGCATCGAGGTGCGCCCCGAGCCCGTGCCGCAGATGCCCGAGGAGTTGGCCGCA
The DNA here is from genome assembly GCA_021793315.1 of Bacillota bacterium. Lineage (GTDB taxonomy): Bacteria > Bacillota > Sulfobacillia > JAJZYS01 > JAJYTV01 > JAJZQO01. The sequence goes on along the minus strand of JAJYSZ010000107.1, from coordinate 4,823 downwards.
CTGTTCAAGCGCGGCGTGGCTCCGGGCCTCGCGAATTCGGCCAGGAAGGAGTAGTCGGCCATGCCTGACGAGATCACCCTCAGCGTATACCGCGGCGACAAGAGCGGCGGCCAGGAAGTCGAGTTCAAGGTGCCGATGCAGACCGGCATGGTCGTGCTTGACGCACTGCACTTCATCCAGGCCCACGACGCGCCGGATCTCGCTGTGCGATGGAACTGCAAGGCCGCCCACTGCGGCTCGTGCAGTGCCGAGATCAACGGTTCGCCGAAGCTCCTGTGCAAGACTCGCGTCGACGACTACGTCGGCGAGGTCATCCACGTGCGCCCGATGCACAGCTTCCCTGTGATCAAGGACCTTGTCACGGACGTCTCCTGGAACTATGAAAAGCTTAGGCAGGTACCTGCCTTTCAGCCCGCGATCAAGGCGCCGTTCACGCTGCAGCAGCGGGACGTCGACCGCATCCAGGAGTTCCGCAACTGCATCGAGTGCTTCCTCTGCCAGAACATCTGCCATGTGCTGCGCGACCACGACGCCAAGGACCGCTACTGGGGCCCGCGCCTCATGATCCGCATCGCCGAGCTCGAGATGCACCCGCTCGATACCGGCGACCGGCTGGAGCTGTTGAAGGGCGCGGCGGGCGTCGGCATGTGCAACATCACGAAGTGCTGCACCGTCGTCTGTCCGCAGGGGATCGACATTACCGACAACGGTATCATCCCGCTCAAGGAGCGTGTCGCGGACGTCTACTGGGATCCGCTCGGCGGACTCGTGCGCAAGCTGCACAAGTAGACCCCACGCATGGAAACGCCCCGGGGCGGGAAGCCTGGGGCGTTTTCTGCAACTGGGGGAGGCGGATTCCGATGTCCCGGAGTGAACCGCGCGTCGTCGTGGTTGGCGGCGGTTTCGGCGGCCTTGAGGCGGCCAAAACCCTGCGCCACGCGTGGGCTAGCGTCACGCTCTGCGATCGCAACAACTACCACCTGTTCCAGCCGCTTCTGTATCAGGTGGCGACGGGCGGTCTCGCGCCGGGCGAGGTCGCGGCGCCGATCCGGCGCGTCCTGCGCGGCCAGGCCAACGCGGCCGTCCTGCTGGAGGAGGTCGAGCAGATCGACCTGGAGCGCCAAGAGGTGGTGCACGCGGACGGCCGCATTCCGTACGACTATCTGGTCGTCGCAACCGGCGCCCGTCACGCCTACTTCGGGCATGACGACTGGGAGGCCGCGGCGCCTGGTCTGAAGACGCTCGAGGATGCGCTCGACATTCGGCGGCGCATCTACCTGGCGTACGAAGAGGCCGAGCGCTGCACGGATCCCGGGCGGCTGCCGGCCTTACTGGACTTCGTCGTAATCGGTGGCGGACCGACCGGCGTCGAGCTGGCCGGGGCGATCGCCGAGATTGCGCGCCGTACCCTGCGCCGGGACTTCCGCCGCATTGACCCCGCTTCGTCGCGGGTCATCCTGATCGAGGCCGGTCCACGGGTCCTGCCGGGTTTACCGCCTGAACTGAGCGCGAGCGCGATGGCGGCGCTCACGGCGATGGGCGTCGAGGTGCGCCTCGGAACGCCAGTGTCGGACGTGTCGCCAGATGGCGTGCGCCTGGGCCGCGAATGGATCGCCAGCCGGACGGTGATCTGGGCGGCCGGCGTCGAGGCATCGCCCCTCGGACGCGCGCTCGGCTGGCCGGCGGACCGGGCGGGCCGGATCGAGGTCCTGCCGGATCTCTCGTTGCCAGGCCACCCGGAGGTGTTCGTCGTCGGGGACCTCGCGTTCGTAAGCGGCCCCGGCGGCAAGCCTCTGCCCGGTCTGGCCCCTGTCGCGATGCAGGAAGGCCGGCTGGCCGCCCGGAACATCATCCGGCGCATCGCTGGCCAGCCGACCCAGCCGTTCAGCTATCATGATCGCGGCGCGCTCGCGACGATCGGCCGCCGGGCAGCCGTCGCTGACATCCGCGGTCTGCGCCTGACGGGGTTCCCTGCCTGGCTTGCGTGGCTTTTCGTGCACATCCTCTACCTGATCGGCTTCGATAACCGGGTCGTGGTGCTCTGGCACTGGGCGTACGCCTACGCCACCTTCGAGCGCGCCGACCGCCTGATCACGGAGTCGAGGCGGGCGATGAAGGCGGGCCCCAGCTGCTAGCCGAGCGGCACGCGGCCCTTCAGGTCTTCGGGGCGCGCGAAGGCGGTGCCGAGCGCGGCCCTGGCCGTGGGCACCTGGTCCCAGACGTTCCAGTTGAGCACGCCGCGCACCTGGCGGTCCTGATGGTAGTAGACGACGCCGCGGCGGTAGGGCTCGGCCCACTCGGCAAACGTCTCGAGTTTGCTGTCCAAGATGCCGACGGCTTCGAAGCCAAGGTCGAAGAGATCCGAGTAGAAGAGGGGCGCATCCAGCGCCTCCTCGCCAGCACCGGCCATGTTTGCGCCGGCCAGGCGTCCGCGGCGGACGGCGTTGTCCTCGTGTTCGACACGGAGGCTGGTGCTCAGGGCTGGGACCGGGATGCGCGCGATGTCGCCGGCGGCGTAGATGTCCTTGTCGCTCGTGCGCCCGAAGCGGTCCACGACGACACCGTCCTGGACATAGAGGCCGGCTGCCTCCGCAAGCTCGGTGCGCGGCTGCACGCCCAGGCCTGCGACGACCGCGTCTACCGTAAGCTCGCTGCCGTCGCTAAGGCTGAGGGATACCTGGCCGTCCGCCTGGCGCACAGCCCGCACGCCCAGGCCGGACGCGACGCCGACACCCTTGTCGCGGTAGTAGCCCGTCACGGCCTGCGCGAGATCTTCGGGCAGGAGCCTCTCCAGGATGGCGGCTTCGGGGAAGACCATGTGCACTTCCTTGTCCTGATCTCGCAGCGCGGCAGCGATCTCGGCGCCGATGAAGCCGCCGCCTACGACGGCGAAGCGCTCGCCGCGCGCCAGGCGGAAGAGCGCCAGATAGTTGTCGAGGCTGCGCAGGTAGTGGACGCCTGCGGGGTCGCCCGGCAGCCGCCGCGGCTCGCCGCCCGTGGCCAGCAGAAGCCGGTCGTAGCCGAAGGACCGGCCGTCGGCTAGGCGGATGCGGTGCGCCGACGGCTCGATCGCCGCCACGGTTTCGGTCAGGTGCTCGGTGATGCCAAGTTCTGCGGGATCCTTGTAACGCCAGATCGTCTCGAGGCGCTTGCCGCGCCAGAGTCCCTTCGAGAGCGGCGGGCGACTGTACGGCGGATAGCGGTCCTGGCTGAAGAGGCCGATCGTGCCCTGAGGGTCGTGCTGGCGGATTCCCTCCGCGGCTGCTGCCGCGGCCATGCCGCCACCGACCAGGATGTAGCGGAACGCCTGCATCATGGACTCCTCCTTGGCTTCGGCTGGCTACATTGGAACCCAGCCGGGGCCTTGTGGCAAGGTACCTCGGCCAATCGGCCAGGCGATCCGGTCACAGGCGACGGACGCGACGGCGGGGAGCCTCGGCCTGGGATCCGGGTGGCCCCGCGTTGGCTGAGCGCCGTCGACGGACCGTGGACGACGGGTGCCTTCAGGGAGGTCAGACCGTGCGGCCGGCCGAGGGCGCGCGCCTTCGAGCGCCTTCTGAACACTCTGCCCAAATGGCGTGCCGACGAGGACTCATGCACGGGCATGCCGAATGCCGGCACCTGTGGGAAGGGCCATGCAAGCTGCGGGCGCGGTGCGGGCGAGGAGAGGGTGCGCAAACCTGCGCTCGGCCAAGTCGGGTCCGCTGGGCGCGCGCCGAGTCGGCCAGCCTGAAAAGCAGGCGCTCTCGCCGGCAGTTCCCTGCTGGCGAGAGCGCAAGCACGACGAGCGAGAAGAGGCGGATTGGCCTCGGTGTCGGCAGGGTGGGCTCGCTTACACCGCGGCCGGCTCTTTGCGCGGCGGTGGCCGATCACGATCGGAGGTTTTGCAGATGGCGATGGTTGTGACGACGGCGTTCGAGATCGCGGGGCGGGAGATCGAGGAAACGCTTGGCACGGTGTTCGGCGTCGTGGTGCGCAGTCAGGGGCTCGGCGGCAACATTCTCGCAAGCCTGCGCAGCCTTGGTGGCGGCGAGATCCACGAGTACACGAGGCTTCTGGAGGACACCCGCCGGCAGGCGGTGGATCGCATGCTCGAGAACGCCGGCAAAGTCGGCGGCGACGCGGTCATAGCGATGCGCTTCGACTCCTCGGAGATCGGACAGACGATGACCGAGGTCGTCGCCTACGGCACCGCCGTGAAACTGCGTTAGAGGTCGCCGTTTTTCGGCGGGCAGATCATCTTGGCAGGCCCTCGGGAATTGCGCTCTTCTTGCCCCAGAAGACGGGCGGGATCAGTTCGTAGCCCTGGCTCAGCCAGAGGTGTCGCTGTGATTTCGCCAGGATGAAGCGTGCAAACGCGTCGCCGGCGGCCGCGTGCTTCCCTTTCATGACCGTCAGCGCCAGCAGCGAGAGCTGCCCATGCACGGTCCCGGTCCCAGGGATGGTCATCGAGACGGATGCGTAGAGCGGCAGGTCTGCGGGGTTCGCAAAGTCGAGTTCCGGCGGCAGCACGATGTAGCTCAGGTGCAGCTGGCGAGCCTGGGGCAGGAATGCCGACGCGGCATCGAGCCCGCCAGCCTGGAGCTGCGTCGGCAGGCCTTCCTCCGAGAACACCTGCTGGGGATTGTCCCAAGCGCCGAGGATGCGCTGGGCCGTGCCGGCTGGCAGGTGGTAGACCTTCTGGGCAAGCTGCACCATCAGGTAGAAGGCCTGGCCCTGGGGATCGGTGGCAGGGTTCGTGCGTCCGAGGCGCAGGCCTGGCGTGGCGAGAAGGGTGAAGAGGCCCGCCATCGGCTCCTTGCCTTGGGCAATCGCCTTGAACT